>JAJDTT010000255.1 GCA_022827025.1 Acidobacteriota bacterium
TTACCGGCGAGGATCAAGCCCTGATTCCACTGGAGGAACTGTTCCCCCCGGATCTCGAAACCGACGCCTACAGCAGTTACCGGGCTCGTTTGTACTATCGAGGCGCCGTCCCCACGCGAGAAAACCAGGCGGCGATCCCCCGGTGGATCCTTCATCAGGAGCAGCGACGTGGATTTACCCGGGCGGGAGCTTATCGTCGGCGTTTGCGGTTTCTGACGGACGGATTGGCCGTCGGGCCGGCGGAGAAGGTGGCGCAACTGCTGGAGACTTATCGGCAGCAAGGTCGATATCGTCGCCGCCGGCACCCCATCCCCCAACTGGGCGGAGCCCTGTTTTCCCTGCGGGAGCAGCGCTCGAACGCGATTGTCACGTAGGCTCGTCTGATCGCCGACCCACCCAATCGCCGACTGTCGATCCTGCCACCGCGGCACGAATGACTCAGATCACGGAAACCACTCAATAGACGTTGGACATTTCCCATTTTTCTGACGGTTGAGGAGAACAGGGAAACAGGTCTGAACGAGGATCGCGACGGGGCTGTCCAATCCCCGCAGCCTTACGGGAATCCAGACTGTCCCTTTCCCAGCTCCTTTTCTTGGGCACCGCAGCCCCACGGGAACCCAGACCACGGGAATCCAGACTGTCCCTTTCCTGCATGGCCGTCACGGACTGTCCCTTTCCTGCGTGCGCGGTGAAGTGGCCATGGCCGTCAACCGGATGCGGACCCTCGCGGTGGGGACCTGACCCGCGACTCAGACTGACCCGCGCTTCAGAACAACAGCTTGAGGCCCAACTGGATGTGGCGGGGCTCTCCGGCCGAGAGGATCCGGCCGAAGGTGGGTGAGCCCAGAAAGAGATCCGGGAGGTGCAGATTGGGCCGGTTGAAGAGGTTGAAGAACTCGGCCCGGAACTGAACCGTGACCTCCTCGGAAATGCTCGTATCCCGCACCAGCGACAGGTCCACCGTTGCGTATCCCGGTCCTTCGAGAATGTTCCTTCCCGAAGTGCCGAAACTCCCATAGCTGGGAAAAACGAAGGCCCGGGTGTCGAACCACCGATCCGGACCGGGATTGGAGATGGTACCGGTCCCGGTGCGGTGAGGCCGGTCGTTGGCGCCGAAGCCCAGAATCGACCGTCCGGTGTTGCTGTTGTCGATCTCCGGAAGCAGGGCCACGGTGAACGGATGCCCCGTCTGGAAAGTCAGGATTCCGAAGCTCTGCCAGTTGGAGAGGAGTCTGGAAAGAACTCCCAGGTTTCCCAAGAATGACCGGCCCCGGCCCACTGGAATCTCCCAGGAATAACTCACCGAAAGCCGATGGGTCAGGTCGAAGTTGGACCGCGCCCGCTCAGACCCGACGTTCGAGCTGTCCTGGGGAAAGTTGGGGTCGCCGGCGCTGGAGAAGAAGCTGGACGAGTCATCGATGGACTTGGCCCAACTGTAGGAGGCCAGCAGCGAAAACCCGGAGCTCAACCTGCGGTTGAACCGCGCCTGGAGCGAGTGGTAGCTGGAGTTCCCCCGGGATTCCAGCAGGTTGATGTCGTCGAACTGCGGGACGGGCCGGCGATTGGGCCACACGGGACTGGGGCGAGGCTGGTTGAAATCGCGCGCCGTCAGCAGCTTGGTCCCCTTGGACCCCACGTAGCCCACCTCGATCATCTGCCGGGTTCCCAACTCTCGCTGCAAATTCAGGTTCCAGTGCTGACTGTAGGCCTGGGCCAGATCCCGCTGGTAGAAGAGGACCGACGGGGGGAGTCGATAAGGGTAGTTTTGCGGGAAAGGGTCATACAGGGTCAACAGCCGTTCGGGCAGCGGGAAGTAGAGGCGGAAATCGAAATACGGCGGATTGAAGTAAAGGCCTTCGCCGGGCGCCAGGGGAGACTGGTCGTAGAAGACTCCGTATCCGGTCCGGAGCACCAGGCGTCCGCCCCGGTCCAGTCCCCAGGCCAGTCCGATCCGGGGAGCCCAGTTGTTCCGGTCGGGCAGATAGCCGCCCCGGGGCACGCCGCCGGTTCCGACGCCGACCAGCGTTCCGCTCTCCGGATCGTAGACGTTGGCCCGATCGTCCTTGTCCACGGGCGGTGAGTTGTACTCATAGCGCACGCCCAGAGCCAGCGTCAGGTTGGGCCTCAACTTGAAATGGTCCTGAACGAAGAAGCTGTAGCTCCGGTTGCGAAGGTGCTGGGGATTGTCGAGCTGCGCCACACCCGTCAGCGAGGGCAGTCCCAGCAGCAGATCGGCCAAGCCGTTTCCCGTGATGCCGGTCTGGCCCACGAAGTTGAGAAACCCGCGGGACTGGACGTCCCGGTAGGCGTCCTGCCGGACGATCCGGACGTCCCCGCCGACCTGCCAGAGATGCTTGCCGCTGGCGTAGGTGGAATGGTTCAGGAATTGAAACGTGTCGGAAGCGCTGTGCTGAGGGTTGTTGTATTCGTCCCCCAAGGACGAATACCCGGAGACGGTGATTAAACTCATCCCCAGATCCCGTGGGCGGTCGGAGAGATCGGGCAAACCCAATTCGGAGTTGATGCTCCGGCCCATGTTCTCGTGGAAAGCGCCGGCTGCGACCCGGTTGAAGGCGAAACGCACCTGATTCAGGAAGCGGGAGGTGAAGGCATGCGATTCGCTGACCGCCAGATTCTGGGCCCGCCTCGGGACGTTGGTCCCGTATCCCGGCACGGCTGAGAAGAGGGGCCCGGAAAAGGGATCGAAGAGGTCCCGGTCGCCGAAACTGTAGCGCAGGGCCAGATTCGAGGACGGACTCGCGGCATGATCGATTCTCACGTCGAATTGGTCGTCTCGATCCTGCAGAGTGGGCGAGGAGACGAAGTTCGGACCCGCCCCCGACAGGTTGGGTTGGGGATAGAGCTGGGCGACGGCGCGGCCTGTGGGATGCATCCAGGAGGCCGGGATCGCGTTCCCCGGCAATGGCTGCCGGGTCAACGGATTGATCGGCAACGGACGCGAAGAACCGGAAAAATCGCCCGAGCGTTCGGCCATGGTGGGAACCGTGGTGGCGCGAGTGACTCCCTGCCGCACCCGCCGTCCTTCGTAGTCTGCGAAGAAGAACGTCCGGTTCCGGACCACGGGTCCTCCCAGCGAGAACCCGAACTGGCTTCTCCGATACTCGGGGTCCGGCCCCTGAGGCAACGAGAAGTAGTTCCGGGCATCCAGCGCCGCGTTGCGGAAGAATCCGTAGACGGTGCCGTGGACCCGGTTGCCGCCCGACTTGGTCACCACGTTGATCTGACTGCCCACGTTGCGTCCGAACGAGGCGTCATAGGTGCCCATGAGCACCTCGAACTCCCGGATCGCGTCGACGGGAGGGTTGACGCCGATCCCGTTGAGCTTGGGGTCTCCGTTGTAGACGCCGTCCAACAGGAAGCTGTTGGACGCCTCGCGCTGTCCGTTGATGTTCAACGCGAAGTCGCCACGGACCGAACCGGCCGATCCGGGCGCCGCCGGAGCGCTCCCCGGAAGCAGCAGGCTCAACTCGAAGAAGTTCCTCCCATCCAGAGGCAGGCCCGCGACCTGCGAGTTCTCGATCACGCTTCCCAGCGCCAGCGAGTCCCGCTTGAGCCATCCGCGGCTCTCCACGACCAACACCTCCTCGGTCAGCTCGCCCGGCTGCAGTGTCACTCGCAGCTCCAACCGCTCGTTGACCCGCAGGGAGAACCTCTCCACATGTTTCCGGTAGCCCGCATGGGCAACCTCCAGACGGTAGGTCCCCGACGGGAGAAGCGGGATCTGCAGGTGGCCGTCCCGGTCGGCGACGCCGGTCCGGCGATGGTTGGTCTCTTCCCGGACCACTTCCGCGGCGGCCCCCTCCACGGGGCCGGTTCCATCCTCGATCTGCAGCCTCAGGGAGCCCTCAACGGTCTGGCCCCGAACCGGGCCGCCGGCGCAGAGCAGGAGAATCAGGAACAACTCGGTTCGGTGTTTCAGTCCCAACGGCATGAATTCCATCCAAAGTTCGGGTAGACGATCGAGGCGTGCTCATGTTACCAGCACGTCCCCCAAGCTTCCACGGCATGGAACCCGCTCTCATTGTCTTGCGGCGGGGACCGGACCCGGCGTAATCTTCTTTCCATGAGGGTCGTGTACATCACGGCGGGCGCCGGGGGCAGATACTGCGGGGCCTGCTTTCGGGACAACACCCTGGCCTCCGACCTCCTGGCCCGCGGGCACGACGTCGAGTTGGTTCCCCTCTACACTCCGACCGTCACCGACGAACCCAACGTGAGCCTCGGGACCACGTTCTTCGGGGGTGTCAACGTCTATCTGCAGCAGCGTTTTTCCCTTTTCCGATCGACTCCCTGGTTCCTGGACCGGATCCTGGACTCGTCCTGGCTGCTGAACTCGGCCGGCCGCTGGGGAACCCGGACCGATCCCGGCGAACTGGGGGAGACCGCGGTTTCGGTCCTCCGGGGAGAATCGGGTTTCCAGCGCAAGGAGCTGGAAAAACTCTTGAGCTGGCTCCGAAGCCGTCCCCGGCCGGACCTGGTGCACCTGGGGAACAGCCTGCTCAGCGGTCTGGCTCCCGCCGTGAGACAGGCCCTGTCCTCCCCCGTCTGCTGCACTCTCCAGGGCGAGGACCTGTTCCTGGAGGCGCTGAAGGAACCCTATCGATCCCAGGCTCGAGAGAGGATCCGGGCCAATGCCGAGTTCATCGATCAGTTCCACGCCGTGAGCCGCTACCACGCCCGGGCGATGCGGGACTACCTGGAACTCCCGGGCTCCAAGGTCGGCGTGATTCCCTCGGGAATCCACGTCGACGACTTTCAGCCGCGCGACTCCGCGCCGTCCCGTCCCTTCACCGTGGGATACCTGGCCCGGATCGCGCCCGAGAAGGGGTTGCACCTGCTCTGCGAAGCCTATCGCGGCGTCGCCCGCGAGTCGGGTCCGGGCAGGACGCGCCTGCTGGTGGCCGGCGATCCGGCCACCGATCATTCCGGCTATCTGCGAGGGATCAGGAAGAGAATGCGCCGGTGGGGCCTGGAGGACAGCTTCCAGTACCGGGGCAGCCTGAGCCGTGCGGAGAAGATTCGCTTCCTGCAAGAGTTGGACGTTCTCTCGGTGCCCACCTGCTACGACGAGCCCAGGGGACTCTACACGCTGGAGGCTCAGGCCTGCGGCGTTCCGGTGGTCCAGCCGAGGCGGGGAGTCTTCCCGGAGATCATCGCCGCTACCGGCGGCGGTCTGCTGGTGGAGCCGGACGACTCCGCTGACCTGGCCCGCGGGATTCTGGAGCTCCAACGCGATCCGGAACGGACCGCCGTGTTGGGCCGGCGAGGGAGGGAGGGAGTTCGGGCGCATTACGACGCGCGAAGAATGGTGGCCGCCACGCTGCAGTCCTACGAGCGCCTGGCCAGTCCCAAACCCGGACGCAGACCTGCCGAGAGCGGCGGCTCTCCACGAAGACGCGGCGGCCTGCAGGTCCGGGACCTCGGCAAGGACTATGCCACGCCCCGGGGCACTCTCCCGGTGCTCTCAGGAGTGTCGTTGTCCCTGTCCCGGGGAGACGCGGTGTCGATCGTTGGACCCTCCGGAAGCGGCAAGAGCACGCTGCTCCACATCCTGGGAACTCTGGAGCCGCCCACGGCCGGCACCGTCCGGCTGGAGGGGCAGAATCCGTTCGAATTGGAGCCGCGGGAGCTGGCCCGATTCAGGAACCGGCAGGTGGGTTTCGTCTTCCAGGATCACTGCCTCCTGCCCCAATGCTCCGTCCTGGAAAACGTCCTGATACCGACCCTGGTCACCCGCGCTCAGTCCAACGGCGGGGATCAGGTGCGCAAGGCCCGCGGCCTGCTGGAACGGGTGGGTCTCGGCGACCGTCTCGAACACCGGCCCTGGGAGCTCTCGGGCGGGGAGAAACAGCGTGCGGCCCTGGCCCGCGCCCTGATCCTGGATCCTTTTCTGCTGCTCTGCGACGAGCCCACCGGCAACCTGGACCGCCGCTCGGCGGAATCGGTCAGCGACGTTCTCTTGGAGCTGCACCGGCGCCGCCGCACGATCCTCATGGTGGTCACCCACAATCTGGAGCTGGCGGCCAGGTTTCCCAACCGCTACGAGCTCCGCGAATGCCGGCTCCACCCGCGATGAGGCTCCGCCGGGTCATCATACGAAGCCTCGTCCACTACTGGCCCACCCAACTGGCCATCATCGGGGGCGTGGCCGTGAGCGTGGCCACGCTGGCCGGCGCCCTCCTGGTGGGAGATTCGGTCCGCTCCAGCCTCAGGGCGCTGGTGCTGGAGCGCCTGGGCAATACCCACACCGCCGTCACGGCGGCAATGCCCTTCCCCGAGGACCTGGCCCGGAGACTCCAGGCCCATCCCGGTTTCATCCCGGATTTCGGCGACGTCTGCCCCCTCATGGTGGGGGAGGGCGCGGTGGTTCACGCCGGCACCCAACGACTGGCGTCCCGGGTCCAGATCTACGGAGTGGACGAGCGGTTCTGGGCATTCCACGGACGGCCGGCCGAGCCCCTGGACCGCCGCAGCGCCCTCCTCAGTCCCGAATTGGCCCATGAACTGGATTGGAAAAAAGGGGACAGTCTGTTGGTGACTCTGCAGCAGCAGGCTGCGACTCCGGCCGAAACGCTTCATGGCCGGAGGGACTCCTCGGGGACCACGCTGAGGGTCCGGGGCAGCCGCGTCCTGCAGCCGGAAAACCTGGGAGAGTTCTCCATTCTGCAACGAGGCGCCGCGGTCCGGACCCTGTTTTTGCCCCTGGCCGAAATTCAGCGGGCCATGGAACAGGAGGGACGGGTCAACGCGCTGCACCTGTCCGCAAGCGATAACCCGTCCGGAGATGACGGGAACCGGCTTCCTCGGATTCTCCGGGAGACTCTCAATCCGGACGATGCCGGACTCCGGATCCGGGCCCTGGAGCATTGCTCGTGCCTCTCGCTGGAGCATCAAGGAGGCCTGCTGGACGAACCCGTGGTTGCCGCGGCTCACCGGGCGGGCGCCGCCCTGAAGCTGGAGTCACAGTCCGTCTTCAGCTATGTCGTCAATTCCATCGCCCACGGAGAACAGATTGTCCCCTACTCTCTGGTGACGGGGCTGGAACCGGACCACTTGGCCGCCATTTCGGGGCGGGACGCTTCCGAGGTGGTTTCTTCCATCATTCCAACCTCATCGGCCAGCGCGGGGAGGGCGACCACAAGGGTCGCCCCTACGGAAGAAAAGGTAGCGGTCGATGCCGGCCAACGGGGAGACTCGATCCGGTCCGGATCCCCTGGGGAAGAGTCTCCGGCGCCGCTCTGGATCAACGACTGGACCTCCCGGGACCTGGGGATCGGACCCGGCACACCGGTGAAACTGGAGTATTTTCTTTGGGACTACCGACGCGGGCTCTCGACGCAAACGGCGGACTTCCGGGTGGCCGGGGTCATTCCCCTCGCCGGCGCGGCCGCGGACCGGGACCTGGTTCCCGAGTTCGAGGGCATCAGCCAGACCGAGTCCATCTCCCATTGGGACCCGCCCTTTCCCGTCGACCTCTCCCGCATCCGGCATCAGGACGAAGATTATTGGGAACGCTACCGAACGACCCCCAAGGCATTTCTCCCCCTTGATATCGCCCGGAAGCTGTGGGGGTCCCGGTTCGGCGACGTGACCTCGCTGCGCTTCGGGAAACCGGACCATCTCACCCTGGACGAGACTCGCGACCGCTTTCGGGAAAGCCTGCTGGCGAACCTCACTCCCGAGGCCATGGGATTCTCCCTGCACCCCGTCAGAGTCACCGGCATCGAGGCGTCTCGCGGGAGCACCGACTTCGGCGAGTACTTCCTCTACTTCAGCTTCTTCCTGGTCGTCTCCGCCCTGCTCCTGACCGTCCTGTTCTTCAAACTGGGCCTGGAACAGCGGCTGCGCCAAGTCGGACTGTTCAAGGCCCTGGGGATCTCGGAGCCTCTGATCCGGCGCCTCTTCGCGGCCGAAGGCCTGGTTCTGGCCTTCGCCGGGAGCCTGGTGGGCCTGGCGGGAGCCGCCGCCTACGGCTGGTTGATGATGTGGGGCCTGAGAACCCGCTGGATCTCGGCGGTGGGAACCACCCGGCTGACCCTGCACGTGGAACCGGCGACCCTTCTCGTGGGGGCCGCCGCCGGGGTGGCGGCCGCCTTCGCCTGCATACTGCTGACTCTTCGAAGGCTCGGCAAGGCTCCTCCGCGCCTCCTGCTGGCGGGCGAGAAGGAGCCTTTGGCCTCCGGACCCGGGCGCCGGTCCCTGCTGGCGGCTCTGGCGTTGGGCGCGGCCGGATTGATCTTCCTGCTGGCGGCGGTCCTGGGCTGGATCGGCCAGACGGCCGGTTTCTTCGGCTCCGGCGCCCTGCTGCTGGTTTCCCTGCTGGCGTTCCAGTGGTGGTTCCTCACCGCCGACCGGGCCCTCGGTTTCCATGGGCGCGGGATCGCCGCGCTGAGCCGGATCGGACTCCGGAACATGAGCTACCGTCCGGGCCGGTCTCTGCTCTCCATCGGCCTCATCGCGCTGGCCACCTTCATCATCGTGACGGTGGGAGTCTTTCGCCGAGAGGGGGGGCCCTCCCTGGCGCCCGGGTCGGGAACCGGCGGATTCTCCCTGGCGGCCGAGTCTTCGATTCCCTTCTTTCAGGATCCCGACGACCCGGAAAGCAGACCCGAACTGAACCTGGACCGGCTGCCCTCCCCGGAAAAGCTCCGCTTCTGGTCGTTCCGGCTCCGTCCCGGGGATGACGCCAGTTGCCGCAACCTCTATCGTCCGGCCAACCCGCGAATCCTGGGCGCCCGGAGCGCCTTCCTGGACCTGGGACGCTTCAGCTTCAGTTCCTCGCTGGCTGCCGAAGACCAGGACAATCCGTGGCGCCTGCTGGAGGCGGAGACCGAAGACTCGGCAATCCCCGCCATCGCCGACGCCACCTCCATGGCGTATTCGCTGCACACGGGCCTCGGAGAAGAGATCGTTCTGCACCGGGCGGAAGGGGAGCCGGTCCGGCTGAAGCTGGTGGGAGCCCTCTCCGACAGCGTCCTGCAAGGGGAGATCGTGATCTCCGAGCGGAACTTCCTGAAGCTGTTCCCGAAACAGCAGGGTTACCGCTACTTCCTCATCGAGACCCCCGACCGGGAGGACGGAAATTGGGTTGAAAACCTGGAACGGAGCCTGTCCGACTACGGGTTCGACGCCACTTCCACCGCCGACCGCCTGGCCAGCTTCCACCGGGTCGAGAATACGTACCTGTCCACATTTCAGAGCCTGGGCGCATTGGGCCTGCTGCTGGGAACGCTGGGGACCGCGGTGATCCTGCTCCGCAACGTCCTGGAGCGCCGCAGAGAGCTGGCCTTGATGCGGGCCGTCGGTTACGGGCCGGGCCACCTGGGAACCATGGTGCTGGCCGAGAACCTGCTGCTGGTGGGATTCGCCCTGGTGACGGGGGTCTCCTCGGCCCTGGTCGCCGTGGCGCCGGTTCTCCTCGCCCGCGACCTGGGCCCCGCCCTGGCCCCCACCGGAGCCCTCGCCGGCCTGGTTCTCCTGGTCGGCCTGCTGGCCTCGCTCGCCGCCGTCGCCGCCGCCATCCGCACCCCCGTCATCGAGTCCCTCAGGTCGGAGTAGGACCGCTCTTTCCGCCAGCCGCCCCTATGTATTTCGTAGGGGCGACCTTTGTGGCCGCCCTTCGCCACGGGACTCTGAGGCTGGAACGAAAGAGGGCACCCACAAGGGGTGCCCCTGCGTTTTTTGCAGGTGAGAACAGCGGGCACGCATTCGAGGAGACGGGCGACGGCATACTGTCTGATAGAATGCCTCTGTGCGGCGGCAGGCGATCCGGCCTCGCCGCGGACGGGCCTGCGTGATGCAATCGGACAAGGAGACCGTCGCCAGCAACTACTTCATCGCCAACTATCCCCCCTTCTCTTTCTGGAAACCGGACGGCGTCAAAGAAGCCCTGGCGGCCTTGGAGCGCCCCGCAGACACCGAGACACCGCTGGGCCTCTACCTCCATATCCCCTTCTGCCGCAAGCGCTGCCACTTCTGTTACTTCAAGGTCTACACGGGCAAGGGCTCCCGGGAGATCCTGGGTTACCTGGACGCGCTGGTCCGGGAGCTTGACCTCTACTCCCGGCGTCCCTTCGTCAACGGCCGGGAACTGGATTTCATCTACTTCGGAGGCGGAACTCCGTCCTACCTCTCCACCCGGCAGCTCTCCGCCCTGGTCGGGGAGCTGAAGCAGCACTTTTCCTGGGATCACGCCCGCGAGATCACCTTCGAATGCGAGCCCGGCACGCTGACGCCGGGGAAACTGGAGCTCTTGCGCGACCTCGGCGTCACCCGGCTCAGCCTGGGGGTGGAGAATTTCGACGACCACGTGCTGGAGATCAACGGCCGGGCGCACCGCTCCCGCGAGATCTGGGACGTCTACGAGCGGGCCAGCCGTCTCGACTTCCCCCAGGTCAACATCGATCTCATCGCCGGGATGGTGGACGAGACTGAGGAGAACTGGCGCCGGTGCGTGGAGAACACCCTCCAGCTTCAGCCTGACAGCGTCACCGTCTACCAGATGGAGATCCCCTTCAACACCACGATCTACCAGCGTATGCGGGACCAGGGGCAGACCCGGGCTCCCGTGGCCGACTGGCCCACCAAGCGCCGCTGGGTGGACCTGGCTTTCCAGGAGCTGGAACGGAACGGCTACCACGTGGCCAGCGCCTACACCGCCGTCCGCTCGCCGGAACGGAGCCGGTTCCTCTACCGGGACCAGCTCTGGTCGGGGGCCGACATGGTGGCCCTGGGAGTGGCCTCCTTCTCCCACGTGGGAGGGACCCATTTCCAGAACGAGCACGACATGGGACCCTACCTGCGCCGCCTGGACCAGGGTGAGCTCCCACTGCACCGCGCCCTGACGCCGACCGGTGAGGAGCGCCTGATCCGGGAGCTGATCCTGCAGTTGAAGCTGGGCCGGGTCCGGACCGGATATTTCCGGAACAAGTTCCAAGTGGACATACTCAAGAGATTCGCGGGCCCCATCGGCGAACTGGCCGAGGAGGGCTACATGACGGCCTCCCCCGAAGGATTGGAGCTCAGCCGGGAGGGCCTCCTGCAGGTGGATCGGCTGCTTCCCCTCTTCTTCCTTCGTGAGCATCAGGATTCGCGCTACACGTAAATGACGGAGACAGTCCGAGATTACGACGTGGTGGTGGCCGGCGGAGGACCGGCCGGAGCCACCACCGCCGCCTTGCTGGCCCAGGCCGGATGGAAGGTGCTGGTGCTGGAGAAGGAGCGTTTCCCCCGCTACTCGGTGGGGGAATCCCTCATGCCCTATTGCTACTTCACCCTGGAGAGGTTGGGTCTGATCGAGCAACTCAAGAAATCCGCCTTTCCCCGCAAGTACAGCGTCCAGTTCGTCTCCACCGGGGGGCGCGTCTCCCAGCCCTTCTACTTTTTTCAGCACCTGGACCATGAAGCCTCCACCACCTGGCAGGTCCTGCGCAGCGAGTTCGATTCTCTCCTGCTGGACAACGCCAGGGCCAAGGGAGCCACGGTCCGGGAAGAGGTCTCGGTCACCCGCCTGATCCGGGAAGCCGGTTCGGTGACGGGCGTGGAGGCGGTCACCCGCGCCGGCGACAGCTTCCGGGTCCTGGCGCCCATGACCGTCGACGCCACGGGCCGAGCCGCCGTGTCCGCCGCCTCCAACCGCTGGAGGATACGGGACCGGGCCCTGAACCGGGCGGCGCTCTGGACCTACTATCGGGGCGCGCTCCGGGACCCGGGCCTGGACGAAGGAGCCACCACCATCGCCTACCTTCCCGAGAAGGGGTGGTTCTGGTACATCCCGCTCCCGGAAGACCAGGTCAGCGTCGGCGTCGTGGCCCACAAGAGCTACCTGTTCCGCGACACCCGGGACCTCCAGACCGTGTTCGACCGCGAGACCCGGTGCAATCCCTGGATCCGAAAGCACGTGGCGCCGGGACGCCAGGAGGGTCCGGTGAGGTTGACGGGGGACTACTCCTACCGTTCGCGCTACTGCGCCGCCTCGGGGCTGGTGCTGGTGGGAGACGCCTTCGCCTTCCTGGACCCCATCTTCTCCTCCGGCGTGTTCCTGGCGCTGAAGAGCGGAGAGATGGCCGCCGACGCCATCGACGGCGCTCTCAAGGCGGGTGACGTCGGCGCAGACCGGTTCGCCCGGTATGGACGCGACCTGACTCGGGGCATCGAGGCCATGCGGCGGCTCGTCTACGCCTTCTACGATCAGGAGTTCAGCTTCAGGCGGCTTCTGAAACGCCATATGGACCTGAGAGGCGACCTCACCGACTGCCTCATCGGCCACCTCTTCCGGGAGTTCGACGACCTTTTCGGCGCCATCGAGGAGCTGGTGGAGCTGCCGCCGCCCCTGAAACATGGTCATCCGCTGGCCGGGGAGGGCTTTCGCCCGCCCGTCCGCCGGGCCGCAACCGCAACCGGACCAGCGATCGGATAGTCGAGTCCAGTGGCATACGAGTTCAAGGCCAGCCGCCGGATCCAGTTCGCGGACACGGACATGGCCGGCATCGTCCACTTCGCCAACTTCTTCCGTTTCATGGAGGAGACGGAGCACGAATTCTACCGCTCGCTGGGGTTCGCGGGTCACTTCAGCGGCCCCCGGGGGACGTTGGGCTGGCCCCGGCTCAGCGCCCGTTGCGACTACCGGAAACCCCTCCGGTTCGAGGACGTGGTGGAGATTCACCTCCTGGTGCGGGCCAAGGAGGAAAAATCCCTGCTCCTGGATTTCATCTTTCGGAAACAGTCCCGTGACGGTCTCCAGGTGGTGGCGGCCGGCGCCCTCAAAGTGGTCTGCGTCCGAGTCTGCGAGGAGACGGGCCGAATGTCCTCCATCCCCATCCCGCCGGAAATCTCCGCCCGGATCGAGGCCGCTCCGTCCCGCATGCTGGAGAGCCCTTAAATCTCATGGAGCCCCCCGGACCGGAAGCCATCCGGAAGCGGCAGCGTGAGAAACTCCAGCGTTTGCTGGAGACGGTTCTGGCCTCGAACCCGTTCTACCGGGAGAAGTTGAAGGCGATACCGCTGTCCCAGACGGCCCTGAGCCTCCGCGAGTTTCGCCGTCAGGTTCCGTTCACCGAAAAACGGGAACTCCTGGAAGACCAGATCCGGAATCCCCCCTTCGGCCGCAACCTGAGCTTCCCGCTCGATCGTTACACCCGTTTCAACCAGACCAGCGGCAGCCGGGGCGAACCGCTGCGCTGCCTGGACACCGCCGAGACCTGGGAAAAGATGCTGGACTGCTGGAAGACCGTCTACCGGATGTCGGGCGTCAGGCCCGGGGACCGCATCTTCTTCGCCTTCTCCTTCGGCCCCTTCCTGGGTTTCTGGACCGCCTTCGACGCGGCGCAGGCCCTGGGGACACTCTGTATTCCAGGCGGCGGCCAGAGCAGCCTGGGGCGCCTGCGAGCCATCCTGGACAACCGGGTGGACGTCGTCTGCGCCACGCCGACCTATGCCCTGCGCCTGGCCGAGGTCGCCGCGGAAAACGGCCTCTCGCTGGAGCAGTCCGCGGTTCGAATCCTGTTGACGGCCGGAGAACCGGGGGGGTGCATCGCGGCCACCCGCGCGCGCCTGGAAGCCGCCTGGGGAGCCCGCGTTCGCGACCATCACGGCATGACCGAGGTGGGACCCGTCAGCTACGAGAGCCCTTCCCGCCGGGGCGTCCTGCACGTCCTGGAAAACGCCTACCTGGCCGAGGTGGTGGACCCGGCCACCTCCCGTCCCGCGGCGCCGGGGGAGACGGGAGAGTTGATCCTGACCACGCTGGACCGGGTCGGGTCGCCCGTCCTGCGCTACCGGACCGGGGACCTGGTGATGGCGTCCACCACGAGCCCCTGCGTCCTCGGCCGCTACGAGCTGGCGCTGGAAGGCGGCATTCTGGGGAGGGTCGACGACATGGTGGTGATCCGGGGGGTGAACCTCTTTCCGGCCGCGGTGGAGGAGGTGATCCGGAGACGCCCGGAAATCTCCGAGTACCGGGTGGAGGTCCACGAGTCGGGCGTGCTCAAGGAAATGACGATCCGGATCGAGTCGAGCCTGGGGGAAGGGGGAGCCCGGCAACTGGAGCGTGAGCTTCACGCCGCCTTTTCGCTGAGGATTCCCGTCTCGCCGGTGCCGCCGGGGACTCTGCCCCGCTTCGAGATGAAGTCCCGGCGCTGGATCATGAAGTGAGGGCCGGATCGGCGCCGGGAATTACCGGGAACCGGCGCCGAAACAGTAGAGCAACCCGTCCTGGGACCCGACGATGACCCGGCCGGACGCCACCGCGGGGGAAGCGGAAATCCTGCCGCCCGTTCGAAACTCCCACAATGGCTTTCCCGTTTCCAGGTCCAGGGAGTAGAGCCGGCCGTCATAGGAGCCGACCCAGACCCGTCCATCGGCAATGGCCGGAGAGGAGTCCACTCGAGCCCGGGTGGCATGGGTCCACAACGCCTTTCCGGTGCCGGCATCCAGGCAATGGACCCGTTTGTCCCGTCCTCCCACCACCACCTTCCCGCCGAACCGGGCCGCGGACGAGTAGAACGGCGCCGCCCGCTCCGGAGCTTGGTAACGCCAGAGAACGGCGCCGGATTTCAGCCCCACGGCCAGCACCTGGTTGTCGAAGGTCCCGAAGACGGCCCGGCCTCCTTCCAGGGACGGGGAGGCCCCGGTGTAGGCGCCCACATCCACCGTGACCACCGGCTCGCCGTCGGAGACCCGGATCCCGCGCAACATGCCGTCGCACCCTGAGACGTAGGCGATTCCGTCGAGTACGCCAGGGGTGCAGTGGAGCGGTCCGTCCGTCTCCTGTTTCCAGCGGACGCCCCCTGCACCGGCGGAAATGCAATAGAGGTACCCGTCGTAGGAACCGACCAGGACCGAGTCCTCCACCACGACAGGGGAAGACTTCACTTCGCCGTCGGTCTGATAGGTCCAGCGCTTCGTTCCATCGGCCTCGGAAACGGCGTGAAGCATTCCCGTCAGATCGGCGATGTAGACGCTGCCGCCGGAAACGGCAGCCGAGGACTCTCCGATGGCGTCCTCCGCCTCGTACCGCCAGGCCAGCGCGCCCGATTCCAGGTCGACGGCGTGCAGCTCGCCTCCGGCCGTGCCGACGAAGACGCGCCCTCCGCTGACGGCAGCCGAGGACTCGATGGGATCACCCGCGTCATGAGTCCAGGCGATCTCGGGAGACACTGGCAACCGGGCGTCGGAAACCCCGGTCAAGGAGGGGTCCCCCCGGAACTGGGGCCACTCCCCGGCGCCGCGTCCGGCGAGTGTTGCCACCTGAAACACCAAAACCAACCACCAGACAGATACTCGCAAACCCGACTCCTTCCACCGGCCAGTCTACTACGCGAAGACGAGAAAAATCGTAGCGAAAATCGTAGGGGACACTCTTGTTGTTGCCTTCCCCACTTGTTGTTGCCCTCCCCATGCCGGCAACCGCCCAACGGGTCGTTCCTAGGTGTCTTCCGCACAGGTTCACGACAGCTCAAGCCAAAGAGGGAACTTCCCACCGGACGGCGGTACAATTCGGGCCGGGTTTCTCCGCGGATTCTCATTGCCGAAATGTCGCACTGGTTGTTGGAAGTCACCCGCTACGAGTCGGTTCCGGCTGTCGTCCAACGCTGGATCGATTCCCTGGACTCCCCCGGCGAGATTCTGATCCTGGCGCCGACCCGGGCGGCGGCCGACGAATTGGCGCGGTCGCTGGCGCTCGGCAATCAGGGCCGGATGGGACTCCATCGGTGGACACCGGCTCAACTGGCGTCGGCCCTGGCGACCCCGGAATTGGCGAGAGCGGGTCTGGCTCCTCTGAGCCGTCTGGGACTGGAGGCCCTGGCCGCCCGGGCCGGTTACCGGGGCCGGGAAACGGACAGCCCGGGCTACTTTGCACCCGTCTCCGGAATGCCCGGCTTCTCCCGCTCCCTGGCGTCCACGCTGCTGGACCTGCGTCTGGCTCGAGCCCGCAATGACCGGTTGGCGCAATGCAGCCGGGGCGGACCCGATCTGGCCATCCTGCTGGAGCTGTACACCGAGGAGCTTCAGGCACATTCCCTCGCCGACCGGGCCACCTTGTTGGAGCTGGCGGCCGGGGCTCTGGAGGGGGAGTCCCCGTGGGCCGGTCTTCCCGTGGTGCTGTTGGACGCCCCTCCCCGCTCCCGGGCCGAGTTCCTCTTCTACGGCTCCCTCATCAGCGGGTCTCCCGCGGCATTGGCCCTGGTTCTCTCGGGGGACGAACCGGGCATGGAGGCCTTCCGGACGCTTCTCGAAGTCTCGGCTCCAACCGCACCCCGGAACGGAGGAGAGACCGGCGCCGCCGCTCTCGGCCGGATACGGTCGAGCCTCTTCGCTGCCGGGGAGGTCGCCGGCGGCCCCTTGGATTCCAGCTTTCGACTTTTCTCGGCCGTGGGCGAGGGTCACGAGTGCGTGGAGATCGCCCGGTCCCTCATGGAGGAGGCCAGGCGGGGAACGGCCTTTGACCAGATGGCGGTCCTGTTGCGCAATCCGGAGGGCTACCAGCCCCAGATGGAGGAGGCGTTGGCCCGGGCCGGCATCCCCGGTTACTTCAGCCGGGGCATCTCGCGTCCCGACCCGGCGGGCCGCGCCCTTCTGACCCTCCTGGCGTGCGCCGAGGAGGGCCTCACCGCCAGCCGCTTCGCCGAATACCTCTCCCTGGGCCAAGTCCCGAGGGACCACCCCTCCCCGGAACGGTTCGAGCAGGAACCCCCATGGGCCGGTCCGGGAGAGGACCTGGAGATGAGCTTCAAGTCCGGCGGCGACGCGCCGGCGGCGGACGGCGACTCGGACCCGGAAGACGACCGTTCTCCGGTGATCGGCGGCACCCTGAGGACGCCGGCTCACTGGGAGCGGCTGCTGGTGGATGCCGCCGTCATCGGCGGCAGGGACCGGTGGGAAAGCCGGCTCGCCGGTCTCGAATCGGATCTCAAGTCGAAACGGAGACGATGGGAGGCGGAGGGGAACGAAGCGGCGGGACAGGCGCTCCGGAGCCGGTTGGACCGGCTCCGGAACCTCAGGGACTTCGCCCTGCCGGTCATCGAGTTCCTGGGAGACTTTCCCCACCAGCAGAACTGGCGGGCCTGGTTGGAGCGGCTCCGCCGGCTGTCCGCTCTGGCACTGCGCCGGCCGGACACGGTCCTGTCCCTCCTGGCCGAACTGGAGCCCATGGGGCAGGTGGGACCCGTGACCCTCACCGAGGTGAGGGAGGTCCTGAGCCAACGCCTCGGCGACCTGAGAACAGACCCCCCGGAAAGACCGTACGGCCGGGTCTTCATCGGGACGCCGGGGGAGGCGTGCGGCCGGTCCTTTGAGGTGGTCTGCCTCCCCGGACTCTCGGAGGGGATCTTCCCCCGCAAGGCAAACGAGGACCCGCTGCTGCCGGACCCACTGCGCCGGCAGGTCTCGACCCACCTTCCCCTGCTGGCGGACAAGATCCAGGAGGAGCGCCGGTTGTTGCGCATCACCCTTGCCTCGGCGTCCCGGCGCCTCATCGCCTCCTACCCGCGCATGGATCTGGTGCGGGGACGGTCCCGGGTCCCCTCCCTCTACGCCCTGGAGCTGATGCGCGCAGCCCTCGGACAACTGCCTGATGTCCAGGAACTGGAACGGACGAGCGCCGCGGCCTCCAGCGCCCGTCTGGGTTGGACCGCGCCGCGGAATCCGGATCGAGCCATCGACGACGCCGAGTACGATCTTGCCACGCTGGGGCCGGTCCTGCAGGCGCCGAGATCTCAGGACACGGGCCAGGGGCGGTACCTGCTCCTGGTGAACCCATGGCTGGCGCGGTCTTTGCGGGCACGCTACAAGCGGTGGCGGCCAGCCTGGTCGGACGACGACGGGATCCTGGCCCGGTCCGATCCCGCGGCCCGCCGGATTCTGCACCGGCACCGCCTCCGCAATCGAAGCTATTCCGCCACGGCGCTGGAGAAGTACGCCTCCTGCCCTTACCGATTCTTCCTTCACTCCATCCAGAGGTTGCGGCCCAGGGCGGAGGCCCTGGCTCCGGAGCGCATGGATCCCCTGACCCGGGGCTCCCTCTTCCATGAAGTGCAATCCCGGCTCTTTCGCCGGCTCCGGGAAGAGGACCTGCTACCCATGAACGAGGCGAGGTTGGAGCCGATCCTGAGCCGGGCGGACCAGGTGCTGGACCAGGTCGCCGAGAGCTTCCGGGAGCGCATGGCTCCCATTCTCCCTCCGGTTTGGGAATCGGAGATCGAGGACCTGTGGATCGACCTTCGGACCTGGATCCGGGGCGCCAGCCAGGAGCCGGACGGATGGGTACCGGTCCACTTCGGCTACGCTTTCGGCCCTGCCGGCGGTGAGGATCGCGACCCGGACAGCACTCCCGGAGAGGCTGTCATCCTGGACGGGATTCGGCTCCGGGGGATCGTCGACCTGGTGGAAAGGCATCCCTCGCACCGCGTCCTCCGGATCACCGACCACAAGACCGGCAAGGCCAGGGAGCCTGTACCCCAGTCGGTGGGACAAGGCGAAACCCTCCAACCCCTCCTCTATTCCCTGGCTGCCCAGGAACTCCTGGGTGAAACGGTCGTGGGAGGACGCCTCCACTACTGCACCCAGAGAGGGAACTTCCGGATCCACCGGATCCGGCTCGACCGGGAAGGCCGGAACCGGATCGGAGAAGTGCTGGAAACCATCGACCAGGCCGTGGGCCAGGGCTTCCTTCCCGCCGCGCCTCGCGAGGAGAGCTGCGCCGCCTGCGATTACCGGGCGGTCTGCGGACCGTACGAAGAGCTTCGCGCCGGCCTCAAGGAGAGCCGGCCCCTGGAGCCTCTCGTGCAGCTTCGGAAACTTCCCTGAGAGGCCTCATGAACGATTCCTTGAAGTTCGGCCCCCAGGATCACTCATCGTCCGATTCCGCCGGGCGGCGGGCCATCCGGGATTCCCTGGACGCCAGCCTCCTGGTGGAGGCGGCGGCGGGCACCGGCAAGACCAGCGAGCTGGTCCGGCGCCTGGTGGCCGTCCTGGCGAGCGGCCGGGCCCGCGTCGACGGGATCGCCGCCGTCACCTTCACCCGGAAGGCGGCCGGCGAGCTGAAGCTGCGTCTGCGGGAGGCCCTGGACCGGTCCCGGCGGCAAGCTTCGGATCCGGCCGAGATCCGGAACCTGGAGCGGGCGGTGGCGGGGCTGGAGGAGGCCAGCATCGCCACCATCCATTCTTTCTGCGCGGACCTGCTTCGAAAGAGGCCGGTGGAAGCGGGCGTCGACCCCGATTTCCGGGAACTCTCGGAGGATGAGGCGTCCCGCCTCTTCCGGAGGGCCTTTCGGCAATGGATGGAAACGCGGATGGTCCACCCGGCGCCGGGTCTGGCCCGCGCCCTGCAGCGGTCCCTGATCCGGCAGGGTGCCGAATTCGGCTCGCCGCTGGATGGGCTCCGTTCGGCCGCCTGGCAACTCCTGGAATGGCGCGACTACGGGAGTTCGTGGAGGCGCGAGGCCTTCGACCGGGAAACTCTCCTGGACGCGCTGGTCAGCCGAAGCCGGGAACTGGCGGACATCAGCGGCCGGACATCCAACCGGCGGGACCGGCTGCGGCAGGAATTGAGTCCGGTCCGCGATCTGGACGCCTGGATCCGGCGTTTCGAGCGGGAACGGCCCCGCGACTACGATCGCCTCGAAGGCCGGATGCTCCGTCTGCTGCAACAGTTGAGATCCCCCTTCTTCCGGCCGGGCCGGACCGGCGAATACGCCCCGGGCCTGCCCCGGGCCATGGTGGTGGGGGCGCGGGAAGACCTGCTTCGAGAATTGGATGATTTCAAACGCCGCGCCGACGCTGACCTGGCGGCGCTGCTCCGGGAGGAACTGCTGGAGGTGGTCCCGTTCCACGAGGCCCTCAAGGAGCAGTTGAGCCGGCTCGACTTCATGGACCTGCTGATCAAGACCCGGGACCTGATCCGGGACCGGCCACCGGTCCGGCGGGACTTCCAGGAGCAGTTCAGCCACATCTTCGTCGACGAGTTCCAGGACACCGACGCGCTCCAGGCGGAGATTCTGCTGCTCCTGTCGGCGGACGACCCCGAGGAGACGAATTGGCGCAGGGTCCGGCCCGTTCCCGGAAAGCTCTTCCTGGTGGGAGACCCCAAGCAGTCCATCTATCGCTTCCGGCGCGCCGACGTGGTCCTGTACCAGGAGATCAAGGAGATCCTGGAGGCGGCCGGGATGGGCGTGGTCCACCTGAAGCGGAATTTCCGCTCCGTGCGGCCCTTGCAAATGGCCGTCAACTCCGCCTTCGCGCCGGAGATGACGGCCGATCCCGTCAGCGGTCAGCCCGACTACGTCCCGCTCGAGAGCCACCGAACGGCCGAGCGAGACCAGCCGGCCCTCATCGCCCTTCCGGTGCCGCGTCCCTACAGCAAATGGGGAAACCTGGCCAACGCGGCCATCGAAGAGAGCCTGCCCCAGACCGTCGCCGCCTTCACCGACTGGCTGCTGCGGAAAAGCGGGTGGCAGGTGGGTGACCCGGAGGACCCGTCCCGGCGCATACCCATCTCTCCCGGCCACGTCTGCATCCTGTTCCGGCGGTTCGTGAGTTGGAGACGGGACGTCACGCGAGACTACGCCAGGGGTCTCGAGATCCGCGGGGTTCCCCACGTCCTGATGGGGTCCCGATCGTTCCATCAGCGGGAAGAGGTCGAGACCCTCCGGGTGGCCCTAGGCGCCATCGAACGGCCGGACGACGAACTCTCGATCTACGCGACGCTCCGCGGATCCCTCTTCTGGATCCGGGATTCCCTGTTGCTTCGCTTCCGGGATCGTCACGGTTCGCTCCATCCCTTCCGTCCCCGTCCCGAAGACCTGGATGCCGAACTGGAGCCGGTGGCCGAGGCGCTGGAGATCCTGGCCCGGCTGCACCGCCGGCGCAACCGCCGTCCCGTCGCCGAGACCCTTTCCCGGCTCCTTTCTCTGACCAGGGCTCACGCGGGATTCGCGCTGCGCCCGGCCAGCCACCAGGTTCTGGCCAACGTGCAGCGGGTCTGCGATCTGGCCCGGGCCTTCGAGACCGGCGGGGGAGGCTCGTTCCGGGCCTTCGTGGAACACCTGGAGCGACTGGCGCGGCGGCGGACCGGCGCCGAGGCCCAGGTTTCCGAAGAAGGAGTCGACGGGGTCCACCTGATGACCGTCCACAACGCCAAGGGTCTGGAGTTTCCCGTGGTGATCCTGGCCGACACGACGGCGCGCCTCTCTTCCGGGCGCCCGGACAAATTCGTCGATTCCAGCCGAAACCTGGCGGCCTTCAGCCTCATGGGGTGCGTCCCCTGGGAGCTGCTGGACCATCGCGACGAAGAGTTGGCGCGGGACCGGGCGGAGGGAGTCCGCGTCGCCTACGTGGCGGCGACGCGCGCCCGCGACCTGCTGGTGGTCCCCGGGCTGGGAACCGGCCCCAGACCGAGATCGAGGGTGGAATGGTTGGCTCCACTGGAGAAGGCCATCTATCCGGACCGGGCGGAGTGGGCCCGGGGCGAACCGGCTCCCGGATGCCCCGCCTTCGGGCCTCGAAGCCTGCTGCAGCGTCCCAAGGGCCGAATCGAACCCTCTATCCGGCCCGGCCTCCACCGGCCGCAGACGGGGGATCACGCCGTGGTCTGGTGGGACCCCGAGTTGCTGGACCTGGCAGTTCGTCCCAACTTCGGCTTGCAGCGGGAGCGGATCCTGGCCGACGACGAAGCCGGCCAAGCCGGAAAGGAAGGACTTGCCCGGTACCGGGAGTGGCGAGACGGGCGCCGGTCGGCTCTTCGGTCCGGGTCAACGCCCAGTCTCGAGGTGATGACGGTCACGGGGGAGCCCTCGCCGGGAGATCCCCCCGAGTGTCCACCGGTGGGGCTGGAGACCCATCCGATTCCCGATTCCCGTCCCACCGGTCCCAGGTTCGGGACCCTGGTCCACACCCTGCTTCGGGACGTCCGCCTGGACGACGGCGAGCCGGAGATCCGGAGGCTCGCCCGGCTCCACGGCAGGATCCTGGGCGTGACCAACCGGGAGCGTAGATCCGCCATCCAGGCCGTGCGCTCCGCCCTGGAACACCCGCTGCTGAAACGGGCGCGGGCTGCCCAAAGGCGCCACCGGGAGTTTCCTTTCGTGCTCACGGTCGAGGAAGGAAAACTGCTGGAAGGCACCATCGATCTGGCTTTCCAGGAGGACGGCCGCTGGATCGTCGTGGACTTCAAGACCGACGTCCACCTCAAACCGGACGATCCGGGCTACGTGCGGCAGGTGCAATGGTATGCGTATGGACTGAAGCAGATCACGGGCCAGCCGGCGGAAGGATGGTTGCTGGGAATCTGATGGAAATGAGGAACGTATCCTGATGTTGCATTGCCGACGCCTCAGCAGAAAGTCGAGGATTATGGCAGTATTGCACTGTTATGGTAAAGGTAACCTACTCCCTCGACAAGGCGACGGTGCGGCAGATCCGTCGAATGGCGGATCTTTTCGGCATGGCGCAGAGCCATGTGGTTCGGGAAGCAGTCGCCGACTACGCGGCGCGCAAGGACCGGCTCAGCGAGCGTGAAAGGCTTCGTCTGCTGTCGGTGATCGAACGCCTGCGCGATGCACCGGTGACCCGTTCCGAGCAAAGTGTCGACGCTGAAATCCGCGAGGTGCGGGCCGCTCGGCGCCGCGGCGGACGAACCGGGCAAAGGCCGTGACGATTCACCTCGATACATCGGTGCTTATCGATGCGCTCACGGGCCCTCGCCGCTCGCTGGAACGGCTGTCGGCATTCGTGGCGGAAGGCCACCGGGTAAACCTGTCCACGGTCGTGCTGTATGAATGGTTGCGCGGGCCCCGAACGACAGCCGAGTTGCGGGTGCAGGAAGAGATGTTCCCGCAGCGCGCGGCCGTCCCGTTCGATGCCGAAGCGGCCACTCAGGCCGCGAGGCTTTACCGGCAAACGTCGCGCCCTCGAGGGCGCGAGGTCGATCTCGCTGTAGCGGCCTGCGCTCTGGTGCAAGGTGCTGCCCTCTGGACGCTGAACTACGACGACTTCCGTGATCTCCCTGGCGTCGAGTTGATGTAGGAACCGGAACCGGGTCACCGCTCATGCAGCAAGCCCGTCCACAGTTCCGAGAAGTGGATCGCACTCGATTCCGCTGCGAGAAGAGGACCCAATGAAACTCGCCAATTTCGTCGGTGTCACAGTACTGCCCGAGTACTTCCAGAGCGAGTCCATCAACGGGGTGCTCGACAATCTCGAACGCAAAGCCGCAGCCACGGCCGTGACCACCTCCCCCTACGTGATGGAGCCGGCCGACTCCCGGACCGGATTCCGGGAGCCTCCCATCGACGCGGGTGCCGGAAAGGTCCGCCTGCTGGACCGGCCGCTCTGGGGGAGGCGGGAACTCTGGACCCGGACGGCCCCGAGCTTCCGCCCCGATCTCCGGCTCTATCGCGGTCTGCGCTATCAGCCTCCACTGCCGGACGTCCTGACCGCCGGGCAAGGTCCCATGGTCGAGCAGTTCATCCAGGCTGCCCGATCCCGGGGACTGAAGGTCTACCTTCAGGTTCAGGCGGCGATCCCTCCGGGCTACCGGGTCCAGTTCGGGGAACCGGAAATCGACGACCGCCCTCGCTTGCCCGACGGAAGCGTTCCCGAACGCCGCCTCTCGTCCAACGGAAGCCTGGCCAGTCCTCACATCCGAGAGTACACGCACGCTCTCATCCGGGATCTCTGCCGGCAATACCCGGATATCCACGGCCTTCGAGTCGACTGGCCCGAATATCCCCCCTACCTCCTGGACTCCATCTTTCTCGACTTCGGCCAGCATGCCCGGAATGCAGCGGCCAGAATGGGATTCGATTTCGACCGGATGCGTGGCGGCGCCGCCGCGCTCTACCGGCACCTGCACGGCGGCCTTCACGACTCGGACCTGATCGCCTGTACCGAAGCCGAAAGCCCCGGCGAGGCCCTGCGGCGGATCGTGCCCGATTCTGCGGGTCTGTCGGAGTGGGTCCGATTCAAAGCCCGGCTCGTGGAAACGTTGCACTCCGGCTTCCGCAAGACCATGGACGACGCGGGAGCCGGGCACATGGAGCTGTGGTCCAACGCGTTTCCGCCTCCCTGGAACACGCTCTCGGGCATGGATTACCGGCTGGTGGGCCGGTGCAGCATGGCCATCTCCGTGAAGCTCTACACGATGCACTGGCCCATGATGCTCCGGTTCTACGGCGACCAACTGTGCCAGGCGAATCCCGGAGTCTCCGGCTCGCTCCTGGCTCGGGCTCTGGTGCGCCTGTTCGACATCTCCGGCGTTCCGGCTCCGGACCGGCTCGAGGATCTCTACTATCCGTCTCCCGACGAGCCCCACCCGGCCGGCGCCGAGGCGCAGCACCACAAGATCGTCCAAGCCCAGCATGAAGCGGGCGAGACTCCCGTCTACGCCCTGGCTCATGGATACGGACCGGCCGGGGACTTCCGGCACCGCCTGGAGACCGCCATGGCGGCGAGCCGGCACGGTTGCTGGATCAACCGGTACGGATACCTGAGCGACGAAAAGCTCGAGATCATCGGGAAGGTCGCCCGCCGCTCCTGATGGGAGCGGGGGTTTTCCTACCCCCGCTTCCGGTTTCCCAACATTCCGCCGGATCTGGCAGCCTCGACTTTCCGGTCCATTCATCAACTTAGCGCTAATGCAGGAATGTCCCCCCTCCGGCAGAGTAGTAGACTGGTTTCAAGAGATTCGGAGATGGACCTTTCGGCAGTTCCACAAATGGCCAAGGCCTTCCACGTCCTGACCAAGCCCACCGGACCCATCTGCAACCTGGACTGCAAGTACTGCTTTTACCTGGAGAAGGAGAACCTCTATTCCGACACGTCCCAGTGGGCCATGCCGGACGACGTCCTGGAATCGTACGTTCGCCAATACATCGAATCCCAGCGGGCCCCGGTCATCAGCTTCGCCTGGCAGGGGGGCGAGCCCACTCTCCTGGGCGTGGATTTCTTCCGGAAGGTGGTCCGGCTGCAGGCCAAGTACGCGGCGGGGAAGAAGATCGAGAACGGTTTTCAGACCAACGGGGTCCTGCTGGACGACCGTTGGGGGGAGTTCCTGGCCGAGAACGGATTCCTGGTGGGGATCTCCATCGACGGTCCCGAGCGTCTCCACGACCGGTACCGCGTGGACAAAGGCGGAGCCCCCTCATTTCGAAGGGTGATGAGGGGACTGGGCTACCTCCGGAAACACGGCGTCGAGTACAACACGTTGACGGTGGTGCAGCGGAGCAACTCCCGCCATCCCCTGGAGGTGTACCGCTTTCTCAAGCAGGCGGGCAGCCGCTTCATGCAGTTCATTCCCATCGTGGAGCGGGAGTCGCCTCAGCCCGATGACGCCGGCCTGGTGCTGATTTCCCCCGATTCGGCTGAGCCGGCCCGGGTGAGCCCCTGGTCTGTGGACTCATTCCAGTACGGCAAGTTCCTCTGCGCCATCTTCGACGAGTGGGTGCGGCGGGACGTGGGCCGGTATTACGTGCAGATTTTCGACGTGGCCCTGGAGAGTTGGATGGGCATGGCCGCCAGCCTGTGCGTTTTCCGCGAGACCTGCGGCTCGGCCCTGGCCCTGGAGCACAACGGAGACCTCTACTCCTGCGACCACTACGTCTATCCGGAGAACCTCCTGGGCAACATCATGGAGGATCCCATGGGGTCCCTGGTCAACTCCCCAAGCCAGGTCCGCTTCGGCCAGAACAAACGGGACCGCCTCCCCCGCTACTGCCGTGAGTGCGAGGTCCGGTTCGCCTGCAACGGCGAATGCCCCAAGCACCGCTTCATCCGGACTCCCCAGGGAGAGGAGGGGCTCAACTACCTCTGCGCCGGATACAAGCTCTTCTTCAACCACATCGACCCCTACATGCGTTTCATGGCGGGCGAACTGCGCCAGGGACGGGCGCCGGCCAACGTCATGTCCTGGGTCAGGCGAAGGGATCTGCAAGCTCAGGGAAGAAGGCGCCCCGGAAGAAACGATCCCTGCCTCTGCGGAAGCGGCAAAAAATTCAAGAAGTGCTGCGGCCGGCGTTGAGCCGGATCACCGTCTATCCCCGAACTTCGGTCAGCGGCGGGAAGCGTCCCCGGCCGTGCCTGTTGATACCGCAGCCACCTCTTCCGTCAACAACCGGACCAGAACCTCCGGCTCCGACGTGGGCAACCGGCAGACGTAGTTCTCGCAGACGTACGCGGTCGCCTTCCCATCGACGGGAACCATGGCCCGGACGGCCGGGTTGCTCCTCCCCAGGTATTCCTGGCCAGTTCCACCGTCCGCAAACAGAAGGACCTTGTTGGGAACGTAGGTGGAATGGACCACCTTGAGCAGAGCCCGGAGTGCGGCGCCCGACGGGTCGCCTGCCAGAACCACCTGCTTCGGCGTTCCCAGGTGGAAGTCGAGGGCGGCGAGCATGTGGGGAAGGGATTCGGGATGCTCCCGCAACCGGTCCCCGAAATGCTTCAGGGCCACCTCGGCCAGCTTCTTCCACTTCGGATTGTGGGTCATCTCCGCCAGGCGCAGAAGGTTCCAGACGGCGACCGAGTTCCCGGTGGGTTCGGCCGCGTCGTAGTCGTCCCGGGTCCGCAGGATCAGTGACGCGTCTTGTCCCGAAGTGTCGAAGAAAGCTCCGGTTTCCTGGTCGTAGAAGAGATCGACGGCCGCCTCCATCAGTTCCATGGAGCACTGCAGGTGGCGGATGTCGGATCCGGCCTGGTAGAGGTCGATGAGGCCCATGACCAGGAACGCGTAGTCCTCCAGGTGCCCCTCGAACCGGGCCTCCCCCTCCCGGTAGCGCCTCAGAAGCCGTCCCGTCTCCTTCTGGTAGAGATGCTCCAGGATGAAGTCCGCCGCCCGCCGGGCCGTCTCCAGGGTTTCGGCCTCTCCCAGAACCTGGTGCGCCCGGGCGAAGGCGGAGATCATGAGGCCGTTCCACGAGACCAGGATCTTGTCGTCCAGGTAGGGCCGCACCCGCTGGTTCCGGACCTCGAGCAACAGGCGCCGCGACTCCCGGAGCATCGAATCCACCTCCTCCGGAGACCGCTTGAACTTTCGCGCCGTCTCGTCGAGGGTGTGTGCCCGGTAGAGAATGTTCTGGTTCACGAAGACCTGGTGGGGGTCGCTGAGAGCGTTCCCGCCGGGCTCGATCCCGAAGCCGTGGGCGAATATGGCTCCCCTGGCAGGTCCCAGGATCCGGTCCAGCTCCGCCTTGGTCCAGACGTAGAAGGCGCCCTCCCGTTTCCTCTTGGGTTGGGACGGGTCCGGAGCGCTTTCCGCATCCTCGGCGGAGTAGAATCCCCCCGGCGGATGGGTGAGCCGCCGGCTCACGTAATCCAGGGTTCTCCGGGCCATGGAGGCAAAAAGCGGATTCCGGGTCAGTTGGTAGGCCTCCAGGTAGGAGTTCACCAGTTGGGCCTGATCGTAGAGCATCTTCTCGAAGTGGGGGACCCGCCACTGGCGGTCCACCGAATAGCGGTGAAAGCCACCCTCCAGGTGGTCGAAAATCCCGCTGGTGGCCATCCGTTTCAAGGTGGTCAAGGTCATTTCCAGAGCCCGGCTCTTGGCCTCCCTGCGGTGATACCGGAGCAGAAAGTTGAATACCACGGGCCGGGGAAACTTGTTCCCCTGCCCGAAACCGCCGTAGGTTTCGTCGTAACCGGCTCGAATCGATTCGTACCCCTGCTTGAGAATCGACGCCTCCACGGGCGCACTCCCGGCCTCCATCCGAGACTGCTCCCGCAGAAACTCGGTGAGCTGGCGGCCCGCCGTGGCGATGTCGTCCCGATTCTTGACCCAGACTTCATGGATCCGGCCGATGAGCGCGCTAAAGGTCTCCGGAGGGACGTAGGTCCGCCCGAAGAAGGGTTCGAGTTCGGGAGTCAGGAACATGGACATGGGCCAACCGCCGCTCCCGGTGAGGGCCAGCAACGCCGACATGTAAATTCGGTCCACGTCGGGACGTTCTTCCCGATCCACCTTGATGTTGACGAAGTACCGGTTCATCAGGTCCGCGATGCCGGGGTCCTCGAACACCTCCCGCTCCATCACGTGGCACCAGTAGCAGGTCGAGTAGCCGACGGAGAGGAAGATGGGACGGTCTTGCTCGCGGGCCAGGCGGAACGCCTCCTCGCCCCATGGGTGCCAGTCCACCGGGTTGTAGGCGTGTTGCAGCAGGTAGGGACTCTTTTCCTGGATCAGCCGGTTCGAACGGCCCTTGGAGGTCTCCTCGGCGCCCGCCGGGCAGATCTGGCCGCCGGTACCGAGCAGGACCAGAAGCAACGTCAAAAGCGGTCTCATGGAGGCGCGCTCCGTCCGGAGTCGGGCCCATGTGCAACGGGCACTACCAGGCCTCCCTGTAGATCTCCATGGCGCCCCGGGAGGTCAGCCGGCGTGGATTGAATCCCACGGTCCAATGGGAGGAGGCCTGAGCCGCCAGGCCTTCCAGATCACCCTCCGAAACGCCCTCGCTCCGCAACTCCCGCGGAAGGCGGCCCGACGCGGCCAATTCGTCCAACCTTCGGGCCAGCGACTCGGAAGCGTGGCCGCCCTTCCAGGAGTTTCCGCCGGAGAGGTGCAACAGATCCCCGTACGCGGATTCGGCCGCCCTGCCCGTCCAGCGGACGACCGGCGACAGCAGCAGGCCGATGGCGAGTCCGTGGGGCATCCGGTACCGGGCCGACAGGGGATTGGCGCAGGCATGGGCCGCACCCACGGAGGAGTTCTCGATGGCCAGGCCGGCGTAGAAGGCGCCCAACTGCATCGCTCCGCGCGCCGCCAGGTCCGCCGGGTCGTGCAGCACCCGCTCGTAGTTCCGTTCCAGCAACCACCAGGCTTCGCGGGAGAAGGACTGGGAGAGCAGAGTGCTCCGCTTGCTGCAATACGACTCCACGGCGTGGGAGAGGGCGTCGAATCCCGTGGCGCTGCTGACGCCGGCCGGTTGGGAAAGGGTCAGGCAGGGGTCGAGTATGGCGACTCGAAAAGCGGCTTGAGGGTCTCCGCAGGCCATCTTCACGTGAGTCCGGGCGTCCGCGATGATGGCGTACGACTGGGCTTCGCTCCCGGTCCCGCTGGTGGTGGGAATCCCGATCATGGGCAGCATCCGGCCCCGCGCCCGGCCATACCCCTGGTAGTCGTAGATCGTTCCCTCGCCGGTAAGCAGGAAGTTGATCCCCTTGGCGCAGTCCATGGAGCTGCCGCCTCCGAGGCCCACCACAGAGTCGACTCCCAGAGGGCGAGCGTAATCGGCGCCTTTGTCCACCATCCGCGAGTCCGGATCAGGTGCAAAGTCGTGGAACCCATGCACCTGGACTCCGGCCTCGGCCAGGATCTCCGAGACCGTCTCGACGTGGCCCGAGTTCACGAGTCCCGGGTCCGAGACCAGAAGAGTCCGCTGAAATCCCAGTTCGCGCGCGGCCGGAGCCAACTCGCGGACCGAGCCCTCACCAAAGATCAGCCGGGTGGAAGCTTCGAAGACGAACGGCTTCATGGGGTCCACAGGCAGGTTAGCACGGACCTCGGTTCTTGTAGGTGGACTCCCGAATGCGAGGCCACCCGGCACCGCGATATGCCGGCTGCAAGCCTCTGCCGCCAACACTTGCATCCCTCAACTTGAAGCGGTTGCGCTGGCTGTCGGCGCGCAACACCAAGCGAAACCCACGTTCGATCAGTGATCGAAACGTAACGTTCTCCTTGGACGCATGGGCCTTGGCTTTTCTGGCGAGGCAATCGGTGATCTCGATAGTAATCTTCATCTGGAGCCCCATTCTCTCCGATGTGATTCTACACCTTCCTCGTGCCGTACAGGCATATGAAAGGGGTTGTCACAACCGGACTTTTCCCATTTATCTCTACCGGTTCGTACGGGCGACCCTACGGGATTCCATTTCGCGGATCGACCCGCTCAACTTGCCTGCGAGCATCCGGAACCCTTTGCATGTAAACTCCCGGTGGCAAAGAAGACACTGCCTCGGACCGAGTTCCGACCAACCTGGATGGAACCTCCAGTGAATTCAAGCAACCATCCCCACGTCGAATTCGAGCACGTCAGCAAGAGCTATGACGGCCGGACGCTGGTGGTCCGGGACCTGAACCTCAGCGTCGCCGAGGGGGAGTTCCTGACTCTGCTGGGGCCGTCCGGCTCCGGCAAGACCACGTGCCTGATGATGCTCGCCGGCTTCGAAGCGCCCACCTCGGGCGCCATCCGCATCGATGGGCGATCGGTGCACGACCTGCCGCCGCGGAAGCGCGATATTGGCGTGGTTTTCCAGAACTACGCCCTCTTCCCGCACATGACGGTGGGAGGAAACCTGGCCTTTCCCCTGGAAGTGCGCGGTCTCGATCCGGAGCAGATTCGGGAGCGCGTCCGGCGGGCGCTGGAGCTGGTGCGCCTGGGCGGCATGGAGGACCGGCGTCCGGGCAAGCTTTCCGGCGGCCAGCAACAACGCGTGGCCATCGCCCGGGCGCTGGTGTTCGAACCTCGCCTGGTCTTGATGGACGAACCGCTGGGCGCCCTGGACCGCCGGCTGAGGGAGGAGATGCAATTCGAGGTCCGGCGCATCCAGCGGACCCTGGGGGTGACCGTCGTCTACGTGACTCACGATCAGCAGGAAGCGATGGCCATGTCCGATCGCGTCGCCGTCTTTGAGGAGGGCCGCGTCGAGCAGGTCGCCCCTCCGGAAATCCTCTACGAAGAGCCGGAACGCCAGTTCGTCGCCCGATTCATCGGAGACAACAACATCCTGTACGGAAGCGTGGTCGGCGTCGACGGCGACTTCTGCCGAGTGGACGTCGGCGGTGGGATCGTCAAGGCGTTCCGGATCGCGCCCAGCCGGCTCGGGGACCGGGTGGCCATCGCCATTCGGCCGGAACGAGTCTCCCTGGCGCCCAAGCCGGGCGTCTACCACAACGAGTTCGACGCCCGGGTCGAGGACATCCTGTTTCTGGGCGATCACCTGCGGCTTCGCCTGACGGTCTGCGGCCACTCGGACTTCATCGCCAAGATCCCCAACATCGTGGGTCACGGCGCGGTATTGGAAGGGGACCAGGTCCGTATCGGCTGGCTGTTGACCGATTGCCGGTCGCTGGAAGCTCCGGGCCAGGAGTGAGGACATTCCATGACCAAGTATCGATTCAAGGACCGGATCACCCCGTCGGCTGGCGCCGTTGCGATTTTCTCCCTCGCCGCCCTGTCCTGGTCCCAGAACGCTCTGGGCGCGGAATCGGTGACCGCCGTCTCCTGGGGAGGTTCCTACGCCCGCGCCTGCACCAAGGCCATCCACGAGCCGTTCACCGCCGAGACCGGCATCGAGGTCCGGATGGAGGACTACAACGGCGGACTGGCCCAGATCCGGGCTCAGGTGGAGACGGGCAACGTGCATTGGGACGTGGTCGATCTGGAAATGGCGGACGCCGTGCTGGGTTGCGATGAAGGACTCCTGGAACCCATCGACGCCGCCCACCTCCCGCCGGGACCGGACGGCACGCCCGCCGAGGAGGACTTTTTCCCCGAAACCCTCACCGAGTGCGGCATCGGCGTCGTCTACTACTCCACGATCTACGCCTACAACGAGGAAAAATTCTCCGGCTCGAAGCCGGCCACCATCGGCGACTTCTTCGATCTGGAGAAGTTCCCGGGCCGGCGCGGGATGCGCCGGACGCCCGTGGTCAACCTGGAGTTCGCACTGATGGCGGACGGCGTTCCCATGAAGCAGGTGTACGCCACGCTCGACACGCCGGAGGGAGTGGACCGGGCCTTTCGCAAGCTCGACACCATCAAGGAACAGATCATCTGGTGGGAAGCGGGCGCCCAACCGCCCCAGATGCTGGCGGACGGCGAGGTGGTCATGAGCACGGCCTACAACGGCCGCATCTTCAATGCCCAGATCCTGGAGAAACAGCCCTTCGTGGTGGTCTGGGACGGCCAGGTCCTGGATTGGGGTCAGACGGGCATCGTAGCGGGAACCCGAAACCTGGAGGCGGCGCGGAAGTTCGTCGCCTTCGGGGCCCGGACCGAATCCATGGCGGCCATCGGCCGTTACATCTCCTACAGTCCGGTGCGGCGTTCCGGCACCGCGCTCATTTCGACGCACCTGGAGACCGGGGTGGACATGAAGCCACACATGCCCACGACCCCCGCAAACGTGGCCCGTGCCCTGCACAGCGATTGGGAATGGTGGAGCGATCACTCGGACGAAATGAACGAGCGCTTCAGCGCGTGGCTGGCGCGCTGAGGAAGCCTCAACTGCGGGCGGCGGCCCTGGTGCTGCCGTTGTCGGCCTTCATCCTGGCGACCTTCGTGGCGCCGCTGGTGACCATGCTGACACGCAGCGTCTACGACCCCATGGTCGCCGACACGTTACCCGAGACCTTGGCCCTGCTGCACGACTGGGACGGGCAGAGCACTCCGTCCGAGGCGGTCTTCGAAACGGCCTCGCGCGAAATGGTGAGGGCCCGCGAGGACCGGAGTCTGGGACGGGTAGCGACGCGCGTCAACCGGGTGGAATCGGGACTGCGCAGCGTCATCATGAAGAGCGCCCGGAGGCTGCACCGCGTCAAGGAAGTCGACTCCTGGCGGGAGGCCATGATCTCCATCGAGCCCGAATGGGGTGAGGCGAAGACCTGGCGGGCGATTCAACGTGCGGGCGAACGGATCACGACGCGGCACTATCTCCACGCCCTGGATCTGCAGCGCGACGCGGACGGCAGCATCGTTCTCCAGCCCCCGCAGCGGCGTGTCTATCTGCCGCTTTTGAAGCGCACTTTGGCGGTCAGCCTCGGGATCACCGTTCTGTGCCTGCTGTTGGGTTATCCGCTTGCGTATCTCATCGCCCACGCGCCGCCCCGCCGGGCCAACCTGCTGCTGTTGCTGGTGCTGGTTCCCTTCTGGACGTCGCTGCTGGTGCGGACCACCTCCTGGATCGTTCTGCTCCAGACCGAAGGGGTGGTCAACGATACGCTGGTGGCGCTGGGGCTGATCGCCGACGAGAACCGGATCTCCATGATCTACAACATGACCGGCACCGTGGTGGCCATGACCCACGTCCTGTTGCCGTTCATGGTGCTTCCGGTCTATTCGGTCATGCGGACGATCCCACCACTCTACATGAGCGCCGCCGCCTCGCTGGGAGCCAGTTTCCCCCAGGCGTTCCGGCGGGTCTATTGGCCGCAGACTCTGCCCGGCGTGGGCGCCGGATCGCTGCTGGTCTTCATTCTGTCCATCGGCTACTACATCACTCCCGCGCTGGTGGGGGGACAGAGCGGCCAGCTCATCTCCAACATGATCGCCTATCACATGCAGCAATCGCTGAACTGGGGACTGGCGGCGGCGCTGGGCAGCATCCTGCTGGGATGCGTGGTCGCCCTCTATCTGCTGTACGACCGCGTCGTCGGCATCGACCGCATGAGGTTGGGGTGAGATGACGGTGTCCGGCAGTGGTTGGGAACGCGCCGGCCGGGTCTCGTACCTGGCCTTCTGCATCGCCGTCTTCCTGTTTCTGATCGCGCCGATCCTGGTGATCGTGCCCCTCAGCTTCAACGTGGAGCCCTATTTCACCTTCACCGAGGGGATGTTGCGCCTGGACCCGGAAGCCTATTCGCTGCGCTGGTACCGGACCGTCGCCGAAGACGAAGAGTGGCGCCGGGCGCTGGTCAACAGCCTCATCATCGGCATTGCGGCGACGGCGCTGGCGACGACTTTGGGAACGCTGGCCGCGTTGGGATTGGCGAGTCCCGCCATGCCCGGACGGCCCCTGGCCATGAGCTTGTTGATTTCACCCATGGTCACGCCGGTCATCATCTCGGCGGCAGGAATGTTCTTCTTCTACTCCAAGATGGGCCTGGCCCAGACCCACCTGGGGCTGATCCTGGCCCATGCGGCGTTGGGCACTCCGTTCGTGGTGATCACGGTCACGGCCACGCTTGCCGGCTTCGACGCCAATCTGACGCGAGCCGCCGCCAGCCTGGGCGCCGGGCCGGTGCGGACCTTTGCGCGCGTGCAGTTGCCCATCATCGCCCCCGGCGTGGTTTCGGGCGCGCTCTTCGCCTTCGCCACCTCCTTCGACGAAGTGGTGACGGTGCTGTTCATAGGGGGCCTGGACCAGCGTACCGTTCCGCGGCAGATGTGGTCGGGAATCCGCGAGGAGATCAGCCCCGCGATCCTGGCCGTCGCCACGTTCCTGATCGCTTTTGCGTTGATTTTCATGCTGGTCGTGGAACGGCTGCGCCGCCGTGCCTCCGGATAATCGTGGAGAAATCTTTTGTCAATCGAATCCCCTGCCGACTTTGACGGCCTCGCCCGCGTCGGAAGGGTGGTCGCGTCAACGTTGAAGGCCATGGCGGACACCGTCCGTCCTGGAGTTTCTACCGCCGAAGTGGATGCCGTCGGGGCGGGAGTGCTCCGTCGGCACGGGGCCCGGTCTGCACCAAGGATTTTCTACGGTTTTCCCGGTGTCAATTTGATCAGTGTCAACGACGAGGTCGTCCATGGCGTTCCCGGCGAACGGGTATTGCGGCCCGGAGATCTGGTGAGCCTCGACGTCACCGCCGAGTTGGACGGATACATCGCGGATGCAGCGACGACCGTCCCCCTGGCGCCGTATTCGAGGAAAGCCGCGAGATTGTGCCGATGTGCCAGACAGGCGTTTGAAAAGGCGGCGGCTGTCGCCCGTGCCGGAACACCCATCCAATACATCGGCCGGGCAATTGAACGAGAAGTCCGGCAGCGGGGATTCTCGGTGCTCGCCGAGTTGGCCGGCCATGGGACAGGGAGACGGATCCACGAGGACCCGGTTGTTTCCAACGTTTTCCATCCGTCGGATACGCAGCCGTTGACGGATGGACTCGTCCTCACCATCGAGCCCTTGATCGCCGAACGATCGGAGCGAGTCTTCGCGGACGATGACGGATGGACTCTGCGGACGGCCGGCGGCGATCTGTCCGCCCACTACGAACACACCCTCGTGATTACGAAAGAAAAGCCGATCCTGCTCACGGCAGCGTAAGGGTCACGGTTTCTGAAAAGACATCACCGGCATTTCCTTGGCGGGTTGCCTTCCCTTCCGTACCTGTGGTCAAATCCGAGCCCGACGGGGATCAGAGGGAGGAATTCATGGGGAACGCGTCGATTCGACGGCTGGTCTATGCGGCTCTGTTGCTCGCGTACCTGCTCCACAACGACCTCTGGCTCTGGAACGATTCCAGGATCATGCTGGGTCTTCCGGTCGGCCTTCTCTACCATGTCGGCTTCTGCGCGGCCGCCTCGGTGATCCTTACCCTCCTGATTCGCTTCTGTTGGCCCCTTCCGCAACAGTCCTCACCGGCTGCGCCCGGGACATCGCATAAGGACGAAGCACAGCCGTGATCATCCCTATCATCTTCGTCTACCTGGCACTGGTGATTCTGGTCGGGAGCCTCAGCCACCGCCTCTTCCGGGGGACGGGAGAAGACTATTTCGTCGCCACTCGCAGCATCGGTCCCTTCATCCTTCTCATGTCCCTGTTCGGGACCAACATGACCGCCTTCGCCCTGCTGGGGGCATCGGGGGAGGCCTATCACGAAGGGATCGGCGTCTTTTCCCTGATGGCGTCGTCGTCCGCTCTGATCATCCCCAGCGTCTTCTTCTTCGTGGGGACGCGGCTCTGGGCCATCGGGAAACGGGAAGGCTACATCACCCAGGTCCAGTATTTTCGGGCCCGTTGGGGTTCCGACCGCCTGGGGCTTCTCCTGTTCGTGGTACTGGTGGGATTGGTCGTCCCGTACCTGCTGATCGGCGTCATGGCGGGAGGAGTCACCCTGAACCAGGTGACCGACGGACAGATTCCCGAGTGGCTGGGCGGCCTGATCATCTGTCTGGTGGTCCTGACCTATGTATCCACCAGCGGCTTGAGAGCCACCGCCTGGGTGAACACTTTCCAGACCCTGGTGTTCATGATCCTGGGCGCCGTGGCGTTCGTGGTGATCACCAGAAAGCTGGGAGGGTTGTCCCAAGGACTGGAGCGGGTTATGGAAACCCATCCCGAACTCCTGATCCGAGGCGAACACATCAAGCCCCTGCAGCTTCTGACCTACACCTGCATCCCCCTCTCGGTGGGGATGTTCCCGCACATGTTCATGCACTGGCTGTCGGCGCGGCGGGCCGAAGCCTTTCGCTTCCCTCTCAAGGTCTACCCGCTGTGCATCGCGGCGGTCTGGGTGCCGAGCGTCCTGTTGGGGGTCTTGGGCCGAGTCGACTTTCCCGATCTGACGGTCGCAGAGGCCAACTCCGTCCTGGTCAAGATGATCGCGCTGCACTCGCCGGAGATCGTGGCCGGGCTCCTGGCGGCCGGGGTGCTGGCCGCCGTCATGTCCTCGCTGGACTCCCAGTTCCTCTCCCTGGGCAGCATGTTCACCGAGGACATCGTTCGCCACTACGGGTTTCACGACCGGATGAGCGAGCAGGCGCAGGTGCGCGCCGGCAGGCTGTTCGTGGTCGGCCTCGTGGCCGTCATCTATCTCCTCTCCCTGGTCACCGACCGAAGCATCTTCAAGCTGGCGGTCTGGTCCTTCACCGGATTCGCCTCGCTGTTCCCGGTCGTGGCGGCGGCACTGTTCTGGAAGCGAAGCACCAAGTACGGCGCCTGTGCCTCGATCCTCAGCGTGGTGGTCCTGTGGATCTATTTCTTCCGGCTGGGCTGGGAATCGCCCGGGTACACGCTGGGAGGAACCGGAGTCATGCCCGTGGCGTTCATACTGGGGGTCTCGGCCCTGTCCATGATCGTCGTTTCCCTGCTGACTCAGCCGCCCCGGAAATCGGTGCTGCGGAAGTTCTTTCCTTCATCCTGATTGGCCGATCGCTCGGAGCGCCCGCGCTCCCGGATCAGCGGCTCAGACCTCAAGGCTCCAACCAAGTAGCGGCGTCTTCGGGGGTGTCCACGTCGTGGGCGGCCCGAAGAGGAACCTCGCCGACCGAGGACGCGACACGGGTCAGAGCCCGGGCTCCCCGGTCGCCCCGGAGCGTCACGATCTGGGGAAAGAGGCTTCGGTCCACCAGGGCCGGGGCTCCCAGCACACCCTCGTAGCGGGAAAGGACCAGGTCGCAACCATCGGTGCGGCGGCGCTCCAGCAGGGCTTCCAGGTGTCCCTTCTCCACGAACGGCTGGTCGGCCAGGAGTATGAGAGCAGCGCCGAATCCGGGAGGAAGAGCCTCGATTCCCCGGCGCAGGGACGAGGCGAGTCCCTCCTCCCAGTCCGGGTTCACCACCACTTCCGCTCCGGCAGCCTTGGCTTCGTTCCCGTACCTGCCGGGGTAGGCCCCGACCACGACCCACACCCGGTCGCAGACCCGCGCGGCGGCGACGGCGCGGGCCAGAAGGGTCTGGCCGCGATGCCGGAGGAGGAGCTTGGCGAATCCCATGCGCCGGCTCCCGCCGGCGGCCAGAACCACCCCGGCGACGCTCACAGCCGGTCCGTGAAACGCCGCAGGCTGGCCAGATCCACCACGGGGGCGAATCTGTCGGTATGGGGCAGGATGACCCGGATGCCGGCGGTGGTGGGACGGTAGCCGGGAGCGGCCGCCAGCGGGCTCAGCCAGAGGAGCCGGGCCCCGGACTGCTTCAGGCGAATCAAGGTCCGCTCCAACAGGTCCAGGTCTCCCGTGTCCCAACCGTCGCTGAGGACCAGCACCGCCGTCTGCGACCCCAATTGGTGAGCGTACAGATCCAGGAAATCGTGGAAGCAGGCCCCGATCCGGGTGCCGGTGCTTCTCCGGGGAAGGACGCGCTTGAGCGCCTGCCGTGCCCCCCGTGCGCCTCTCACCTGCAGGGCGCGCGTCAGCCGGTAGAGGCGCGTGCTGAAGGCGAAGACCTCCACCCGCCCCAGTCCCCGTTGCGAGGCGCAGGCATGGGAGAACTGGAACAGAAAGGAACTGTGCAACTCCATGGAGCCGCTCACGTCCATCAGGACCACCAGGCGAACCCGGTCCAGGCGGCGCCTCCGGAAGACCAGGTCCATCAACTCACCCCCTCGCTGGGTGCTCCGGTGGACCGTCCGCCTCAGGTCCGGAACCCGCCCGCGGGTACTGATCCGCCGGCGGCGAGACCTGCGCCGGGACAATTTCCTGGCCAGGCGGCGTACGGTGAGCTTCAACTGGGCGGACTCGGGAATGCCCGGGGGAGGACTTTCCGTCAGGACCTCCAGCGGGCTGTAGGAGCCCTGGCGGATCTCCCCCTCGGTCTCGGACCCCTGGGACCAGGCCACCAGATTCAGGCCGAAACGGGGCAGAGTGGCCCGAAGCCGGTCAGTCTCGTCCGGTCCCAGGTCGGTCCGTCCGTTCTCTTCCAGCAGTCCGCCCCGGAAGTACCGATCGAACAGATGGTCGAAACGCTCGATTTCCGCGGGACTTCCGGCGAAAAGGGTTCGGAGCGCGTGGAAGAAATCGCCCCGGTCGGCGATCCCGAACCTCCGGAGCGCGGTCAGGGCGTCACCCACCTCCCGAGGGCCGGCCCTCATCCCCTCGGAGCGCAGAATGCGGGCGAAGGCCATCACATTCTCCTCCAAGAGACCCGGATAGGACATCAGGACTGAGCCAGGACGGCTTCCATCTGCTCCACCGCCCGGGTGATTCCTCCCGAGTCGAAGCCTCCGAGTCCGGCCAGCAGCGCCTGGAGAAAGCGGCTTCGGACCCGGCGCTGATCCTCCACGTGCTTGAGCAGCACGCCCAGGGTCGATTCGATCACCTCCGGCCCCAATCGGTTCCGGTCCAGGTAGAGGAGGGTCGCCACCCAATCCAGGGTCTCGGAGACTCCTGGAGCCTTCTCCAGGGGGAGGCGGCGCAACATCTGGACGAAGGCCACGATCCGGGCCGATATGGCCTCTCCGGCGCCGGGCACCCGGGCTCGAACGATGTCCAGCTCCTTGTCGAACGACGGATAGTCGATCCAGAGATACAGGCAGCGCCGTCTCAGGGCATCGGCCAGATCCCGGGTCCGGTTGCTGGTGAGCACCGTATAGGGAACCTGCCGGGCCGTGAGCGTCCCCAATTCCGGAACCGAGACCTGCCAGTCGGAGAGCAACTCCAGGAGGAAGGCCTCGAACTCCTCATCGCTCCGGTCCACCTCGTCGATGAGAAGCACCGGCGCCTTCGGGGAAGTGATGGCCTCCAGGAGAGGACGTTTCAAGAGGTAGTCGACGCTGAAGATGTCGGCCCGCCCGGAACCGCTGGCCTCGGCGAGGCGGATGTCCAACAACTGCTTCTGATAGTTCCACTCGTAGAGAGCGGAGCTGGTGTCGATGCCTTCGTAGCACTGCAGGCGGATCAGATTCGTGCCCAGGACGCTGGACATGGCGCCGGCGATCGCCGTCTTGCCCACTCCCGTGGGCCCCTCCACCAGGAGCGGGCGTCCCAGGACCGACGCCAGTTGAATGGCCGTCGCCACGGGGCGTTCGGCAATGTAGCCTTGGCGCTCCAACCGGCGTTGGAGCTGCTCGATTTCAGGGTGCATTGAACGGAGCGGGACCGGCGGACCCAGTGTGGACTGGGCCCGGTCCCGGGACAAAAAGATCTAACGAGTGCCGCGAAGCACCGGGAACTATCCGCCGGCGCGCTCCGAGGCCGTGGTGAGGGCCCGCTTCACGTAGGTGGCCGCCAACGCCCTCCGGTAGTCGGCTCCGGCAAAGTAATCGTCCAGGGGCTCGACTCCATCGGTGGCATGCGCCGAGGCCGCCGCAATGGCGTCCGCGCTGATGGCGGATCCCTCCAGAGCCGACTCGACCCCGGTGGCCCGGTAGGCGCCGTCGGAGATTCCCGTCACGCCCACGCGGCACTTGACGCAATTGCCTCCACCGTCGGTCTCGACCACCGCCGCGACGCCGCAGACGGCGTAACCCGACGCCGGATGCGGGACCTTCAGGTAGGCGCCTCCTGAATTGGCTCCGAGGCCGGCGACCCGCACTTCCACCAGCAACTCGTCCTGTTGCAACGCCGTCGCGAAGAAGCCGAAGAAGAACTGGTCGGCGGGAATGGTCCGCCGCCCTCCGGGGCCCTGGGCGACGAGCTGCGCCTCCAACGCCAGTGCCGGAGCCGGCTGATCGGCCGCCGGGTCGGCATGGGCCAGGCTGCCGCCCAAGGTTCCCATGTTCCGGACCTGGACATCTCCGATCAGTCCCGCGGCCTCCGCCAGGGGAGCCGCCTTCTGCTGCAAGCTTTCCGAGACCTCCACCTCCGTATGCGTGGTGAGAGCCCCGATGGCCAGATCGCCGTTCTCCTCCCGGATGTAGCTCAAGCTGGACTTGAGGTTCTTCAGATCCACCAGATGCTGGGACGAGGCCAGGCGCAGCTTCATCATGGGGATCAGGCTGTGCCCTCCCGCCAGCAGCTTGGCATCGGAGCCATGCCGGCTCAGAAGGTCGAGGGCCTCCTCGATGGTCTCGGGAGCGTGGTACTCGAATTCACCTGGAAACATGCTCTACCTCCCCTATGCCTGCTGAATGGCCTGCCACACGCGCTGGGGCGTGAAAGGCATCTCCACATGGTCTATTCCAAAAGGACTGAGCGCATCGGCAACCGCGTTCGCGACCGCGGCCGTGCTGCCGATGCTACCGGCCTCTCCGATCCCCTTGAGTCCCAAGGGATTGACCGGCGAGGGCGTGACCGTCCGATCCAGTTCGAAGCTGGGCATCTGGCCCGGCTTGGGCACCGCGTAGTCCATCATGGACCCGGTCAAGAGCTGTCCCGACTCGTCGTACTGGGCGTGTTCGTACAGCGCCTGGGCCACTCCGAAAGCGATGCCGCCGTGGATCTGGCCGTCTACGATCAGGGGATTGATCACCTCTCCGCAGTCGTCCACCGCCACGTACCGGACGATGTCGGTCTGGCCGGTCTCGGCGTCCACCTCCACGATGCAGGCATGCGCGCCGAACGGAAAAACAAAGTTGCTGGGATCGTAGAAGGACTGGGCCTCCAGTCCCGGCTCCAGGCCCTGGGGCAGGTTCCAGGCCAGATAGGCCTGCAGAGCCACGTCCTGGAAACTCATTCCCTGGTCGGTCCCCTTCACCTGAAAGCGGCCGTCCTCGAACTCCAGGTCTTCTTCCCGGGCCTCGAGCTGATGCGCGGCGATCTTGCTCGCCTTCTCCACCACCTTCTGGGCGGCCTTGAAGGCGGCGATCCCGCCCACGGCCGTGGCGCGGCTGCCGTAGGTTCCCATCCCCATGGGAACCAGGTCCGTGTCCCCGTGAACCAGCTCCACGTCGTCGATGTCCACTCCCAGCACGTCTCCCACCACCTGGGCGAAGGTCGTCTCCTCCCCCTGGCCGTGAGGATTGGCGCCGGTCATGACGGTGACCTTGCCGGTGGGGTGCACCCGAACCACCGAGGACTCCCAGAGGCCTCCCTGAAATCCGGTGCTTCCCACGATGGAGCTGGGACCCAGCCCGCAGATCTCGACGTAGGTGGAGAGCCCGATTCCGAGATACCGGCCCTGTTCCCGCGCCTCCGCCTGCTCGCTCCGAAAAGCCTCGTAGTCGACCATTTCCAGCAACCGGTCCAAGGCCGCGTCGTAGTCGCCGCTGTCGTAGATGACTCCGGGCGCCACCGCATGCGGAAACTTCTCCTTGCCGATGAAGTTCAGGCGGCGGATTTCCACCGGATCCAGACCCACCCGCTGGGCCACCAGATCCACGATCCGCTCCAGCAGGTAGGTGGCTTCGGGCCGGCCCGCGCCCCGGCAGGCGTCCACGGGCGTGGTGTGAGTGAACACTCCCACCACCTCCAGTCCCACGGCCGGAACGTCATAGACCCCGGAGAGCATCAAGCCGTACAACCAGGTCGGGACTCCGGGAGCGGCCGTGGAGACGTAGGCCCCCATGTTGGCCCAGGTCTTGAACCTCAGGCCCAGGATCTTCCCTTCGTTGGTGTAGGCCGCCTCCACGTCGGTCACGTGGTCGCGTCCGTGGGTGGTGCACTGGAAGTTCTCCCGCCGGGTCTCCACCCATTTGACAGTACGGCCGGTCTGCATGGCGCAGAAGGCCATGACGGCCTCGTCGGCATAGACAGCGATCTTGCTGCCGAATCCGCCTCCGATCTCGGGAGTCACGATCCTCACCTTGTGCTCGGGAACCCCCAGCACGATGGAGAGCAGCAGCCGATGGATATGCGGATTCTGGCTGGTCATCCGCAGCGTCAGCTCGCCGGAGGCGGCGTTGTACTGGGCCACGCAGCCCCGGGGCTCGATGGCGCTGGGAATCATGCGGTGATTGGTGGTCCGAAAACTGAGAACGTCGTCGGCGTCCTCAAAGGCCTGGTCCAGATCGCCGCCCTGGATGGTATTGAAGAGAAAGCACCTGTTGCCGGGGGCGTCATCGTGGACTTGGGGAGCGCCCTCCTCCACGGCCTTCACCTGATCCGCCACCGCGTCCAGGATCTCGTAGTCGACCTGAACCAACTGGGCGGCGTCCTCGGCCTGGTAGCGGTCCTCGGCCAGCACGACGGCCACGCCGTCGCCGACGTAGCGCACCCGGTCCCGGGCCAAAGCGGGATGGTCGGTGGTCTTCAGATCGCTGTCGGGAATGAGCCAGGCCGTGGGGATACCGGCCACTCCCTCCATGTCCTTCCCGGTGAAGACGGCCACGACTCCCGGGGCCGACCGGGCCGCTTCCACGTCGACGGACCTGATCCTGGCGTGGGCGTGGGGACTGCGGACGATGGCCGCATGGACCATTCCCGTGAGTTGGAGGTCGTCGGTGTACTGGCTGCCTCCGGTGAGCAACCGCCGATCCTCGCGGCGCTTGACTGGTGTACCGAAAAATTTGGTCGCCATCGTTCCTCCTTCCTAGCTTGCCGCTTCCCGCAATTTGCCGGCCGCATTCTGGACGGCGTTGACGATGTGCTGATACCCGGTGCAACGGCACAGGTTCCCTTCCAGCGCGTGCCGGATCTCGGCGTCGCCGGGATCCGGGTTCCGCTCCAGGAGCTGAACCGTGGCCATCAGGAAGCCGGGCGTGCAGAACCCGCACTGGAGTCCGTGCTCTTCCCAGAAGCCTTCCTGAACCGCATGCAGGTCTCCGTTCGTGGCCAACCCCTCCACCGTGGTGATCTCGGCGCCGTCGGCCTGAACCGCCAGCAGCGTGCAGGACTTCACGGCCAGACCGCCCAGCAGGACGGTACACGCTCCGCAACTGGAGGTGTCACAACCGACGTGAGTCCCGGTCAGACCCAACACGTCCCGCAGGAGGTGCACGAGCAGCAATCGCGGCTCCACCTCCTTCCGGTAGGTCGACCCATTGACTCGAACCTCAATGGACACTTGTGCCATCTTCTACCTCCTTCGATGGTAGTTCGAACCCAGGGAGGGCTTGCGACGACTCACTCGTTCCCCTCCCGTTGAAGATTTTCGAAGAATTCCGCCGCCAGCTTCCGGGCCACGCCGGAAAAGAGCCGGCTGCCGAAAGACGCCAGGGTCCCGGCCACCAGGGCAGTCCCCCGGTAGTGGACCAGCGTCTCCTGGCCCGCCTCTTCCAGCCTCAACTTCCCCTCGGCGCGAATCCCGCCCACGCTGCCGTTTCCCTCGACCCGCAGGGTCAGGTCCGAAGGCTCCTGCTTGTCCCGAACCTCGACCTGTCCGGCGAAGACGCCGCGAACCGGTCCCAGGCCCAGCTCCAACTCCGCCTTGAAACGGTCTTCGCCGTCGCGCACCAGGGTCTTCACGCCGGGAGTGGCCCGGGCCAACACCTGGGGATCGTTCAACAGTTGCCAGACTCGGAGACGGGATAAGGCCAGTCGGTGCGTTCCCGATAGCTGCATCAAAGGCCTCGAACAACGGGTACCAGAGCCGCCCACTCAGGGCGCTCCCTATTCTTCAACCGCCGTTTGGGTCTGTCAAACACTTTTCTCGGAAACCAGGGGAAAATACAGAAAAGTAGAGAGCATGGGAGCCTGCACGGCAGAAATTTATCTAATTCGAAAGCGCCACTTTCCCGCTACGATCATTTCTACCGCGCAGACTCCTGGAGCACCCGCCCCCCACAGTCGCGGCCCGTTTTCGAGAAACCAGAATTTCGAAGCAGGCATGCTATGATTCACGAGTGCGGTTTGGTCCCGGGCACCATGTGACGATCGGTCCCACCATGACACCCATGGTCAAGTACCTGGTCATCGGCTGCGCGCTTACCTTCCTCTACCAGTGGGCCGCCGGTCCGGACCTCGTGCTGATCTTCGGGCTGATTCCTGATGAGGTCCTGGACAATCTATACATCTGGCAGTTGGGAACCTACCTGTTTCTCCACGCGGACTTCTGGCACCTGTTCTGGAACATGTTCACGCTCTGGATGTTCGGCCGAGAGCTGGAACGGTACTGGGGCAGCCGCCAGTTTCTGCGCTTCTTCATGATCACGGGAATCGGAGCCGGACTGCTGTCGGTGGTGGCGGATCCAAAGAGTACGATACCCACCATCGGAGCCAGCGGGTCGATCTACGGGATCCTGATGGCCTACGGCATGATGTTCCCCAATCGGCACGTCTATCTCTACTTCCTGCTGCCGGTCAAGGTGAAGTACTTCGTGACCGGGATAGGACTCATCGCCTTCATTTCGGCCCTGGATTCGCCTGGCAGCACCATCGCCCACGTCGCCCACCTGGGCGGCATGATCTTCGCTTTCCTCTATCTGAAGCGCTGGCTCTCGCTCGGAGCCGTGCGTCAGGCGTACCACCGGTGGCGATTGAAGCGGATGCGCAGCCGATTCCGGGTGCTCGACAAGGAGAGGCGGGACCGCAAAGACGATTACTGGATCCAGTAACGGAGTGCGCCGCGAGTCCCGTTCCATCCCTCCGACGCCGGATTACGGCGTAGGAGACACTTCGTGGATCCCCCCGGATCGGGCCGCCAGGAAACCGCCGCCGAACCCATTGTGGACGGCCAGGATCTCCGCCAGGATGCTGACCGCGATCTGCTCGGGGCCCTCGGCTCCGATGTCCAGCCCCACCGGGTTGTGAATCCGATCCCGGGCCGCCGAATCGGGGCGAAAACCCTCATCGGCCAGCTCGTCCATGAGCTTCGCGAACCGGGGACGGGGTCCCAGCACACCCACGTAACGGGCGCCGCTTTCCAAGGAGTAGCGGATCCCGGCGCCGTCCCGGTCCAACTGGTGGTTCATGATCAGGGCGTAGCCGCCGGCCCGCATCGCCACCTTCTCCGGGAATTCCGTGGGATGGGAGATGGTGGTCTGCGCGCCCGGGAAGCGCTCCGGCCGGTTCAGGGAGGGACGGGGGTCGACGACGTTCACGGAAAAACCCAGACTCAACGCCAACCGGACCACCGGAACCGCGTCCATGCCGGCCCCGAAGACGACCAGCTCCAAGGGGGGACGATTGACGTCCAGAAAGACGCGGGTCTTTCCCGAGGCGTAGACCCGGGACTGGGGGAGAGGGCGACCCAGGATCTCGCGGGCTGCCGGGATCACCTCCCGGCCCAACTCTTCCCGGGCCAGGGGACCTGCCGGCGGCTCTCCGGGAGCCAGTAGAAGCCAACGTCCCAGGGACTCGGGCTCCGGGTCCGGATCGCAGACGACGGCCCGAACCGCCCTCTCGCCGCTCCTCAGGGCGCACAGCCAACGCTCCCAGACGGGGCCCCGGCCGATGGGCTCCAGCAGGATCCGGACGACTCCTCCGCATCCCAACCTCAGTCCCCAGATGGCGTCCTCGGTGAGGTCGAACACCTCGGTCGCGGCTTGTCCCGTCTTGAAGACCCGGCTGGCTGCCCGGGCGACTTCCGGTTCCAGGCATCCTCCCGAGATCATGCCCCGGAAATCGCCGTCGGAGCCGATGACGAGCTTGGCTCCCTGCCGGCGGTATGCCGAGCCGGTGATCTCGATGACGGTCGCCAGGACGGCGCCGCGGCCGCTTTCCAGGATTTCCTCGATGGCTCCCGCCAGTTCTGCAGACTCTCTCACGATGGGCACAGTTTACCGGAGAGACATCCGTAGGGCACCCCTTGCGGGTGCCCTCTTCGGCCCACCGCCGCTTGGAGGGGCGTCATTCCTGGCGCCCATTGGGACAGGCGTCTTTCCAGGCGCCTGCTCCGGACCGCAGGAGAAGAAAGCGTAGAGTGGGGGCTCCCTCCCCCAGATCCCCCCTTCCTGGTCAGCGACTGGAAAGTCGCCACTTCGGCAAAGAACACGGGGCGCGTAAAACACGCCTCTCCCAGTCGGCGCGTGAAACACGCCGCTTCACTTGAAGCATGGATACTTCTCAGTATCTAAAGAAGGGAGAAAACGTTGTGGACGGGGCGTCAGAGTCCGGCGGCCTGTCGCAGGGCATCGGCCCGGTCGGTCCGTTCCCAGGCGAAGCCCTCGTCCTCCCGGCCGAAGTGCCCGAAGGCGGCCGTCCGCCGAAAGATGGGACGCCTGAGCTGCAGGGTCTCGATAATGTTCCTGGGGGTCAGGCGGAAGTGTTCCCGAACCAGATTTCCGATGGTCTCCTCAGCCACGGCTTCGGTCCCTTCGGCGTCCACGGCGACGGAGACCGGTTCGGCCACTCCGATGGCGTAGGCCAGTTGGACCTTCATGCGCTGGGCAAGTCCCGCGGCGACACAATTCTTGGCGATGTAACGGGCCATGTAGGAGGCGGAACGGTCCACCTTGGACGGGTCCTTCCCCGAGAAAGCGCCCCCTCCATGCCCTCCCATGCCGCCGTAGGTGTCGACGATGATCTTCCGGCCCGTCACCCCGCAGTCACCCTGGGGCCCGCCCGTCACGAACCGCCCCGTGGGGTTGATGTGGATCGTCGTGCCGCCGTCCATGAGTCCGGCAGGAACCACGGCACGGATGACATGCTCCCGTATCCCGTCGCACAGATCCTCGTAGGAGACGTCGGGGCTGTGCTGGGTCGAGACCACGACGGTGTCGACGCGGACCGGTTTCGTCCCGTCGTATTCCACCGTGACCTGCGACTTTCCGTCGGGGCGCAGCCAGTTCAGGATTCCCTGGCGGCGGCATTCGGAAAGACGGCGGGTGAGCGCGTGGGACAGCATGATGGGCAGCGGCATCAACTGAGGTGTTTCGGTGCAGGCATAACCGAACATGAGGCCCTGGTCGCCCGCGCCTCCCGTGTCCACTCCCAGGGCGATATCGGGCGACTGCCGGTCCACGGAGCAGATCACGCCGCAGGTCTCGCAGTCGAAGCCGTACTTGGCGCGCGTATACCCCACGTCCCGAATGACTTCCCGAGCGATCTTGGGATAGTCCGGAGAGCATGTGGTCGTGATCTCTCCGGCAATGACCACCAAGCCGGTCGTCACCAGGGTCTCGCAGGCCACCCGTCCCTGAGGGTCTTCCGTCAGGACCGCGTCCAGAACCCCGTCGGAAACCTGGTCCGCGATCTTGTCGGGATGCCCTTCGGTGACCGACTCCGAGCTAAACAGGTGTCGACTCTTTGGCGCCATGCACTCGTCCTCATTGTTGGAGATTTGTCAGGTGACCGCCGGAGAGGGCAATAACTAGCACAGGGGCCCGCGGAGTGTCAACGCGAGCCGGAGTGCCGTGTCGTCAGTCTGGGAAGTGTCCGGTCCAAACAGCGGGTGAATTGCCCGGGCCAGGAAGCGCCGGGTCAACCCGAATATCTCACCGGAAAGATAGCTGCAATATCGTTCTAGGCAATAATTGTATCGAGAACCTTCCCGCCGATATCGGTGAGCCTTCTAAAGCGGCCATCGTGAAGGTAGGTCAGCCGTTCGTCATGCAGACCGAGGAGATTCAAAATGGTCGCATGAACGTCACGCATGTGAATGGGCTCACCAACTGAACCGATGCCGAAATCATCCGTCTCCCCGACTCGTGAACCGCCCTTGACGTCTCCGCCCGCCAGCCACATGCACAGTCCATACTGGTTGTGGTCCCGTCCGGGCTTGTCGCCGTAGATATCGTTGATGAAGGAGGTCCGCCCCATTTCAGACGCCCAGACGACAAGCGTCTCTTCCAGGAGGCCCTCCCGTTTCAGGTCGTTAAGCAGGGCGGCGACCGGTTGATCCACTTCGACCGCGTGGCGTGGAAGGCGGCCTTCGATGTTGCCGTGGTCGTCCCAACTGCTCTTGCCGTTCTCGACTCCGTGGACGACGAGACTGTAGCGCACTCCCTTCTGCACCAAGCGCTTGGCCAGCAGGCACTGACGTCCGAAAGCCTCCGTAAGAGGATTGTCCAGTCCGTACATCTTCTTGGTCAATTCCGATTCCTTGGACAGATCCACCACTTCCGGGGCTTCGGCTTGCATGCGGAACGCCAATTCGTAGGCGTTGATGCGCGCCTCCAACTCCGAGGCGTCCGGCCGCCCGGTCTTGTGCCGGCGGTTGAGCCACGTCAACAGGTCGAACTCTTCACGCTGCTGCCGTCGGCTGATCCTTGCCGGCGGTTTCAGGTCGAGAATGGGGGTGCCGACGGAGCGGAAGAGGGTGCCTTGATAAGAAGCGGGCAGGTAACCGCTTCCGCGCACGCCCGCTCCGTTGATGGGAGCTCCCCTCGGGTCCTGAATGACGACGTAGCCGGGAAGATTCCGGTTGGAGCTTCCCAGCCCGTAGGTGATCCAGGCCCCCACTGAAGGGTCGCCCGGAAACTGGGAGCCGGTATTGACGTGAAGCGTGGCCGGTCCGTGATTATTGTTGTCCACTTCGATGCCGAAAATGAACGCCAGGTCGTCGACACACTCGCTGAGGTGCGGAAACAGCGTGGAAATGTAGTGTCCCGACTCACCAGCCCTCCGGAATTCCCAGGGGCTGGGAATGACCCGGTGGGGCGAATTCAGAAATCCGTCGATTTCACCGCGGAAACCTGACATTGCAGGAACCCGCCGCCCCGCGAACTCCTGCAGCGCCGGCTTGTAGTCGAAGGTGTCCATCTGGCTCACGCCTCCGGACATGAAGAGGAAAATGCAGTGCTTTGCCTTGCGCGGAAAGTGCTGTGCACGGGCAGCGAGCGGACTCAGAGGCGCAGGTGCCGCACCCAGTTGCTCGGCGAGAATCCCGGCCAACGCAAGTCCTCCGATACCGTTATAGGAACGGGACAGGAACTCCCGGCGAGAGCAGGCATTGGGACCGAAACCGGTACATTGTCCACTCGATTGATTCATGGAAAAGTGGGGATATTCTGCTCTTTTCGTCACGACGTACTCCTAGTCGACATAGAGTAACTCGTTGCTGTTCAAGAGAACCCGGCACAGGGCCACCAGGGCCTCCTGGCCGGATTCCCGGGTTCTGAAGAACCTCTGAGCCTGGTTGAGTTCATCCGGGTGCGGATTGCGTCCGAACGCCAGTTGAAAAGCCCTCCGGACGCGTCCGCCGTTCTGAGAACCGCTCTCCCTGACGATTCGTTCGGCAATGGCCTCGGCTTCGGTATTCACGAAACCGCTATCGTACATGGTCAGAGCCTGCAGCGGGGTGACCGAGGTTTCCCGGCGTTCGCACGGAAGCGTGAGGGGAGGCGAGTCGAAGACCTCCAGGAAAGGCAACGGCTGTGACCGCCGCTGGTATACATAGATGCTTCGTTTCCACGCATCAGGACCGCGGGTCGTGTCCCAGCGCGCCGCCCCGCGTGTCTCGGCCGAGAGCTGCTGGGCCAGACCCTCCGGCAACGGCGGGAAGACCGGCGGGCCGCCTCGTTCTCCATTCAGGTGTCCGCTCATTGCCAGGATCGTGTCCCGAATTTCCTCGGCTTCCAGGCGGCGGCGGTCGAAACGCCACAGCAACCTGTTGCCGGGGTCGATTGCTTCAGCTTTCGGATCCTCCCGGAAGGATGACTGGCGGAAGGTGCTCGAAGTCAGGATCAGCCTCTGGATCGACTTGATGCTCCACTCATCCTCCACGAAACGAAGGGCCAACCAATCCAGCAACTCGGGGTGAGTCGGAGGCTTGCCGTTCTTTCCGAAATTGCTCGCCGTCTCCACGATGCCGCGGCCGAAGTTGAACTGCCAGAGACGGTTGACCATGACGCGTGAGGTCAGCGGATTCGCCGGACTGGCAATCCATTCCGCCAAAGCCATGCGGCGGCCCCGGCTCGGGTGTTTCTTGTAGCGATCGATTTCTATGGTTGCGGGCCTGGAGTGCCCCGTGACGGCACTGGGAAATCCCGGCTCGACCGGTTCTCCCGGTTGGTCATGATGTCCCCGGTTGAGGACGTAGATCGTGGGAACGCTGGGGGCGTACGGGGGACCGTCAAAGTTGGTCAGGGACATGGCCATCGGCTGAAGCCGCTCGACAGCCCTTTCGAGCGCCAGAATATCGGCAGTGGACTGATTGAACCTTTCCTTCTCTGCGGGCGAGAACAACTCGTCCCGCTTCTCGAAACCGACCGTATTGTCCGCTTCGTTGTTGATGGCTTTCTTCAGATCGCGGAGCGTTACCAGAGGCTCCTGGTCTTTCGGTCTCAACTGCGCAAGTTTTTCCGTGAGCTTCTTGAGTTCCGCCGTCTTTTCGGCGATCGCCAGTTGGAGTTCCCGGCTCTTTGCATCCGATTCCGGCGCCAGCGCCTCGCTGTTCACCCGAAGAGCGCCTCTAGCTTTCTTGATGTCGAGGGCCAATTCATACCTTCGCTCTTCCAGTTTCGATATTTCACGGCGCTTGGCGGCCGTCAGCCTTTCCAGAAGGGGCTCTCGAAACTTCTCAAATTGCGCCTTCAAATCCTCCAGTTGCTCTTCGTGCCGAGACCGGCGGGCATCGAAACGCTCCTTGTCTCCGGGGCGATAAAACTCGGCGGGGAGCGGTCCGCCGACCTCGATTTTGGCCCGCGGAATCCTGACGGCCGCGAAGAACGCCTTCATCCGGTAAAAGTCCCGGGCGGGGATCGGGTCGTACTTGTGATCGTGACACTTGGCGCAACCCATGGTCAGTCCCAGGAAAACGGTGCTGACCGTGGTCGTCATTTCGCTCAGCAACAGGTCGCGGGTCTCCTCTCCGCGCGGCTCCGTAAAAGGGGCCAGTCGAAGAAAGGTCAGTGCGACGGCCTGCTCCGGTTCTGCCGGAGGCGGATAACCCGCCGCGGAAGTGACTTTGAAGAACTCGTCACCTGCGATTTGTTCCTTGATGAACCGGTCGTAAGGTTTGTCATGGTTGAAGGCATCGACAACATAGTCCCGATAACGCCACGCGTGCGGAAAATCCCGATCTCCTTCGTAGCCGTTGGTGTCCGCATAGCGAGCCAGGTCCAGCCAGTGACGGGCCCAGCGTTCCCCGTAGCGCGGATCTGCCAGCAGCCGGTCCACCAGATCTTCATAGGCCGTGGGCGATGGATCATTGACGAACTCTGCGACCTCCTCGTATGGCGGCGGCAGGCCGATCAAGTTGAAATAGAGCCTGCGAATGAGAACGCTGCGTTCGGCCTCGGGTGAGGGGGACAGTCCCTTGTCTTCGAGCTCTCCGAGAATGAAGTAATCGATCTCGTTCCTCGGCCAGTATTTCGCGTGGACCTTCGGGACCGCGTGTCGGAGAGGCTTCTTGAAGGCCCAATATTCGTCTCCGAAACCTGCTTCAACGTCCGGCTTCAGATCCCGGATCCAGGCTTCGATCGCGGCAATATCACTCTCAGGCAACGATACCGACGAGTCGAAAGGCATCCTCGGTGTCAGTCGGCCCCGCAATAGGTGGACGAGCGGGCTGTCCTCGGGACGGCCCGGTTCGACGGCGGCTCCATGCCGTGCGCCTCCCTTCAGAATCGACTCCAAGCTCTCGATGGAAAAACCACTCATCCGGGTCGATTCGTCATGGCAGGAAAGGCAATTGGACTCCAGAACGTCCCGAACTGCTTGGGGGGGATGGTCACCGGCAGATGCCGCGCCCAGGAGCGGACCAGGGCCCAACAAGAAGGCCATCGTTGCCGTGAGCACGCTGAATAGGCTCAACTCAATTCACTCTCTGGAGTATTCTTTGCTACCTGAAGGTATTTTGCCTTAAAGTACCGACGATTCAGCGGTTAAGTCAAGCCGGGGCCTCATCAGAGCAGCGAATTTTTTCCACGAGACGTCCCCTGTGGTTCCCGGAACCTATACCGAGGTCGTCATGGCCCATTGTCGAGGCTATAATCAGCCGGAGACCCTTCATCCAGAGATCTCCAATTCGACTGGAAACGGTCGTACTGACATTTCTATCCATGGGGAGCCAAGAGAATGCTGAGACGTAAATTCATCGGACTTGGGGTCGGATCGGGACTGGCCGGCGCCTGCACCAGCGGACGAGTCTCCGTTGGGAATCCCGCAACCGCGCGGGGACGGAAGGTCGAAACTCCGCCCATACTGAGTTCCTATACCTCCGAGGACCATCGGCGGCGGCTGAAAAACATCCTACGCTGCGAGGCAGCCATTCCGAAATACGTCCGAAGGCACCTGATCACCGATTATATTCCGGGTCAGGCTGTCTACAACCTGGGAGAATACCCTTGCCGAGAGCCCTGGGATCCGGACGAGTACGACGAGCGTCAGTTGGACGAGCTGTGGAACAACGGGATTCGCCTCGTCCAGGTCATGGAGGATTGGAACGATCTGCTCCGGCTCTTTGGCGGCGACAAATACACCTCCGTCAATCCGGCCGGTCTGAGGCGCTTCATCGACATGGTCCACCAGAGGGGCATGAAGATACTCCTCTACACTTCGACGGGCCACTTCCAGATCACGGACCCCGATTACCGGCCGGAGTGGGCTCGCCCCGGATTCTCGACCAAAGCGGCTCATTGGCAGTTGATGCATTGTTCCGCGGCCAGTGCCGGCTGGCGAGCATACGTTCTCCCGCGGACCTTGGGGTTGATGGACGAGTATGAGATCGATGGCCTGTACAACGACGCCGGTTCCAGGCGCTTGCACCGCGACCCGGAACTCGCCACCAGCGATGAGGTGCTGGCCTTCGAGGAAAGCCCCGAAAATGACGGAGCCCTGGGCGACATGCTCTCCCTGATCTACTACGAGGTCAAACGGCGAGGCGGCATCTACAAGATTCATCTGCACGATTCTCAGCACCCGAGCACAGACGAACAGCTCTGGGACTATCTGTGGGTGGGAGAGGGCTTGTCGAACGCGGAGCGGCTGCGGGAGGAGACCAAGAGGCAGAATCCTTACCTGGTCCCCATATTCGACTGGCGCGATGGAGAGCTGGAAAGTGACGACGAGGCGTTCCTACACACCGTTCCCTTCATGCAGTTTCCCGGGCTTCTGGCGGGTCGGCCTTTCACCGGCGAGAGGTCTGTCATTCCGGGTGTCGACTACCAGGCACACCGCCTGCTTGACAATTGGCGGGAGAGATGGCGCTTCCACCAGGCCAACCCCGACGGGCCCTACAGTTACGGTCCCTGGGATGCCTTTCCCGGTAGACCTTCCATCCGAACCGCCCACGCGCGGTGGCTGAAGAGATATTACCCTCTGGTCGAACCGGGCACTTACGCCTACCTGGAGATCGAGAACAGCCGATTGCTGGCCAGCCCGCCGGACAGTAACGTCGTGGCGTCCGTGTTCGTGAATCTCGAGACCCACCTGGTGCTGGCGAACTACGCGAAGACATCGGCACAGATTGAAACGACCGATCCCTATATTTCCGATTCCGGCGATTCGGCGGCGCCTGCGAAGACGTTCGTCCTGCCGCCGCGCTCCCTGCTCATACTTCGACAATCGGCGTGACAGATTCCGCTTTGGTGGGGGAGTGTCGTCACTCGGGAGTGCAGGGATGGGGTCAGATGCCGTGACTTCGAAGAATTCTCTCGATCTCCCGTTTCATCTTGGGGGTCTCGACCATGACGTCTACGCCGCACGCCGTCGTTTCATCGCAATCGACGTATTCGACGGCGACGACTCCGTTGTAGGAGGAAGACTTCAGCAACTCGAAGACCCTACCGAAGTCGATCGTACCCTCTTCGACTGTCTCGACCCGTTTGCCCGGAGCTGCCTGACGAATGTGAACGTGTCGGGCGTAGGCGTGCAACGGTTCGACTTCGGCTTGCGTATAACCGGGGTCCACAAAGTGTGAATAGTCCAACGTCAGCCCGAGACCAGGCACTTCCTGGCAGATCCGGAGAGCGTCTCGAGGATGTTCGGCCACCGACGGCTCGCAGGCTTCGATATTGAGATCCAGCCCGGCGTCGTTGGCGATTCCCACCAAACCCCTCAACTCCTTCGCGGACAATTGAAAAGACTCGCGTGGACCCAACTCGGCGTGGACCACGCCCGGAATCAACATGATGCTGGCACACCCGATTCTGCTGGCAAACCGGGCCAGACCCGGGAAAAGTCGCCGCGTCCTGGCACGGACCTCGGGGTCGGGATGGTTGACCGGATCTCCAAAGTCCAGGAAGAAGCATTCGTTCAACTCAAATCCCCATGGCTCCAACGTTCTCAGGACCTGATCGGCCCAGCCGTCCGGATCGCCGGCAGCCATGAGTGGATCAATTTGGGCGTTTTCGTTGCTGCAGACTCCCAAGTCGACGGTTTGGAATCCGAAGGCCGCAAGAATGGACGCGGCCTCGTCCAGACTACGGGGACCAAAGGCAAACGTGCAGCCGCCAATCTTCATCCCGGTTCATTCACCTTGAAACACCGCAACGTTTCGTTGTGTACAACTCAATCCACCGGCGGAAACGCCAGTCACTCGACGTGAAACACTTCGGTCAAAATGGGGAATATCTCGCCCTCCCGGCAGTCCGGATGCCTCTCCATGATGGGCTCCATCTTCTCAGCCCATTTTTCGTAGAGCGGGTGGTCGATCAGACCCTTCAGCGAGCTCTCGAAATCCTCGACTTCGACGTAGACAAAGAGGTTGAGCCCTCTCTTGAAGATGGAGTAGTTGTGAAAACCCACGTCCTGCAGGTGTCGGATCAACTCCGGCCAGACATTTCGGTGAGCCTCTACGTACTCTTCCTCCATCCCCTCTCGAATCCTCAACATGTAGGCGACTCTCGTCATCTCTTAGCCTCGTATCCTTCGCCGCCCGTCACTGGGCGCCGATTCGAACACGATTCGTTCCCGCGAAATCTTCGGTGACGAACAAGTAATCTCTCTCCCGCACCCTCTTGGGGTACGCGGTGACCGTCCGACCGTCGATCTGCACGGTCTGCCCGCTCTTCATCGAAGGGATCATCAGGCTCATTCCGCGGACCGGCTGGGGGGCGTCGAGGAAAAATTCATATCCGCTTGAATTCTCCCGGACCCCGCGGATTCTGACTTGACTGCGGGCCCGCACGAAATCGTACCACTGGTCTCCGCTCACAATGGGGACCTCCAACTCTTTGGCGATCTCGATGCAGCCAAGGGTCCATGCTTTGTTGGAGTTGACGGAATCGGGAATCGGGAAGAGATAAAACGGCGGATGAAAGTTGATCGCAATCGCCGTATGAAAGCGAGCGATGCTGCTCTTCAGCATTTCACGGAATCTGGTCAGGGCTTCCTCGGTACTCCAGTTGGAGGAATAGAACATTTGAGAAATAATGACGTCGTCCTCGTACTGCGTCAGCTGTTGATATATATCGGCAATCTTGCCGAACCGGTTCACAAAACGCATCGGCAGGCCACTTCCGGTCATGTACCCGTCGTAAACGGGAATAAAATTGACGTAAGTAAAATCCATTCCAACACCGACCCCGGCCAGAAGACGGGCCTGGGTGACCCAGCCCATCCAGCGCAAGTTGTGCATGCGGGTCGTTTTAACGGGAAGTCCGTAGACATCTCGAAATTCCCGCACGTCCCTCTCCAACACCGACTTCATCTGCGCCTGGTTCGGGAACAGGACGTCGGAGCCTCCTTCGAAGTGGACGCCGAACGAGATCTGGTTCGGCTCCCAGGATTGGACAAAGACGTGTGCCGACGGGGCTCCGCCTTCACCGAAGGGGCGGGTCAAGTAGATGGTCAACGGGACACCGAGTGCCACCATGTCCTTTCGAACTGCTTCCATGTCACTTGCAGTTCCAAATTCGTGGTCACTGGTCATTATGAAGACAGCATTGGCGTCACCAGGAAAATACCAGACCCTCGGCAGCATCAGCGGGTCCGTCAAGCTGGCGAGAATGCCGGTCAAGAAGTGCATCTGCTGGTCCGCCTGGGGGATCATCACCTTGGCCGAATCGATCCAATGGTCTTCGCCTTTCAGAAACATGTCATTGGGCCGGAGCCCCCCTACGGCGTCATTTTCCTGGTCGGCCCAGGCCGGATTGCCTTGGCGGGTCAGGGCGATGCTCCACGGAAGATCGTAAGCGAAGACGACGAACCGTCCTTGACCGAGATCACCTTCCAGGATCGCAACCTCCTGGGACGGCCGTTCTCGCCCGAACCAAGCCAGGGGGCGGATCCCGGGGGCAGTGTAGCTGCGGCTTGCACCGTGGATTTGGAGGCTCTCGGAAACCAATCCAATTGACTCGGACCGGGCCGTTTCAAATTGGACATATTTGCCTTCGGCAGTCGAAACCGGTCCGGCTTCGAGACCCAGCCTCTTGCTGAGACTCGGCTCCGGTAGAAACGAAACGAGGTTTCCCCCGGACTTCACGTAGGATTCGATCTGATCCAGTTGGTCACTCGTATAGGATCCCGCAGGGAGGATCGCGACACGATATTCCCCAAGATCGCCGGGCGACAACTCGGCCAGATGCTTGAGTTCATGCTCGACGAGGCCTTCGGCAAGCAGTATTTCAGCAATATAGGCGCTGAAGTCCCGTATTCCTTTGTCTTGTTGAATGATCAGAATTCGCGGCGACTGACCGTGGACGTGGTGAAACAACACCAGAAACAATCCCGAAATCAGCAATGTCTTGAGTGGTTTGCAAGTGATTAACAGTCTTTTCCAGAGATGCATAGTGGACCTGCCTTTGTCACGTAAAAGTCAATGGGTCATCTGTTGCCGGGATTAGTCCGGTTCCTCGATCGTCAATACTTGATCTGCTTCCAGATTCTGCAGTGTTTGGACAACCCCGGTCGGCCACCGGATAAAGAGTGTATCTATTCTTTTCTTTTGCCCCAAACCGAAATATAAGCGACGATCGCTGCCGGAGAGATAACTGTCTCCACTGGCGACCTCTTGAACTTGGTTCCGGTGGCCGGCCGACTTCAGCCAGGCCCGGGCACCGATGGCGTCACGATTGCTCCGGGCGCCGACCAGCTTCAAAAGGAGCCAGTGTCGATCGCCGGTCCCCTGATTGTAGAGCAGACTGGGACGTCCATCCAGATTCGAGACGACGATGTCGAGAGCACCATCGTTGTTCAGGTCCCCGACTGCCGTCCCACGGCCGACGCTTTTTGGTTGAGCCAGCCTTTGGGACACGTTGGAGAAAGTGCCCTCTCCGAGGTTTCGATAGAGAAGATCGTCCTGGGGATAGGTCAGATCGGTCTCCCGCTCGACTTCGGGATAGAGATGCCCGTTGACCACGAAAAGATCTCTCAACCCGTCACCATCGTAATCCAGGAAGGCGCTGCCCCAACCCATGTAGGGGAAACTGTCGGAGAGTTTGGCGCGGGCAGTGACGTCGATGAAGAATCCGTTGCCCAGATTCTTGTAAAGAGTGTTTGTATCTTGCGCGAAGTTGGTCACGAACAGGTCGAGATGGTCATCGCCGTCGTAATCCCCAAAGGCCACGCCCATGCCGGCTTGCTCCAACCCGTCTCCGCTCAGAGCCACGCCGGATAGCAACCCGACTTCGGAGAAGGTCCCATCGCCCTGATTTTGAAAGAGGAAATTCGGGTTCGAATCATTGGCAACGTAAATGTCCAAGTCCCCATCGTCGTCGTAGTCGAGAGAGACGACGCCCAGACCGTAGTAGCCTGGATCCTCGATCCGGCTGGCCCGTGTGACCTCGGCGAACGTGCCGTCGCCTCGATTCCGGAATAGAACGTCGCCGTCTCCCGGCAGTCCCTGTGGCCCGCACATGACCTTCAGGCCCATGTATGAGCAGAAACGATTCTCTTCCGGGCTCGGTGGCGGCAAGCTCAGGTCAAGCTTCACGTAGGCCGCGACGTAGAGATCGAGCAGGCCGTCGCGATCGTAGTCCCCCCAGGAACAACCCGTGCTCCAGCCGCCATGGGCCGTCCCGGATTTTTCGCCGATGTCTGCGAACGTCCCGTCGCCGAGGTTTTCGAAGAAGACGTTGGGACCCAGATTGGTCACGTAGAGGTCCTGATCTCCGTCGTTGTCGAAGTCAGCGGCCGCACAGCCCATACCCCAACCCGGATCACCGGCTCCGGACTCTGCCGTCACGTCCTTGAAATGATCATTCCGCAGATTCTTGAAGAGGTAATTATGGAGACGTGCCGGGTCTGATTTTCGAGACTGACCGCGAACGGTGGAACCATTGACGACATAGATATCGAGCCAGCCGTCGTTGTTGTAGTCAAACAGGCAGACCCCTCCGGTCATCCCCTCTACCAGGTATTGCTTGTTATCGGGATCGCCGGCGCGAATCCGGGCTTGAAGACCATGGCGGGCGGCCGTGTCCCGGAAGACCGCCGTCTGGGCGTTACCGGTGGCTTGGGCACGGCCATGGATGGAAGCGAGCAGAATCAACAAGAGGTTCCATGACAGCCGGCAGACGGCTTGAGACCGCCGCCGCGTCAGAGCATCGGGGCGGCTACGAGTTGCCGACAAGGACCTTCCGGACCGGAGAGCTTCTCTCGGAAAAAACAAGAGTCGAATCGATCACAATTGACTGCCGAAGGTGGGACTTCACACTAATACCGGTGTCGCATTGGCAGACGGGTCCGACTACCGGCGGCCAGCGCTCCAGCCCGGAGGCGCAACCACATCCCAGCTTCGTCCTAAAATGTAAATCCGGTAGCGGCCTTGGTCAGAACCTGAACTTCAGAGCAAACTGAATCTGCCGTCCTCGTCCGGCGCTTTGGATTCTTCCCACGGTGCCCGACGCCAGATTGCTGACTGGATTGCCGAAATTCGGACGATTCAACAAGTTAAAGAACTCTCCCCGCAACTGCATGCTGCTGGTTTCGGTTACAGCAAAGTTTTTCATCAATCCGAAATCAACATTGGCAAATCCGGGACCGACGAGCGTGTTTCGCCCCAAGGTTCCAAACGTCAACACGGGATTGGGTTCGAACGCGTCCGGGTTGAAATACCTCTGTATGAGTTGCCCCCGGTCGCGCCCGGTATCCAGTTTCGCGTTTCCAAACTGATTGGGCCGGTCCTGGTTGAGCGCCGTCCTGGAGTTGTCCAAGCCGGTCATCACCGTGAAAGGACTTCCGCTCTGCATACTGACCAGGCCTGTAAACTGCCAGCCGCCCAGCAAATTCCTGATGACGACCGAATCATGCTGGGTGAGCCAGCCTGGACTCCAGACCCACGAAGCGGAGAAGATTTGGCGCCGGTCAAACGCCGCCGGTCCCCGGTCCAGACCGGGGTTGTCCGAATCTTGATGGACGCCACGATTCTGGTAACCCGTACGGGTTGTATCGATCCATTTGCTCCGGGTGTAGTTCACATTGAGCAGGTAGTTAGCGGTAAACCGTTTGCTCAACACCATCTGCAGCGCGTTGTAATTGGAAGATGCACCATCTTCGAAGCGCCGAATGGTGCTGATGCCGGCCGGGTTGTAACGGCGGCGCTGCTGGCGATTCCCCAACGTGCAGGCGTCCGGGTTGCGAGATGGACAATCTGCGGGATTCCGTTCGACTGTGTCAGCCAGTTTACGCACCGTATTCCCTACAAACGCGACCTCAAGCAGATAATCCTGAGGCAACTGCTGCTGCACGGCGAAACTGTAATGCTGAATGTAAGGGTTTCGGATTTCCGGTTCAATCGCCCAAGCTGAGATCGGTTTCGAAAAGATCACGACCCCGGTCTCCGGACAAAATGTCGATATTGTTCCTGGGCACGCACTGGGCAAGGGACTCTCTCGGAACGGATTGGAAAACTCGCTCAGGAGATCCGATCCCAGCGAGAAGATTGGCAGAAACGGCTGGTTCAGCGCCGAAAACTGGGAGTAGCCATTGGTGCTGAACTGGTAAAAAACACCCCAGCCGGCACGGACACTGGTCTTTCCAGTTCCAAAAACATCCCAAGCCAAGCCCAGGCGGGGGGCGAAGTTGTTCTTGTCGGGCATATAGGTCGATCCCGAAATCCCCGGGTCATTTCCATAGGCCATCCCCTCGGGAGCTGTCGGGAAGAGCGTGGACTGGTATCCCGGTATCCAGGTCGCAATCCTGTCGTCCTGTTCCCGAACGGGATCGTCGTACTGATATCTCAATCCCAGATTGAGAGTAACGTTGTTTGAGACCTGATAGTCGTCCTGAACGAAGAAGTTCAGGAACCAGGAACGATGATCTTCCCGCTCCAGGAGCAGGAGGAGGTTGCTGACGTGGCCGACCATGAAGTCGCCCAACGTATTGCCGGTGAGCTCCCCGTTAAAGGTAAACAGTCCCTGGTCGAAATTGGGACGACCCACCATGTGAAGCTTCTCAAAGGAGAACCCGAACCGAACAGTGTGGTCTCCTTCAGTGACATGGACCGTATCCTGCGCCTGCCACGTGTTGTCGAGTCTCACGTGGTTCCCGAGAAAACTCGAGGAGAGACTGAAACGACCAACGACATTAATGTTGGGAGGGAACGGAATTTCAGTGTTGACGCCCTGGATTCCGTAGTCAGCCGGTCCCCGCTGATTCGAGTGAAGTTGGGACTCGTCTCGGCGCCCGTATGAAATCTGAGCCTCATTGATCACCCGGGGACTGAATGTGTGCGTGTTTTGCAATGTGGCGTTGTGCACGGAATAGGGCGTCGTCTTGGTGGTCCAGGGAATATTTCCGTCATTTCGGAAGAAGTCCGATTTGTCTCTCCAGAACCGTCCCGTCAGTCGATTGTTCTCGGTGAACTGATGATCCACCCGAATCAGATACTGATCGCCGTTGGATCCCGCGCTCGTATTCAAAGCGAACCCGCCACCCGGAGCATTGGCATTCGGAAGCTCCGAAATCACGTTCAGTGCGGCCGGGTCCAGCCTGTTGGATGGAATGATGTCCCCTGGGAAACGTTCTCCCGTCACTGGATCGATGGGAGGATTGGAGGAAGCGGAGAAATTTCCCTGCCGCTCGAGAGCGGAGGGAGGAATGGCGCCTGACATGACTCTTGACTGCCGGATACGGGTTCCCTGGTAGCCAAAGAAGAAGTGGGTCTTGTCCTTGATCACAGGTCCGCCCACGGTTCCGCCGAACTGGTTGTACACGAGAAAGGGAGACTCAGGCGCAAAGAAGGAACGGGCGTTCAAGGCGCCGTTGCGGTGGAACTCGAAAGCACTCCCGTGAAAGCGGTTGGTACCTGACTTGGTAACAACGCTGAAACTGGCCACCGAACCGCGGCCTTTCGAGGCATCGTAACTGTTGGTCTCAGCTCGAAACTCCTTGACCATGTCCGGAGGTGGCATGGGAAGGCCACGAGCTCGTTGGACATTGTTGAACTGGGCTCCGTCCAACTGGAAAGAATTCATCTGACCGTTTCCACCGCTGATGTTCACGATGATGTCCCGGGTGCCCTGCTCGGGAATCGAAATACGTGCCGCACCCGGAATCAGGGTGATCAGGGCCAAGGGGTCGCGGCCGGCAAGCGGCAGTTCGTCGACCCTCTTCTCGTCCATGAGGCGACTGATGGACGCGCTTCTCGTCTCCACCTGTATGGCCGTCGAGGCAACGGTGACCTCCTCGGCCACCTCCCCGACCCTCAAAACCAGATCGACCCGGGAGTTTTCCTCCACCGTGAGATGAATTCCTCCCATCACCAGTTTCTTGAACCCGGACAATTCCGCCTCCACCCGGTAGTCTCCCAAGGGCAGGAGGGTGATCCTGTAGAGTCCCTAATCGTTGGAAAGGGAGGTCCGTTGGAAGCCCGTTCCTTCGTTGACGGCGACGACCTCGACACCGGGAATCACGCCGCCGGTCTCGTCCTGGACTCTGCCCAGAATCGTCGCGGTCTGTTGCGCCTGCACGGATACCGTCGCGACCGCCAGCAACAAGAGCCCCAAAACGATCTGAAGGCAGAGCGGGTTTGACCTCGTGGCCCATACAGTTCTACTTGCCATTGCTAAAAGACTCCTTGGCAGGGGGTGGATCCTCATGGGCAACCCGCCTCTGATTTCCACCTCGTAGGGGACGCATAGAAAGTTGGAGTTGGTACCCCAAAAGCAAATTAGAGTCAGTATCGACCAGGGAGACCGGTCGGGTCAAGGGAAAATCGCGACGAAGCGGTCCCATTCCCGTGCGCCGGCCAAACCGGAATGAACGTAGGGGCACCCTTGCCGTCTTCGCTTCAAGCGGGTTCATGCCGCCAGGAAGAGGGCGACCACAAGGGTCGCCCCTACGATACGGACGCGCCAGGAAGAGGACGACCACACACAGAGTCGCCCCTACGATACGGACGGGAATTGTCCGGAGAATGCGGAATCCTTACAAGGAATGACGACCGACCCCAGCGCCCGCAACCAAATTTGAGACCGTAGGGGCACCCCTTGTGGGTGCCCTCTTTCGTCACCGCATCAACTGCCGGCCCGGGGAGGGCGACCACACACAAGGGTCGCCCCTGCGCCGGCGCCGGTTCAGGGCGTCCGAGCGAGGTCGGTCTCCAGGCTGGAGAGTTCGAATGTCGTAGAACAGGTCGCCGAGTGGTCCAGGATCGCGTCGGAAATCGTGATTTCGAGCTTGTACTCGCCGGGTCCCAGGTCTTCCAGTTGCAGCGCGTTGGCAACGATGACCCGGTCTCGAAGGCGGAATGTCGAGCCCTTCACCCGCTCGGTCCCGACTTGCGATTTGCCGGCCCGGTGCCGGACCTGGTAGTCGACTTTCAGATCCGGTTCGCCGGTCGACCCGTCCAACCCGAAGTTGTACACCTCGAAATAGACAATGAGCGGTTCGCCAGAGCGGTAGCGGCGATCGACTCGGGGGACGACCTTGAAGTGTCCCATCACAAATGGCTCCGCAACGAGCTCGGGGTCTGTCGCGGATTCGATGCGTCGAGCCAGAAACACTGCGCTGGTGAGGAGCCGTTCCGAGTTGGACCGGCCGAGGGAGATGCGTTGCGTCGTCATCCCCATCTGCTCGTTGTTGGCGTCTCTGACGACCAGTTCCACCTTGTACAGGCCTGGCGCCAGACTGAATTTCTTTTGATACACCGACTGTTGCCGAGCCAGATCGTCGAAATTTGGCAGATAGGTCGAGACGGTGTCGTCAAATTCGTAGACGACCCGTCCCTGCAGGGAAGTCACCGCACCATAGATATCGACCGTTGCCTTGTGAGCGCCTGAGTGTTCCTTGAATTGCAGATGTCGATCCTCGATTCGAACCGTAATCGGAACCAGCATCTCCTTCTCGGTCAACCGGATGTGATGAATGGCCGACTTGACCGGAATCTGGTCGAAGTAAACCTTTGAAGTCACGACCCGCTGAAGGTCTTTGAACTTGATTTCGGCAGGCCGGCTCAACTGAAAGATCCGTTGCATTCTCTGGAACGGCAGATCCTGCATCCGGAGAGTGCCGTACATGGGCTGTATTGGATCCGCCACAATCTGGTTGCGTATCCGATCGCCTCGATCCATGCTTCCGGAGAGCTCAGCCAGCGTCATCCCGCCGACGCCGCCCACATGCATGAGGGCGTCCTTTTCGTCCGGATTTCGCGCCAGCCGGAATTCTCCCGTCATGGTCGGATCCACGAACTCGATCTCGACCTCACCGCCGATTCCCTCAATGTAGTCGTAGCGCCAGACCTCAAATGGAAAAGCCGCGGTAAAACCGCCTCCTTCCCAGGGCTCTCTTCGATAGTGTCCGCCTTGATGCGTCTTCTTGCTGGTGGGGGGCCCGTGCATGATGTAGATTCTTCCCCGGTCCGTCAGCCAACCCGCAACTCCTGATTTGAAGTTCTCGTTTGCATAGGCGATACGCCGAAAGTGCTCGTCCCGGTACTCGTTGATGGCCGTTCTGAGGTCCGGATCACGACGCCTCCAGAACTGCTCGATGAAGCTTTCGCGTTCATCATCCGTGCGCAGTTCCTCGAAGGATTTCTTCTCCTGGTCGGTAATGATGTACTTGACGTCCTGCTCAACCCATTTCTTGTAATAGTCCACAGGCTCCTCCGACTGCTGAGCCCATGGAAAAAGCGATGAAATACCAAAGATGGCGCTGATGATGCAGGTCGTCAGAAGAGGCGACTTCGTGGATTGGTTCTTTTTCATCGTGGTCCAATAACCCCTACTTCGAAGATCCCTCTTCAACCACGACGATCTGATTGGCCTGGATCCTCTCCAGCCGGTCCACCACACCGCTGGACCACGAGATTTCAATCAGGTCGACAACCTGGTTCCCGTCCAGGCCGAAATGCATCCGCATATCGTGGGCCGAAAGATACGACCCGCCTCCCGTCATCTGGTCGGAGCGGGTCTGCTCACCGGCCACGACTCGAACTCTGGAACCGACCCCGCTCCGGTTGCTGGTCTTCCCCACCAATTGGAGCGAAAGCCAAGTGCCGCGGGGGTTGCTCCGATTCACCAACAGTTCCGGAGAGTCATCGATGTTGGTCACGACCAAGTCAGTGTCTCCATCGTTGTCGAAATCGCCGAATGCCGTCCCACGACTGACTCTCGTAGTCCGAAAGGCCGGACCCGCGTCCTTTGAGACATCGTAAAAGCGCCCGCCCCGGTTTTCCAGTAGCTGATTGGGTTGGGAATACGAAATGTTGTTCCGATACCTGGAAATGTCGTCCAAGACATGGCCGTTGGCGACAAACAGGTCCAAGTCTCCGTCGTTGTCGTAGTCAAAGAAACCAGTCCCGAATCCGAGCATCCGGATGCTGGCCTTGGCGACACCTTGGACCCAGCGATCATCGCTGAAGGTCTCCTGGCCCAGGTTCCGATAGAGGCCATTCGTCTCAAGATCGTAATTCGTGACAATGAGATCGAGCAGTCCGTCACCGTCGACGTCACCGAAATCCGTCCCCATCCCGGCCTCGGCTTCTCCCGCGGCGTTGAAGCCGGTCAAGGAAAAGTAGCTGATATCGGAAAAGGTCAGGTCTCCATTGTTCTTGAAAAGGAAATTCCGGGTCTTGTCGTTTGCCACATAGATATCCATCCAGCCATCCGAATCGATATCGGCCATCACCACACCCAACCCTTTTCCTTCAGGATTCGCGATCCCGCTCCGCTCGCTGATGTCGGCAAAAGTCCCATCCCCCCGATTCCGATAGAGCCTGTCGGCCACTCCCGCGAAAGCGTCGGGGTCGCAATAGCTGCGCCGGGCCGGGGCTTCGGATCCACATACCGGATGGGTCTCATATTTGAGATCCAAGTAGTTGGTGACGTAGAGATCCAAGTAACCGTCATTGTCAAGATCGAAGAATCCCGCACTTTGGCCCCAGAACGGATCATCGACTCCCGCCTGCCGGGATACGTCGGCGAAGGTCCCGTTGCCGAGATTTCGATACATGACGTTGGGACCATAGTGAGCGACAAAGAGATCGGGCCAACCGTCGTTGTCGATGTCACCCACCGCCACACCCGTTCCGTACCTCCCATACCCTGCGACGCCACTTTCACTGGTGACATCCAAGAATTTTCCATTCCCAAGATTGCGGTAAAGAGCGTGCCTCGTTGTCTGGGTCCCTTCACGGCCGGGTTTCCCCGCCCCATTGACCAGGTAGATGTCAAGCCATCCATCCTGGTCATAGTCGATCAGGGCGACCCCGGAACCCATGGTCTCGACGAGGTATTTCTGCGGTGAAGCCCCGCTGAAGTGCTTGAACGTGATCCCGGCGGCGGCGGTGCGGTCTTCAAAATGGGCGGCGGACACCCGAGGCGGTTGGGACTGACACGGAAGTGGTGCGAAGAAGAACGAAAAGATCGGAAACACCAAACGAAGTATTGCGGTCGGACACCCGGTTGATACCACGAGGTCATTTCCTGAGTACAGGATTATTCTTCTCCCCTCGTGCTCTTTGCAGACGCTCGAAGAGTTCGAATCCTTTGCGTGCCTCTGCAGTTCGACCGAGCTTCAACAGGGCCGTGGCGTGCACGAATCGCGGTTCCGGGTTGGCCCGGTCGAGACTCATGGCCTGTTCCAACAAGGGACGAGCCTTTCCCGGATCCCCATTCTGAATGTGACAATGGCTGAGTTCGAGGAGGGCCGCCGGCTCAGGCCGTTCCTTGACCACCTGGTTCAGAAGCTCGATCGATTTCCGAAACGCTCCTTCCTTTCGCAGAATCGACGCCAAGTGAAATGCAGCCTGAGCCCACAAGTCCCGATGGGCGGACGATTCCAAAGCGCTAGCCAGCTTGAGAGATCGCTCAAGCAAGAGTTTGGCCCGGTCGAATTCTCCGTCCAGCTTCAGCCCTGTCGCCAGACTCAGGTAGGAGCCGGGATGGTTTGGAAATCGCGTCACCAGTCGCCGGGCGTGGTCGACGGCCGCTCGTGCATCCCCCTTCAGATGATAGGCCTCCACCAACTCGAACGAATATTCGGGGTTCTGAGGAGCCAACTCCGCTGCCTTGCCAAGAAACCGCACGCTCTCATCATGATGTCCTTGCTCAAGAAGAAGCTGCCCCAACAGAAAGCAGGCATGGGCATGAATCGGGTTGAGTGTCACGACCGACCTCAAGATCGCCTCGGCTCTTGGCCGCTCGCCCATCTTCAGAAGTGCCATGACCAGTGCCATTCGTGTCTTTTCGGACCTTGGATTGAGGACCGACGCCCGGTCAAGCGCCCGAACCGCCTCTTCCGGGCGACCGAGTTGAAACAGAGTGACCCCAAGTCCGTGCCTCGCGGAATAGGAATCAGCTTGGACGACCTCCGGCAGTCTCAGGATATTTTCCGCCCTATTCCAATATCCCTTTGACATCAAGAGACTTGCGAGCGATAGGAGGACCCGTCCATCCTTCGCGTGATTTGCCTGAATCTCGCCCGCGATTCGAATGCCGTCTTCGCCGCGCCCCGTCTCCAGGTAGGATCTGCTCAGGTAGAAGAGGGCCTCCGGATCCTGCTTGATCCGCAGCAGGACGGGTTCCAGAAGAGCGATGCACAGCCCGAAATTGCGCTGTTTGCCATGTAGAATCCCCAGCCGAAGGCGCGGCAGCAGGATCGATTCGTCCAACTCGATGGCGCGCCCGTAGGCGCTTTCCGCCGGCGCAATCCGGCCGAGCGATTCCAGAGCGTATCCCTGTAGGGCATGAGCCATGGCCAGGCGGGGGTCCCGGTCAATGACCTCCTGAGCCGCTGCAACGGCCAGTTGATGCCGGCCGCTATCGATTAACTCGATGATCCTCTCGACTTCTTGCCCCGAAGATTGACCTGAGGCCGTGACGACGACGGCCAAACCTGCAAGCAAGAGTGGAATGGGCAGCCGGCGCTGCCGCTTGACCAGAGAACGATGTTTCACCACTATGAATTCAACAGTTCAATTCGATGGCCACTCTTTCACGGCAAGACGTTTCGATCGGGGGATAGGTCAATTCCATGAAGCACTACGCCGCGTTGACTCTGTTGGTCCTTGTCACGACGACCTGCCGGATCGCCTCGGGTCCATCGTCGACACCTGACCTGATCTTAGCGCAAGGCGGCGTGTCGGAGTTGAAGATCGTCGTTTCACCCGCTGCCGAGGCGCCCGTACGGTTCGCCGCCGAGGAACTCCAGCGCTACCTGTCCCGGATCTCTTCCCTGGAAGTCCCCATCACGACCGGTCCGGCACGGGGCCCGTCCATTCGAGTTGGCCTCGATGACGAGGGGAAGGTCCACGACTCTCTCCGGGGTCGGCCCGAGGACTCCTTCCTGGTTTGGGTAGACGCAGAAACACTTCATCTGGGCGGGAACACTCCGCGAGGCACGCTCTACGCAGTCTACTATTTCCTGGAGAAGCACCTGGATTGCGGTTGGATCAAGCCCGGCGAAGACGTCGTCCCGAAACGAGATTCCATTGTATTGGCGGGGGATACCCGGGATATCCAGAGCCCTGATTTCAGTCACCGGAGTGTCAACCTCTATCCCTTCATCGCGGACCGGAATCTTCGCAACGTCGATTGGGCCGCCAAAAACCGTCTCAACTGGATTCATGCCTGCACCAACAGTTCCCCACTTTGGGAGGAGTTGGACAGCCGCTCCGAGCTGGTGCCCGAGATCGAGAAACGGGGATTGTTGATCAACTACGGCGGACACACCTTCCACAAGTGGGTCCCGCCCGCCCGGTATTTCAGCAGCCACCCGGAGTACTTCAGCGTGCTGGATGGGAAGCGGGACAGCCGGCAACTCTGCATCTCGAACGAGGAGGTAGCGGAAGTCGCAGCCCAAAACATCAATTTATTCCTGGATCAGAACCCTGAAATAGACATGGTCGACGTCTGGCTCAGCGATGTCATTGAGTGGTGCGAGTGCGGGCCATGCGAGGAGATGGAAGGGGGCAAGAGGACCAGCGTTTTCGACCTTCGTGGACCTGTTGAGAGCCGTTCCGACTCGAACATCAAGTTTATCAACCGAATCGCAGAAGGAGTCTCTCTCCGGCATCCCGATGTGCTGATCCAGACACTGGCCTATTTCATGCTCATGGACGCGCCCCTGAAAGCCGTACCGGCCCCCAATGTCATGGTCGGATTTGCGCCGATTACCAGGCAACCATCGCAGAAAATAATTAACCGAACCGGTTACTGGCGTGCAATTTACGATCCTCGTCACGAGGTCAACCGTTCCCGGCTGCGGGAGATCAGGAAGTGGCTGGAGATCATCGATCCAAAGCGTTTCTTCACCTACGAATACTACTCCCATTTCAGCACCGCCTTAGCCATGATCAAACAAGAAACGACCGCTGAGAACTTGGAAGCCAAGCTCATCGATCCAAGCCAGAGGACGTTTCACGTCTACTCGGATACGGTCGCCAAGGACATCTGGTACTACAGCCAGATTGGAATGGAAGGACTTGGTTCGGAGGAGTGGGACTGGAACGAGATCAATATGTACCTCTACCCCAGGTTGTTGTGGGATCCGGGGCGTTCCTCGGTCTCACTGTTGGAAGAGTACTGCAACCGGGCCTACGGCCAAGCGGCGGCCCCGATGACCCTGCACTGGCTGATCCTGCAGGAGGCACGTGAGAAATATCCTGCAGAAAAGGGTCATTGCCTGGCTTTGCTCGACCAGGCGGAGCAACTGATGCAGGACGGCGACGTGCTGCGGCGCATCGGCGAAATCCGCGAGATTTGGAGCCACATTCCGAACCCGTGATCAACACGGCTACCGAGTAGGCCGTCGGGCGAGGAAGGATTCCGGTGGTGGCTGGTTCCAATCGGAACTCTGAGGGTCCCCGTCTTAGCTGGGGAACACCCGGTAAGCCTGTTCGATGATCCTCTGACTGCGAAGCGCCAATTCCGGACGGGGATCGGGTTCTCGTCCCTCCTCGACGGCGCGGACGAACTCGCTCAGGGCCCCGCGCATGCCGACAAGGGCGCGTTCGGCGATGGTCGACCGGCTCGAAAAGGCGACGTTTTCTTTGTTCTCGTCGGTGCCGAGCAACTTCCATCCCTTCCAGGGCCGGACCTCGAGAGTGCCCTTCTCGCCGAAGATTCGCAGTTCTCCTTCCATGCCAGGACCACCCGGACGCCAGGACAGGGCAATATGAACGGGAGCGCCATTCTCGAGGCGCAAGAAAAAGGCTGCCGTATCCTCCACTTCTCCCATACCCTGCGAATATCCAAAACAGGCGGACTCCAGACTGAGCTTCTGGCCCGTCAGCCAACTCACGTGGTCGAGCAGATGCACACCGCTGGTCAGCCCCACTCCACCTCCAGCCTGCGCCTGTTGGAACATCCATGACGGCAGCGAACCGAACAACCCGACGTTTTCAAGCAACAGGTCATCGACGGCCAGCACTTTGCCGATCAGCCCATCGGCAATCAGTTCCCGGGCTTCTACGACCGGCGGCATGAAGCGATGGGTCATCTCGACCATCAGGACCAGGGACTCCCGCTTCGCCAGCTCACAAAGCTGCTCGCCCGCTTTAACCGTGAGCGCCAGAGGCTTTTCCACCAGCACATGCTTACCCGCCTTCAGGGCAGCGGATGCAACCGGTTGGTGAGCCGAATGGGGCAGACAGACAGTGACGGCGTCGATTGTGGGGTCGTCGAGCAGAGCCTGGTAGTCGTCAAACGAATCGACCGTGCACTCCGCCCTTCGTTCAGGACTGGTTTCGGCGACACCCGCCAGAGAGGCGGATTCGATCTGTTCCAGAGCCCGGGCGTGTTGCTGGCCCGTATAGCCGTATCCGATGATTCCGATCTTCACGATTCAGGACCTCCAGCAGTCCGTGGAAGAAGTCCCGCGAGCACCGAAACCGGGGCTGCGCCCGCCGGACAAGGCGCTCTGAGAGAGCATACCGGGTGTCGGACCTGTTCGAGCGCCGGCGCATCCTGATGGACGACTGGGCCGCCTATCTGGTCGGAGGGGCGGCGAAGGATTCGAAGCCATCCGGCGGAGAGACCCACTGGGCAAAAGGATGGTCTTTCCAACGGCAGGAATCGTGGGGCACGGTAGCTGCCACTGCGTAACGCGAAGGAGGTCTGCTAGCTGGATCACTAAAGTAGCGGCCTATTTCGCGTAAAACTCGTCCTTCTCCGGTCTGGAGATGCCGATGAGGCCCGGTAGTCGTCCACGAATTGCCGCAACCTCGCAAGAAGCTGCGGTTCGGCCTGTCCACTTCCGAACGAAGCCCCCATCTCACTGGACCCGGCCGCCCGAGTCTCGCTCGATTCGAAATGCAAACTCGCGCGCCTGTGGACCCACAACCTGTACTCGGTACAGGAGAATTCCAACGCCTCGCGTGTAAGAAAATCTGCCACCTGTTCCGCGAACATCGCGTCGCGGCCACGGTAGAGCGAGATGTGCGGCTCAAAGCCGTCTTTCTTCGGATAGTCTCGTTTCCAGCAGACCTTGCGGAGGTTCGGACTATAGACGCGAATGAATACAACTTCCTCGGGCTTCCTGAATCGCCCGACCCCACCGATTCGCAATGTGTCCCTGGACAGCGTCTCTCTTGATTTCTCGATGGTCTCCGAAGCGACTCTGCGCACGTACGGTCCCCGTAACGTGATGTGCACCGGATGGCGCGGCTCGGTACCGGACAGGATCCACTGGATGCGCCACAGAAGCGACCGGATCTCCGGCTGCGTAATCTCAAGAAACACAAAACCACGGGTGGCCATGACTACATGATGAGGTAGTGTCGGAACTCGTCAGGAACGTTCTTGTTCGTCAGCGCTTCGTACAGAAAAGACGAGAACTCCCACGCTTGCTGGTTGACGTATTCCTTCTGTTCCGTCAGGAAGTGTTCGACATCATCCCTTTCCTTCCAAGAGAGAAACTCATCGTAGACGTCCAGAATGTCACGCCAACGGTTCGCCAATTGGTCGTCACCGAGAAGATCCAGCCCCGTCGCGAGGCGTTGGAGGGGCGTTTTTTTGCACAGGATCTCGACCTTGGACACCGAATCGGCCGGCTCGGCGATTAGCGGCAGCACTGTACCAAAGACGGTCAGCATGCGGCTGAATTTCAGGTTGACATTCTTTTTGCGAAACGGCCGGTCAGTGTCATGTCGACGCTCCTCGTAGTTGAGACACATCGTCCGCCAGTAGCGCAGCAAGTCGTTGAGGAGGAAGATCGGTTTGAACGGACTCGTTGCTTTCCGATCCCGGTAGTAGAGTTCCAGGATCGCACTGAGATGCTCGCGGTAGATGTCTTCGTGTACTATCGGTTGGCTCTCCAACATCAAGAGCATACGTGTCGTGAACAGATTCTCGCTGTCGTCGCGCGGTGATCCGGCATGCTTCTTCAGGTCTTCCATGAAGTACAGTTTCAGGTACTCGCCATCGTTGCTGAATGGAGGAAATCCCAGTCGTTCGTTGATCGCCATCAGTTCAGAAAACAGCGTGATCTGGAACAAGCGCTTGCGGAGCTCGTCATTGCCGAAGGCGGTCACGAAGAGATCGAGATCGGACTTCTTGCCGGACTCCATCCTGGCTAAGGAGCCTGCACAGAAGATGGCCAACGGTTGGCTGAGGATTATTTTGCTCTTGTTGAGGGCGTCGCGCACGCAGTCAAGGCGCCTCCTGGATTCCTGACATCGCTTGGCCAAGGCGGCATGGCTCTGGAGGGCGTCGAAGCATCGCGTAGCCGCTGGCGCAGTCGGCATGATCCCCTTCTTGAACCCGAAATCGGACTCTCATTTTACCACAGCGCTGCACCTCAGCCGCTCCAGAGGCATCCCACTGGCGAAAACGGACAACGGCGGCGGTGGCGCAACTGCTCCGGGCGTTGCGGATCGCGGCTGTGCCGCACGGCTTTCGTTCGAGTCTTGGGGACCGGGCGTCGGAGGAGACGGATCCTCCCAGCGAGGTGGCGGAGGAGGCTTTGGCGCACAACGTGGGCCGCCCGATCACCGCCGGGTTCGTTCTGGCCCCACACGTGGCGCAGCAACGATTCATACGTCGTGACCCGTCCCGAGTCTCCGAGGACCGTGACCCCGCCGAAACGAGCGGCAGTTCACACGCGGACGCCGTCTAGAGCTGCGCGCAGGACGGTGCCCGTTCCAGACTCGCGGTGATCCGCAGAAGGGCCTCCTGGAGCTCGGAGCTGCGATCACGTAGCGCCTTGATCTCTCGGCTCAGTTCGCCGAGATGCAGACCCGGTCGAATGCCGTGACGATTTTTCCCACGGGCTGTTATCCACCCGTGTAACGAAGCCAGAATCAAGCGAACGTAAGGATTCCCAGGGTCGCCATCCCCAGGAGGATGCCGGCTACCCCGTAGGCTGAAACACGTTCTTTGAAGAAGAGTATGCCGACCAGAACGACCAGAAACAGACCACCGCCGGGCGCCACCTGAAAGACGACGAACCCGGGGATTCCGTGGTCCAGGCAGATATGTCCAGTAATGTACGTACGTATCTCTCATTGACTTGTCACGAGATCTCACGTCGGTTGTTGTCCAATGGCATGGCCTCGCCGCCACCCGCCGGATCTGGATTCCGCTGGGTTTGGTCCTCGCGCACGGCTTAGGTATGTAATTTATTTCTTCTCGTCTGGCGTAGATCCTTCGACAACAATCAGGCACGAGTTATCTCTCGCAGCCTTTCTCCTCGCCTCCTCTTCGTCATTGACTCTGTAGGCGGTTGTTGCTAGCCAATCGTCCGCGCGTGTGGGCCTCTTCTTCCGGATGATCGGGACAAAAACGTTCGTTCGCCTAAAGTACAGTACCGCACGGTTCCCTACAATTTCGAGCAACTGAGGACGCACGGCCTCCCGATCTATCTCGTCGAGATCTCTCTGCACCAATCTCAGGGAGGTGTGATCGGTTTGGAATATTCGACCGAATCTCTTCTTGGCTTCGTCCTGTTCCGGTGTGGCTGACAGTTCCGCTGTCCGTTGGCCCATTCTGGTTCGGATTGGCGCGAGTTGGTCCCGCATCGCCTTCTTCATTTCGATAACCCCGCATCCATCCGCGAACGCTCGGAGTTGCGACGGAAACTCATTGGATCAACAACCCAGTCCACCCATGCGAGGGCGTCTCCTCCACCGCAGTAGCGCCTAATTACCCCCGGCTCCGGGTAGGTCACGTGAATCTGGTAAGGATGTGCCAGCTTGGCCGCTCGTCCGCGATGCGTAAGGTAGGCGCTCACGATTCGCTCTCCCGCGGCCTCTTCGTATCGAAAGACGAGCGACCTGAGCAGTTCGGCGACGCGCTTCTCCGCGAGATCGAGCGCGGTAACGTGCTCGTGAAACCGCTGCTCAAAGCGGCCCTTCACGTACATCCGAAGACCAACGCACTTCTGACTCGGCGTAAAAGTCTTGCAGAGTCGCCAATTCTCGTGAGTTCCTACCAATCTGTCGTCCTCAACCCCTCGGTCAGATCCGGGAAGAATATCATCGAATCTTCGCGGGGCGCGGCGGCACCGTTGCTCGACCGTCCGGTAGCCGACGGAAGCGAGCATGCCACCGGCCGGGAATTGAAGGAGTGGTCCGGCCGTTGGCGAGGGTAATACGCTTGTCCGGCGAGAGCTGCCGGCGTGTCGGAGAATCCCGCGTACATTGGGCGATACTGCGCGGGAAACGTTGGCATCCAATGTTCTATAAGCTGCCGATCCTTGCCTACCGTCGTCGCGTCGAAAGGTGATCCAGATCGAGCGGGTCGCTCTCGACGTAGTCGCGAGCGGTCAGATCATCCAGAGTCTGGACCACGGCATCCACACGGACGAAGCGCCCGGATGTCGGCTGCGGCTGGGGCAACGCCGTTAGGCAGTGCTCCCAGCCCCGGGTCTCGAATGCCGGCGGCTCGTCATTGCGGATGAACCAGAACATCAATTCTACGGCGGCGGCGTCCCACGACGGGGCCGCCCTAACTCGGATTTCGCGGAGCGAGCGGAGGGCACGCCCCTCATCGCCCAGCCTGTCGTGTCTCCCCGACATCCGGTCCATCAATGGCCTGGCGAACGCGACAAAGTCGTCGGGGAACGCCGTCCTTGCTCGCTTGCGTGCCAGGGCGAGGGAGAAACGACGCGCGTCCTCATCCGTTCGGCATCCCTCGGTCCGCTTCCAATCCGCCACAACCGACTTCTCCACCGTCATAACTCAGTCGAGGTCGGCCACGAGGCGGCGGTCGGCCACTCCCGGGATGAAGCCGTAGTTTGGCCTTCGACCCCGCTCGATCTCGCGGAGCACCTGATCATTCACTTCGACCAGTGGGCTAACCTCGGCGAAGGGGCGGTCTCCACAGTGCCGGACGAGGTCGCAGGTCTGAGTGAGGACTGCGAAGCCGCGGACGGACGTCTCGGCGTTCTCAACTCCTTCGACGACTGCCGCTTTGCCGGCCGCGGTCAAGGGATTTCCCATGTTTGTCCGAAACAGAAACCAGTCGTCCCCGATGACGCAGTCGCCCTGCCGCCAGGTCGCGATTCTCTGGTCGACCTGCTCGCGACCGGCAACGTCAACCGCGCCCACGCCGCTGATCCCTTGCGGTTCGAGCGGCGCGTGCACGCCCTGGTTCCTGGTGTACACGGTCGCTCTTCGCGTCGTAAAGCTCGTCGGGTGGGAGGGGCTTACGCGCAGTCTGGGCCGCTGCACTGAGCTGGGTTAGTACCGGGACGAGGCGCGGGCGCCCGCGACCAAGGGCTACACGTGCTTCCCGAAACCGCTGGTCCGCTAACAGTTCGAACGCGGTCGTACCCTCACGGGCATCAAGCAGAGCCGCACGCGTGCTGCGCGCTGTCCCACGGTCGGCACCTCGGACAACATCCAGCACCTGCATGAGCCGCTGGTGGTTGGTGGCGTTCAACGGCTTCCCACTGGCCCAGAAGTGGACGCTGCGACGCGACACCCCGAACAGCCCAGCGAGCTGCTCCCAAGTCAGGCCAGAGATTCGACGCAGTTCAGAGATGGCCTTACGGGTGGCTTCAGTCTTGATCTCCATCTGTGTCGCCACCGCGTCACGGCTTGGCCCGCTAGCGGTCGTATCGGATTCGTGTGTGTACGGTGCCCCCCAGATTGTCGTAGGCTCTGCGGACGACGTGCCGGCGATCGACAACGCGCCGCTTACCATGATCACCGACAGCGAGGCCCGATCCCGGATGCCAGAGCTACCGATAAAGGATGTCGTTCCGTCACTGACGGCCGACTCGCGTGGCAAGGATTCAAGGTTCACGGGTCACCTCCGTACCGTCGCAGAAACTCATTCGTTACCGCCCAGCGGAAGATTCTATAGATGCGTTCGGCGAAGCCGCGCGCCTGCTCGACCACAGAGTCGACATCGAGCCGCCGACTGCCTGTCTGAAATGACTGGAAGGCGTCGGTATCAAGGATCCAGCTGGGCTCGTCGATAGCGTCCAGTGCGCCAGGGTCAATCGTGCTTCGCGGTGGCAGCAGTCCCCAGCGGGCGGTTATTTGACCCGCGTTCCCGGGCAGAATGAACACGTTTTCTGAGACGGCATGTTGAACATGTGCTGAGAGTGGGGATCCCAGAATTCCCGCCACTTCCGGGCGAACGAGCTGGGGAAGAGCGCTAACGTTATCCCCAGACACACGATCGATATAGCGCACGCCGAGGCGATCCAATACCTGCGGATCGACGTGCTCCTTGAGTGCTTCCAAGACCATCCTCCAGCGCTCCATGAAGTCTTCACGGCTCGTATATTTCGTGGTCTCCAGCGCGAGGAAGTCGGGTGCCAGCGTGACACGCCATGCCCCTCTCACTTCGTTGAAGCGCCACAAGGTGTTCGAGCGTGTATCCACCACTCCCTGTGGTCCCAGAACGACGCTGCGTCCCTCCTCTGGACGCAGCACCGGGTAGGACTCCCGAATGGCCTCCTGAAACGACGCGATGAACTCCCGCTTCTCCAACGACGCAATGAGCGGAAAGCGCACTTGGGCGATGACCCGTACGAGCGGTGGGTCAGTCAGCGGAACCTCGGGTGGGGGTGGCCCGGTCAGAGACGTGTCGGCAGAATTCACGTGATGGCTCGTTCGTCAATGTGTGGCGTAGCCATACCGCGGCTCGCTAGAAAATCATACCGGATGATTTCCCATTTGTGAAGTAGAGTGTGAAATGGGGTCCAGGGGGTTGCCCCGGGGGAACTGCCGAGCCCGAATTCACGGCGGCCGCCTGCGAATCGTGAAGGCGGTAGATTCAAATCCGGCTACTGGAAAGCCGGGAATCAGAATCGAGCCCACACGTCGCAACAGCGTCTGGTCTGGGTGACGTTCCACACGAACCTGGAGTCAGGGCGTCCTGGGGTTCGCTGGTCGAGCCGTTTACCGTATACCGACGAGGGTTGATCCGGAGCCCGAGGAGGCCGACCCTCCGCCGACGCATCCAAAAGCTATGATCACAGGCGAACTCAAGGCCAGAATCGACAACATCTGGAACACGATGTGGTCTGGGGTCATTTCGAATCCACTCACGGTCATCGAGCAACTGACCTACCTACTCTTCATTAAACGGCTCGACGAGCTGCAAACGCTGAAAGAGAACGAGGCCGCACGCACCGGGAAGCCCATCGAGGGGCCGATCTTTGCTCCCGATCAGGACGCCATTCGCTGGTCTCGCTTCAGGGAGACCGCTCCCGAGAAGATGTTCGCGACCGTGCGCGACGAGGTATTCCCCTTCATGAAAGCCCTGGGCCAGAGGGGGGAACCCGGTGCCAGAAAAGGCTCGACGTATGCACACCACATGAGAGACGCCGTCTTTATGATGCCCACGCCCCGCATCCTGGCGAACGTGGTGGATCAGCTCGACATATCGACATGGCCGACAGCGACACCAAGGGTGACCTCTACGAGTACATGCTCGGCAAGGTACCGACCGCCGGGCAGAACGGGCCGTTCCGCACCCCGCGTCATATCATCAAGCTGATGGTCGATATGACCGCGCCGACGCCTAACAGCCCGTGGCAAAAGTCCGGGAAACAACGCCAGACCTCCGACATAAAATGACACTATGGCGATGGAAAAGAAACCGTCTTCGAGACGGCAGCGGGGGATGTAGGTAGCGACGCAGAAACTGCCCCGGAGTCCGGGGCATCCCTTCTACGAACGGCTGAATCAAGTATTGGGGAAAGCGGGGTTCGATGCTTTCGTGGAGGGACTGTGCGAGCGGTTTTATGCCGCCGGGATCGGGCGTCCGAGTCTGCGCCCCGGACGGTACTTCCGGATGCTGTTGGTCGGGTACTTCGAGGGACTGAACTCGGAACGGCCATCGCCTGGCGGGTGGCGGATTCGATGAGCGTGCATTTCTGGACTTGGACCCGGAGGAAACGCCGCCGAATCACTCGACCTTGTCGCGCACGAGGCGACGGATCGACGTGGAGACGCACCGCGAGCTGTTCACCTGGGTGCTGGCGCGTTTGGCGGAAGCAGGACTGGTGCGGGGGAAGACAATCGGGATCGACGCGACGACGTTGGAGGCGAGCGCGGCGATGCGCAGCCTAGTGCGCCGGGACACGGGGGAAGACTATGAGAGCTTCGTGAAGGGACTGGCAAAAAGCTCGGGAGTCCCGACCCCGACGAGCAAGGATCTGGTTCGGTTCGACCGCAAGCGCAAGAAGAAGACGAGCAAACGGGATTGGGTGAATCCACACGACCCGGAGGCGAAGATCACGAAGCTCAAGAACGGGCGGACCCGACTGGGGCACAAGGTGGAAGAGGCGGTGGATCTGGAAACGGGGGCGGCGGTGGCGGTGACGGCGCCGGAGGAGTTGGGGGACACCCAGACCCAGCCAGCTGCGCCGAGAGCTTGCGGAGATAACGACGGAAGCTAAGAGGAGAGGGGAAGATGGTGAACGTGGGATTGGAATTGGACACCGGCGGAAAGTACGCTTACTGGCTCAGCTGATGTATGAGATTAAAGTAGAGGATGTTACGACCGATGTCCCGGATTTCGGGGTCATCAGACGCGCTGTCCTGGATCGATACGATAGGCTTTTTACGCAGCACAGGCCGGATGGACGTCTTACCTACAGGCGCGATGCGTCACAGCGCGAGATCGTCGCGGGCACGTACACGGTGCTTGTCTTAACCCACGCACAGGTTGTGGCCGGGGCTTTCGACTGTAAGCTGTATGCTTCGGGATTCGCGCTGATGCGCCCGATATTGGAGGCACTACTGAAACAGTATATGGTCGGCGGCTACGAACGCGGTGGCGACGGGTGGCAGAACGACATCGATGCCCAGCCACGCATCAACAAGGGTAGCCTACGGACGCTTGCGGATCGTGGAGGACCGGATTTCACTCGTCTGTGGGCGGGCCTCTCACCCTGGCTCAACGACTTCGTGCATGGTGGATACGGACAGCTGAGCAGCAATTACAATCCCGAGATCGGCCTGCCGAAATACCCGGCCTCCTGGTTTTGGACTGCCATGCTCATCGCTACGGTAGCGATGCTCTCCAGCTCGGCTTGGTTATGGGATTACCTGGGTCACGAAGATCGCGCGAAAGCTGTTCTGCATAGGATGCGTGCAGAGTCCTGGCACAGCTTGGCGGCCATGCATAACGGACAGGAAATCAGAATCATCGCCGAACGTGCTCCTATGGTCCCGCCGCAGTCTTGACTGCGTCTGAGTTGGTTGTCGCTTTCACTTGGAGGGGATTTCCGAGCGATCGCGGAACACCGGGCCCGTAGAGCGCCTGTGTTGGCTTGAAAGGGTCGGGCTAAGCTTAGGTAGAGGCCGATGGGCGGCGGGCTGGATGGCAGCGGGGAGTTCCCACAGACTGACGGGGAGCGTGAAGAAGAAAGAATCTCAGTTCGGGATTTTATTATGTCTGATGAAAAGATCGCCAGATCCCACTGCAATCAGTGTGGATGTGAGACCAAGCATCATGTGGTCGCAGTGCGAAAGCAGCAGGGCTCCGAAATCATAGAGGAAGATTTTGTTATTGACTGGAGCAATACATATTCCTTGCTGGAGTGCTGCGGTTGCGAAGAGATCTCTGTAAAACGGGTGTCTTGGTTTTCGGAAGAGCCAGATTATGAAAGCGTCGAGTACTATCCGTCTCGTGTATCCCGCCGCCGGCCACCTTGGCTCGAAGACATTCCGGACGAGGCAACAGAAGAGCTAATGCGAGAAATCTACGGTGCTCTCCAAGGTGATCAGCGGCGGCTGGCTCTGATGGGTGCTCGAACAGTGATCGATGGACTCTTATTTAGGCAGGTTGGGGATTCCGGCACCTTCGCGGATAGGCTGGATGCGCTGGAGGACAAGGGATTCCTGAGCAAGATCAATCGAGTGTCCCTCGAGGCAGCGCTGAATGCGGGCCACGCTGCAGCCCATCGGGCCTACAAGCCGGACACAGCCAATCTGAACCTTGTCATGGACATTGTCGAAAACGTGCTTCAGGCTGAGAACCTCAGCGAACATGCCGATAAGCTTAATCAGACGACTCCCTCTCGCGGGAATCGGACGAAGTAGGCAAACTACCCCACCCGTCCAGCCGCCGTTCGCTCAACGACCTCGATGGTTGCCCCTTCCAGATCGGCGGGGAGTTTTCCAGGGGTGGAGTGTCGGATCTTGGGCCGGACGGCGCGTATGTGGTCTCTGCAGCGTTGACTCCAAGGGCTCCAGCGTCAGGTCTGGCCGCCTGTCGCCCGATCAGGCGATTCCAGCCCGATTCGACGAACAAAGATCGCCGTAGACGGCCTATATTGGACGATCTCGGGAAGGCCAGGGGTAAGGCATAGCGCCCTGGTGCGAATTACCCTCGAGGCCACGTGAATAAGTTTTCACGATTTCTTGTCTTGAGCGGGCCCGCTCGCGGTCCGCGGAGATCCCTATTCCGTATTTTGTTCCGGCGGCCGCCGGAAAACTATCCACCCCGTAACCGTCCTTGAGGATTCTACAGATTCGAGGGGCGGCCACCTTCAAGGAAATCGATCTTTCCCTCGGTCTCATATTCGCTGAGTGTTTTATTTCTCCGGTAGTACGAAAGTAGGATTCTGAGGGTGGTGAGAGGATTGCTGGTTGCGCGGTCGAGTTGTTCTCTGTGCTCAAGCCGCAGTGCACTGCTTAGCTCCGTGTTGCTCTCGTCAATGAATGCCAAGGTTTCACGGTCAAGCTTGAGTTGTTGCCTCTTAACTTTAATTGACATGAGCTCTCGTTCGCGCATTCCTTTGTAGATCTCGTTGTAAAGTTGGTTGAACGACCTTGCATTCCTTAGGAAGGCGTAGACTGCGAGTGGGATCGCCAGAGCTGAGGTGTATTCGAGTCCGAGTTCTATCCAGCCGGGAGACGCATAGTGGATGCGGAGAAGAGTCGGATGGTGTGGTAGGGGAACTCTTTTCTCTAGTTGCTTGTAGAAATTTACAGCATCCTATCCACCGACCCACGGGTTGACGGTGTACGGACCCGTTATCCACTCGCCGAATCCGGGTTCATCCTGAGGCATCATCCAACCCTGAAACCTGAGCGAATACTGAAACATATAGAGTTGGGAGTAGGTATGTGAAAAATTGTAAAGGTTCTCTAGCGTCCAATTGCCGCTCAATTCGATTCGGTAAGAACCAAGGACTGGTTCACGCATTTGATTTCTCCTTGAAGGTGGAAGCCTACTTCCCGGCTATCACCTGGACGATGGCAAGGAACCCGGCGACGATAGCCGGTCTGGAGCCATAGGGCGGATAGAGGTCGGCGCGAAGATCGGCCAGTCCAGCACGCAGATCGGCCAGACCCGCGTGCAAGTCTGCTTTAGTGACAAGAGTGGGAGAAGAGGGTCGCCGAAGAATACGTAACTCTATTCTGGTGAAAAGTTTACGGAACCTAGAGACGCAATCCGCCGGGATGCAGACCCGGTCAAATGCCGTGACGACTTTTTCCACGGGCTGTTATCCATCCGTGCGCCCAAGCCAGGATCAAGCAAACGTAAGGATTCCCAGGGCCGCCATCCCAATTACGATCCCGGCCACCCCGTAGGCCGAGACACGTTCCTTGAAGAAGAGTATGCCGACCAGGACGACCAGGAACAGACCACCGCCGGGCGCCACCTGAAAGACGACGAACCCGGGGATTCCGTGTTCCAGGGACAATGCCATTCCCAGTTGGCCCAGCACGCTGCTGGAGGCTAGTCCGATGCCAACCACGATCTCCTGCTTGGTGAGGCGGCGGTTCTTGAAGAAGAAGAGGGCCGCCGAGAGGATGAATCCAGCCCAAAACCAGAGCATCAGGTAGGGGAACTTGAAGGTCTCGGACAAACCCATTCCGGACATGATCCGCAGTCCGAAGGCTCCCAGCCCATTGGTCACGAAACAGATCAGCATCATGCGGAGCCACATGAGTCAATTCCCCTTCGGCGAACTGGAGGCTGGAGCATCTGCCGCGAGGCCGGCTTCCGCCGCTTCGTCGATTTGCTTGTCCTTCCATAGCAGGAGGACAGCCACCACCACGAGAATGAGCCCGACTATTTTCCAGGGGCTGACGGCTTCCTTGTAAATCGCGATCGAGAGAATTGTGGGAAGTGCCGTGGACAGGTTGATGACGACCCAACTGGTGGCGATTTTTCCCTTGCCGTAACGTAGACCTGCTTGGAAGGCCAAGATCGCTGCGGCCGCCAGGAATCCACAAACTCCAGCCACAAGGTAGAGCTTCCCAGGGGTTTCACCGACCAGGGCGGTCTTTCCCGTAGCTATGATGTAGACAACCGTAAAGAGCCCTGCCCAGAAGAATATGCTCACCGAAATCGCCCGGGGACGGCACCGGTACTGATCCGCAATCTTATGGAAGATGCCGATCAATCCGAGAGCCAGCAATGCCATGCCCAGGAACAAGTGACCCAAATGCAAGTTCCGACTCCTCTGGATGTTTCCTTGGGAAGCGTCAGCGTTTTCAGTGGACGCTCAAACACAACTGTGCGCAATATAGTCCGGGGAGGATGTGAAGTCCATACCTGCACCGTCCGGGACTTTCCCCATTTTTCTGGTGGTTCGGTAGGGGTACCCCTCGTGGGTGCCCACTTTCGTTCCCGCATCATTCGACAGCCTGCGGAGGGCGACCACAAGGGTCGCCGCTACTGCCATTTTTGACCTTCTATGACCTGGAGACGCTGATTGGCGCGAATTCCCTTGAGCGTATCCACGGTGCCGGATGGCCATCGGATCGTCAGCTCGTCCACTTCCCGCCGCTCTCCCAGCCCCAGGTGCACCCAGTAGGGTGAGGCTGAAAGATAACTGCCCCCGCCCAGCACCTGGGTTCGAAACTGCTCCTCTCCGACCCGTAACTCAATCCTTGCTCCAATCCCATTGGAGTTGGACTCGATTCCCTTCAGTTGGACTTCCAGCCAATTTTTCTTGTTTCCATGGTTGTTGGACAAGAGCATGGGACCCTGGCCGCAATTGCTGACTACGACGTCGAGATCTCCGTCCAGATCGATGTCACCCACGGCCAGACCTCGACTCACCTGGGGTAGCGACAATGGATCTCCGGGCTGTCCCACCGACTTGACGAAACGCCCCTCCCGATTCTCGAACAGCAGCTTGGGCTGACTGTAGGATGATCCGGGCCGGATCTGAACGATATTGTCGATGATATGTCCGTTGACAACCAGGATGTCCAAGTCGCTGTCGTTGTCGAAATCGAGGAAACGGACTCCAAAACCCACCAGGTTGCGGGACGCCAATTTGACTTCGAAGACGGACGCGACCTCCTCGAAGAAAAAACGGCGATTCAGGTAGAGGGCAAGGTACTCGACGTCCAGATTGGTGACCACAAAATCGGGCAAGCCGTCTCCATTGAAGTCGGCCATATCCACCCCCATGCCGGCCTGGGGTGCCCCATTCTCATCGAAAGCCACGCCCAGATTGAGTCCCACCTCTTCGAAAGTGCCATTTTGCAGATTCTTGAAAAGGTAGTTCCCCTGGGAATCGTTCGCCACGTAGATGTCGATCCATCCATCCCAGTCGAAGTCCCCGGCGACGACGCCAAGACTCTTCCCGGCATATCGGGAGATTCCCGCCTGCTCGCTAATGTCGGAGAAAGTGCCGTTTCCGTTGTTGCGGTATAGCAAGTCCGGGAGGCCGTCGTAGACTTTTGGCGAGCAATAGGTCCGAATTCCCTTCTCGAGCCAAGGTCCACAGACACGATTGTTGCCGAAGTTGTGGTCGAGGTACCGGGTCACATAGAGATCGAGGTCGCCGTCGTTGTCAAAATCCAGGAATGCCGCGCTTACCGACCAGCGGCCGTCCCCGGCCACACCGGCATGTTCGGTTCGATCCCGGAAAGTCCCGGCCCCTTGATTCGCATAGAGGATATTGCGTCCTTCGAAGTTGGTGATGAAGAGGTCATCGTCCCCGTCGCCGTCGTAGTCCGCCACGGCAACTCCTTGTCCGTAACCCTCGCTGGCATGGATTCCCGCTGCGCGGGTCTCGTCGCTGAATCGCCCCTCTCCCAGATTTCGATAGAGTGCGTGCCTGACCGGAGAAGAATCGATCACGCCCGGAACGCGTCCTCCATTGACAAAAAAGATATCGATCCTGCCATCTTGGTCGTAGTCGAAAAACGCCACTCCGGAACCCATGGTTTCGACCAGAAACTTCTCGGGGCTGGCGGAGTTCACATGCTGGAATCGGATTCCGGCTGGTTCGATGATGTCTGAAAAATAGGCATTCGGGGTCGTCTGGGGAGCAGGCGCACCAGCGGCGACAACCAACAGGTTCCACCAGATGAATGCGTCTCCCCCAAATACCTTCCTCAATTTTGGCTCGAGCTCGTGGACAAGAGTTGCTGAAAAATCCATTTCTGACGCTCAGCTTCTTCCACTCTTCCCAATCGTCGGAGCACTGATGAGAGGTTGAGACGAAAAAGGGCGTTGTTGGGATCAAGCCGGATAGCGGTCTCGTAGGCAGCATGCGCCTTCTCGAATGCGCTGGCCGCAAAATGGAGATTTCCCAATTGGTTGTGCAGCGGGGCGTCGGCCGGTTCCAAAGACAGAGCATGGTCGAGAGCGTCGATGGCCTCGGCGGTTCTCTTCACGCTGTGCAGGATGTCGGCGAGAGAACGATAGTAGGCGGCGTTATAGGGTCTGGACTCTATGGCTTTTCGGAGGGCGGCAATGGCGCCCTCGGCATCCCCCTTCAGTGCAAGCACTTGAGCGATCCCGTAGTGACAGATGTCCTGATTCGGATGGGGCCCCAACGCTTCCCTGAATGCGTCCAATGCAGGTTCCAGCCGCCTCTCCTGCAGAAGTTTCATGCCTTTCTGGTAGAGGCTCTGACTCCTCGCAATCTCTTCATTCAATCGGCTGGTCCGCTCTTGCAACTCTTGATAACGATCAAGGGCCTCGCGGGACTCTCTGAAGGCACCGGACCTCCTGTAGGCACGGCTGAGAAGATAGTATGCCTCGGGAGCCAGTTGGTTGAGTTCGACAGCCGATTCCAGGTGCCGGAGAGCGGTGCCGATCCGGTTTCGTTTCAGGTCAAGGGCTCCCATCTGCAGATGGAGCTTGAAGTTTCCCAATCCCAGGGCTTGAGCGCGCTCCAAGGACCGGCGAGCCCGTTCAAAGGTGGATTTCTCCTGACTGTAGTAAGTGCCGAGCGCCAGATGCGCGTGGGCCAGTTCGGGGTTGAGTTCAATCGCTTTTCGGAGCCGTGCTTCGCCTTGAGTTCCGTCATTGACGGCCAGACGGTTTTTGCCGGAGACGTACCAGGCCTCGGCATTTTGCGGGTCCGATTCAATGATCTGTTCCGCTATCTCCTCTGATCGAGCAGGCTCCCCTGTCTCGCCCAGTATGTAGGCCAGCGTGAGCCTTCCTGCCGGGCACTCCTGCGCCAGCTTGGCACAGGCTACTGCCGCGCCTTCGGCCGCGGCGGGTTCATTGAGTCGAAGGTAGATCCTGGCCAGGTAAAGGCAATAGGGCCACTGCGTTCCCGTAGCAGCCGCCTTCAGATACGCCGCAAGAGCATTTCTGTAGTCGCCCTGGATTTCCGACGCCCTGCCCGATTCGAAGTGGATTTGACCCGGCCCCTCGGACACCGGCCTCGCACAAACGTAGTGCAACCATGGCATCTCGTCGGGCTGTTGCTGTGGAACGGAACTGATGCTGACCGCAACAAGGAGCAGGTGCAGGCTATACATGTACAGGCGAGGTCTCGGCCAAATCAGCCATGATCCACGGAAAGAGCCGCTTCGGCTGTCAGGCTGTCCTGAAGTTCATTAATCTTCTCGCCGATCAGCGTCGCATAGTAACGCCAACTGGATTGATCTCCACCGCTGGCGTCGGACATCCGGAACTCGAAATTGTCGTTCATGTAGGTGACGGTCCCGGCAAGCCGATCGCGGGCTCGCTGAAGAGTCTCCCGGGCGGCGGCGGAATTTTCGGTCGCGCAATCGCGGTAGGCGAGGTGCAGGGCCGACACGCTGTCGGCAAACCGATAGCCAAGATTGAGGCGGGCGAACAGGTGCTCAAGATCTTCTTTGGCTTTTGGCCTCAAGTCCTTCGATTGCAAGGCAGTCTGAACCAAGCCCGACGCCTCTCGGGTTACGGCAGTCCGCAGGCTCCAGACCCTCGCTAGTTTGTCATGCAGCACCGCGCCGGTAATTTCCATGGTCTCCCCCGCGGCCGCCTGGGCCATACTCACCAATCGGCGGTCGACTTCGGCAAGGTCCGGCCTCCAGGTGCGTGAAGCCCTTGCAGAATTATAGGCAAGGGTGTGCATGGGGTAGATTCGCCGGCTGGCCCAATGGGGCGTGGTTTCATTCACCCTTTTCTTCTCGGTGGCAAACTCGCTCTGGACTCGGAAAAGCCGGTTATACCGATACATGAATGCGCCGGCCTGTTCGCCATAGATCTTCCTGCAGGCCTGGCCCAGAAAACCGTTCTCGCCGACGATCTCCTCCGGCTCATCCAGATTGAAGGTCCCGCGCATGTAGTTTTCTCGCGACTCACTGTGCGTCGTAGCGGGAACGAACACGCCGTGGGCTCGCGTATTCCAACCGTAAGCGGCGTTGAGCAACTGCATCGGTTCCTGCGCAAATGATCCGGAACTGTTTTCTATGGTGGTCGCTCCCTCAAACATCACATTGGTCAGTGGCGACGTCACGAACGGGTAGTCATTGTAGGTGAAATCCGCGCCTTGAAAGACGAGAAAGTAAGTCCCGATTTTCAGGCCGTGCCTGTCGAACCGGGATTGGAGCGCCGGCACCCACCTGTCCCGCGTCTCTTCAAGCGGCCAGATTTCCCGAAAACCGATTTGAACCTCAGGCGCCTGGACTTTCAATTGCTTGCCGACGTTTGTCCACAGCGCCAATAGATTGTTCCAATCCGTGTGCGCCTCCGGCACTGTTTTTATGCTGTACAGTTCCGACTCCCCCGTGCCATAGGTCACATAACCAGGAGATAGCAACCCCACGAAGCAGTCTCTCTTGGCATCGTAGCCGGTCTCCTCATTCCGGACGCTGAAGACCGCGTCCAGAAGCGCATTGAAGCCGTGAGCCAGAGCGCCCGCCCCTCCATCGGGCGCTTTCAGGTCATCGTTGGGCCATTTCTTTCGACAACTGTCACAACGATGTTTCTTCCACTCCGGCTCCGTGTCCCGGTAGTTGTCCACATCCTCGTTGTGAATGTACAAACCGCCAGGCTCCAGTTCGCGAACATACGCGGTGAGTTCCTCTGCCTTGAGCCGGTTGAGAGTATCGTTGCTGCGACAGGTGCCAAGACTGCGCGTGAAATTGGCTGGCATTTTCCCGAAATATTGCTGGTCCTCGAAAGGATGTCCCACGCAACCATAGGTCGCGCCGTCCGGATAAGACTTTCGGTTAAAGAAAATCCTGCCCTGATACGAAGGCGATGCACCCTCTCTGGTCCCACCAAAGAACTGGTACGTACCGAGCGCGTACCCGGCGCCATAACCCCCGTGGAAAAGGTGAATTCCCCGTTGTCTCGCGTACTTTGCCAGTTCCTTGATCAAGGAGTTGTACCCGGGGGTCCGGTCGATCGCCCAACCAAAACCCTCGAAACGAACCGCGTTGATCTTGTAAAGAAGACAAAAGTCGAGTTTTCTCTTGGCTCGTGCCAGGTATTTCTCACGGCCGTCTCCGTAATCGTATGCCCAACGGTTGATCTCATTGTTGAGCAGCCAATCCGAGGCGACCCGGTATTTGAAAGAGGGGAAATCCCGAATATGGCCCGTCGTGATCCTGATCTCCTCTTCCCGCCGGTCGATCAGTTGGATCAGCGTCGTGGCGGCATAGAGGAGGCCCTGATCGCCGGATCCCACCAGAAAAACTGTATTGCCATGGGTACGAATCACATAGTTCTGTTCGAGATTCCGGGAGTCCTCCAGGACCTGGCGATCCGCCTCGTCCAGCGGCGGCAAATCGGGCAGTTTTTGGTGGTTCACCAGATAAATCATGGCTTGCGCCTCATCCGGCACCTTGCCAGGAGGCTGAGCCACCGTGGCGATGCCGGGCGCAGCCCCCAACTCTTGGAGCCGGTTGAGAATGATTTCCTGGGCAAGATTCTCCTTGAATGTGGGAGCCGGGAATTGAACGATCACCAGCGCGGCCGCTCGATTCGGCACCAGAATGTCCCGTTCATGAAACGAAACGAACTGGGGATCGGGAATGATGAAAGGACCTTCGACGGGTTGTTGGCGGCACGCCGGCTGGGTCGCCAGCACCCCAACAACGATGACGGACAAGGCTGCCGGGAACACCTTCCTGTCGATTCGCCGCATTCTGAACCTCCTCGTCAGTTGTCGGACGAAACGACTTTCAAAATACGTTTCAAGGCCGCAAGAGAGCTTCCCACTTCACCTCCGGAGGGATGGAGCGTCTCGGTCCCGAACTGGTTGCGAACGAACACTTCGAGGCGCTCGGCCTGGTCCCGTATCAACTCCCGCTGGACTTCTTTCGGCTTGCCAGGCGCCATAATGAAGTAGGAGTGCAGGTTGGAAATAAGGTCGGCAAACCTCGCTCCGAGCCGTGCCGTCGACAACAGGTGCTCCAGGTCTGCCTTCGAGTCCTCGTAGGGCCCGGTCACTCGGAGTGCTTTCTCCAGGAGCCTTTCTCCCTGCCGTGTCACTCGTTCCCACTTCCTCCAGCGAGAGACGAGGCGCGCATGAAGGTCGTCTTCGGAGAGCCGGTGTTCTTTCATGAACTCCAATAGGCGAACGTGCTCAATGGGTCCGCTCCAGGTCCTTCTATCGACTGCAAGATTCCGCCACATGGCCGTGAGCGGATAGAGCCTGGGCCACATTCTCGGCGGCGTCTCATCAGCAGTGGCTTCCTCGAAGAGGGTGTTGAAACGCACCATCGAGGGCGCCGCTTTCTCACCGTAGAGGCGGACGCACGCTTGCTCGAGCAATCCTCCTTGTCCATAGATCTCCTCAGGCCAAATTCGATTATGTTGAAGGTCCAGCCGGATCGTCATCGCCGTCTCATAGGACTTCGGGTCCCTGTAAAACCCGGTGGACCGGACGTTCCAACTGTATTCGGCGTCGATCCACTGGAGCGGTTCCTGATTGAACCCGTTCCCGCCGTCATAAATGGTGCCGGCTCCCAAAAATGCGGCGTTCAAAGCCGGAGTGGAGACAACGGGATAGTCGTTGTAGAAATAGTTTGCCCCACTACAGAAGAACATGAACATCTTGAATGGCCGGTCCGCCCTTTCCATCGCCTGGTTATAGTCGTCGACGAATCGCCTGGCCGTATCCTGTTGCGGAAATATCTCGCGGAATCCGATCTGAATGTTCCTTGACGCCGGCAACAAACGCGCAGTCTCTTCCCAAAGTTCAACAACATTCTCCCAATCCGCCGGAGATCGGGAGTCCGTTATGTAGACGGGGGAAATCGGGACGACGATACAGTCGCGCGATGCATCGTAACCGGTGTCGGGATTCTTGACGCTGAAGATGGCTTCGATCAGCTCGCGGTATCCATGGGCCAGTCCGGCAGCTCCGCCATCCGGAGCCTTCAGGTCGTCGTTCGGCCAGCGGGCGCGGCAACGGTCACAGCGCTGCAGCCAGGAGCCCTGAGTTCCATTATATCCCCCAAAATCCTCGAAATGAATATAGAGCGCTCCAGGTTCCGTTTTCGCCACATAGTTCCGAAATTCTTCGGCTTTCAACCTATTGAGTTCATTATTGGCTCGGCAGCTTCCTGTAGTTCGAGGATCCATTCCTCCTTTTCTCGTGTAGGGGAATCCCATACATTCATAAACCTTCCCTTCGGGATAAGATTCCCGATTCAGGAAAAGCTTACCCAGATAAGGCGCTTCTTCGTAAAGAGGACCGCCCTGGTAGCTCATGCCATAGCTTGCGCCATAGCCGGCGGTCATCAGATGGATTCCCCGATGACGGGCATATTGATTCAGTTCCTGCATCAACTCCGGGAATCCCGGGAACAGGTCCGTGCCCCAGCCATATCCGTGAAACAGGACCATGTTGATTTTCTGGCGCAGGCAGAGGTCGAGCTTTCGTTTGATTCGTTTCGAATAGGCCTCGACCCCGTCACCCCAGTCATAGCTCCAACGATCGATTTCAACGTTCATCAACCAGTCGGCAGCCAGCCTGTATTCGAAATCGGGATGGTCCCTGATCTGGCAACCTTCAATCTGGATCTCACCGGCCGCGCCATTGATCAACTGCGTCAGGGACACGGCTGCGTAGAGCACGCCCTGGTCTCCGGAACCAATCAGGTAAATGCTTCGATTGGCTGGATCGACCCAGAGCACATATTCCTGGCCGGTTGTGCCTGGAGAGCTCAAAAGCTCGCGGTCACTCAGACTCAACACATCACGCCGGTCAGCATCACTTGGGCGTGACCACTCGGCATAGGACGCAAGCAGGACCTTCAAATCACCGCCTGACTGTTGTTCCGGCAAGCCGTAACGTTGCGGTGTGATCTCCACTTCCGCGTCTCGCAGGGCCTCATCGATCAAGCCGACGGCGATTTCCAGCTTTTCGGACGGCGCATCGGGCAAAAGGTAGTCGACCCTGATTTTCCCACTGAGGGAGATCACGCCATGCGTCCGCTGAAAATCCTGAGGCGTCGGCAAAACGCCTGAATCTTCTCCGTAAATGACGATCGAGGTGGTCAACACGAACAGAATGAGAACGGCTTGCCTCATCGCGGGGCCTCCATCTGATTCGATTTTTCGGGGCATAGGCAAAAATCGGGGAACTGCCCCTCCAACGGGATTTCCCACCACGATAGACCGGGGTCCAACGGAAGTCCACAGGAGCGGCGTCGTCCCCGGCGCCGACTGGGACGGGCGTCTTTCCAGGCGCCCGTCTCCCAAGTGACAGCACGGCAAAAGAATACGGGGCGCCTGAACCACGCCCACTCCCAGTGGGCAGCAAGAATGTCGCCTCTCCGGGATTCGAAATCGAGGCTCGACCCGTCACGAACACATGGTTTTGCGGGACGCCACACCAGAAGTCCGCGCAGATATCAGAAACCGCTGTGGACTTCACGCAGTCCCCGTTCTATCTTGGTGGCAATCTCGTCAGTAGGAGCACATCACGGTGACAATCAGGCCTTTCATTTACAAACTCTCGCAACTGAGCATCCTATTCCCCGCCATTCTCTTCGGAAACCTGTCGGCCGCGGACCCACGCGTAGAGACCCTGGCCAAGGAGGTGCGGTCCAAAGGGTGGATCATTTCCAGCGCCCGCACGGAGAGCGGCGACTGGGACCTTTACCTGAGCCGTCCGGACGGCAGCCGGCGACTCAACCTGACGAATTCACCCGATCGGCACGAAATGGGAGCGCGGTTCTCCCCGGACGGGAAAAAATTACTCTACCGCCGGCTGGATGTGGACTCCACCTTTCACCATCTCAACTGGGGCCTTCAAGGTTCTCTCGTCATGGCCAAATCCGATGGGAGTCACGCAGTCGAGTTGGGCGGCCCAGGTGACTACCCGTGGGCTTCGTGGAGTCCGGACGGAAGCCAGATCGCCTGCCTGTACAAGGAGGGGATCAAGATCCATGATGTCGAGACCGGATCCGTGGTGAACAAGATGCCGCGGCAAGGCATCTACCAACAGCTTTTCTGGTCCCCGGACGGCGCCATGGTGTGTGGCCCGGCGAATCGGCGGGGAGATGCCTGGGGCGTCGTGCAGATTGAGATCGATACGGGAACGCTGCACTCGGTCAGTGGTCCAGGTTGTTGCACTGGTGACTGGTTTCCCGACTCCGGAAATCTGATCTATTCGCATCGCCCTCCCGATCAGGAAGTCATGGACGGGGGTGAAATGGCTCGCCGCGCCGGTCAAAAGCTCGAACACGGCTGGACGCAACTCTGGATGGCCGACAAGACCGGGCAACACCGAAGAATGGTCTACGGAGAGGATGGGCGTCACATTTACGGGGGCGCGATTTCTCCCGACGGGAAGTATGTGCTCTTTACGCGATCCCATGAAGAAGACCTCAAGGTGATGCGGTCACAGACAGATCAGACCGGGACGCGCCGGCAAGGCGCCCCCATGGCGCTGATGCGATTGAGCGACGCTCCGACCATCGGCGGCGAGAGCAAAGCCTTGCGCAAGCTGCACCCGGCAACCAAGGATGGACCCGTCCTGCACCTGGCCGAGTCATGGGAGCCTCATTGGACCTACTCTGAAGTCAGGCGGAAGTGAGACCGTTGACAGCCCGTGGACTTTTTCTCTGGTCCGTTCTGCTCCTGACAGCCCTGTCATTGCCTGCGTGCAGCGGACCCCAACGGTCTTCCGGAATCGATGCCGAAGTCACCACCGCGGGAAGTGTGGAGATTACCGCCGAACTCTTGGAAATTCCCGGAAAATTCCCGTCCAACGATCTTTACGACTATGCCTACATCCTGAAATACCAAGTCCGGGCAGTACATCGCGGACACGTCGGCCCCAAGAATATTCTGGTCGCCCACTACAATCCTCTGAAGGCGCGTTCCGAGGCTGAGAACGAGTTCTCGGGCAAAGTGGGAGGCAACGTCCGGCGATTCAAGGAGGGAGACCTGCATCGTCTCGCCTTGGAGGAGCCACTCGATGACTACTATATGGGTGGTGTGATCGACAAGTTCGAGGAAGACGGGACTCGCTACTGGTCGGTCTGGGCCAATCTGGTGATCGAATAGACGACTTCCATGTGGGACTCGATCCGCCGCTTCAGGCGGTCATTTTTCGCCAATCCCAGGAGGTCATCAATCCCTTCCTCTTCGCACCACGCCATCAACTCGTCATTGGAGAATCCGCTGTCCCCCCGAACCGTGATCCGCGCCTGGGGCCAAGCCTCCCGCGGAAGGTGGATCTGGTCGAGCGCTCCATCCGGCGCGGGGTGGGTGACCGGGAACTCACCGGGACCATACATGTCGTATTATGGCCGGGAACCGGCTCTGAGAGTTCGACCAAGGCAATGGGAGAATGATTTCAGCAACGACGACGGCACGCAGTCAATCCGATGGCGGTGCAACAACAGGCTACGAGGCCGAGCTGTGGGCGATGGCCGATACCCTCCGCGGCTCCATGGATGCAGCCGCGTGGGGGGGCCAAGCTGCGGAGGACCGCAACGAGTACATCGCAGAGCACATCTTCTGGGTGCCGCAAGCAGCCCGCTGGGCGCACCTGAAGGCCCAAGCGCGCCAGCCTACTGTCGGTCAGGCCGTCGATCGGGCCATGATCGCGATCGAGCGCGACAACCCGGCGCTGGGGTATGGAGGCCAAGAAACGTGAGCATCGACACGACCTTCCTGCGCCGGTGCATCGCCTCGCTCGAACGGGCGGTGGAGGGGATCGAACGGCACGAGGTGGACGACGATGTCATGTACGATATCTATCGTGCCGCTTGCGTCAAGGAGTTCGAACTCGTGCTCGAACAGTCCGGAAAGCTGCTGCGCAAGCGGCTGGCCGCCTGGTTCGCCAGCAACCGGCAGGCCGACCGCCTCCACTTCAAGGACCTCTTCCGCCACGCGGCTCGCCACGACCTGATCTCGCCCGATGCGGTCGAGCGATGGCTGCGCTACCGCGACAACCGCAACGACACGGCGCACGACTACGGCGAGAACTTCGCGGAAGCCACTCTGAAGCTGCTGCCGAACTCCATCGGTGACGCCAGGGCGCTCGCCGACATCATCGACCGGGCGGACGATGCCTGACCGCCTGAGGCTGCTCTCAAGGCACCGACGCGCTCTTGAGGCGATGGTGCGGGAACACCTGCCGGATGTCGAGGTGTGGGCCTACGGCAGTCGTGTGAACGGCCTCGGCCACGACGGAAGCGACCTCGATCTGGTGTTGCGCGGGCCGGGGCTGGAGAAGATCCCGCTCGAACGGCTGATGGACTTCAAGGAAACGGTGCGGGAATCCACGATCCCGTTCCTTGTCGAGGCGAGGGATTGGGCGCGCCTGCCGGAGCGGTTTTACCGGGAGATCGAACGGGAGTACGTGGTGCTTGTGCAACCGCTTGGCTGTGCTCGCGCCGGAAGCTAGCTTGGTTTTCACTTCTCATATCTTTGTCTTCTATTTCCTGCCTCTCGTCCTGTTCAGCTACTGGCTGATACCGCCGCGGTTCCGCAACCTCTTTCTGATCTTTGCCAGTTACCTGTTTTACGGATGGTGGAAGCCGTGGTTCGTGGTCCTGATGCTCGTATCGACCATCGTGGACTTTCTGTGCGGTAAGGTCATCTCGAACCCGGCCACCTCGCAACGGGGGAGAACCGCGGCGCTGGTGTCTTCGATCACCGCCAACCTGGGGCTGCTGGGGTTTTTCAAGTACTACATGTTCGTCGGCGAGAACTTGAACCATCTGCTGAATCTGGTCGGATCCGAGACCTTTTCAATCCTCCATATCACGCTCCCGATCGGCATTTCGTTCTACACCTTCCAATCCATGAGCTACACGATCGACGTCTACCGGGGTCGTGCTCCAGCCGTCCGGTCGATTACCGACCTCGCGTGCTTCGTCAGTCTTTTTCCGCAACTGATCGCCGGGCCGATCGTCCGCTACCGCACGATCGCCGCCCAACTGGTTCACCGGACCCACAACTGGGAGAGGCTCGCTTCCGGGGCCTCGCTCTTCATTCTCGGGTTTTCCAAGAAGATACTCTTGGCAAATCCCATCGGCGCCATTGCCGATGCCGTGTTCTGGGCCGAATCCGCAGGAGCTCTGCAAGCCTGGGTCGGCGTGACCGCCTACGCCTTGCAGATCTACTTTGACTTCTCAGGTTACTCGGATATGGCGCTCGGTCTGGGACGCATCCTGGGCTTTGACTTTCCCAAGAATTTTGCCTCCCCCTATCGCGCCGAGAGCATTTCCGAGTTTTGGCGGCGGTGGCATATCTCGCTCTCCACGTTCCTGCGGGATTACCTCTACATCCCGTTGGGGGGGAATCGGAAGGGACCCTCCCGTACCTATGTCAATTTAATGATCGTCATGTTGCTCGGCGGGCTTTGGCATGGCGCCGGCTGGACCTTTCTGGTGTGGGGAGCCTACCACGGAGCCCTTCTGGGTCTGGAGAGAATGAACGGCAAGGGCAGCTTCTATGCATTCCTGCCCGCTCCCGCCAGAAAGGGTGCTACCTTTGTTCTCGTTCTTTTCTCGTGGGTACTCTTTCGCGCCTCAGACCTTGGCCAGGCGGGGGATTACCTTGGCTTCATGTTCGGCTTCCATTCTCAAAACGTTTCAACAGCGCTACTCTCGGCCCAGATCTTTACTCCGGCCAATGTTCTCCATATTGCCGCCGCCGGCCTGTTCGCCTTCGGTCCCGCCGAGGCTGAACCGTGGACCCGCCGTCTCTCCTGGCCAAAAGTCATGGCCTTGCTCTGCCTGTTTCTGGGTTCGCTGATGGTGATGTCCGGCCAAGCCTTCAATCCGTTCCTCTATTTTCAGTTTTGAGACACCCATGGCGAAACTGAACCATCGAATTCTGGCAATTGCATTTTTCGCCGTGATCGGATGCGTTCCCCTGTCCCAGGTGGCGTTCGAGTTGGCGCGGGGTGAACGCCCCCTCGTCGCCGAACTCGTGTCGAACGTGCCGACCGAGCAACACCTGAGAGATGTCGAGAACGAAATCGAGGAGACTTCCTGGTTCGCCCGAAACTCCCGCTCCCTGGTGCAGTTCATCTGGTTCCAACTGTCGGGGCAACCCGGCGAAAACACCTTGGTCGGGCGCGATGGCTGGCTGTTCTATCTTCCGACGGTCCGCTTCCTGGTCGAATCATTTCCACCTAGCGAGGCTCTGCAACCCGACTTCCAAGATCCCTTTGGCGCCGTCATCGACTTTCATGGGCAGTTGGCTGACCGGGGGATCCAACTGTTGGTGGTTCCGGTCCCCGGCAAGGCCAGCATTTATCCCGAACGGGTCAGTTCCCGAGCCGACCCCGGGAAGATCGC
>JAJDTT010000070.1 GCA_022827025.1 Acidobacteriota bacterium
GCCCCTACGGTCACCGGGGATTGGAAGTTTCAAAGAAGAATACGGGGCGATTGGAAATCGCCCCTCCTACCGGGGACCCCGGTTGTGCCACCAGCGCAGCTCGAGGCCCCGCTCGTTCACGGCGACGATGTCGGGCCACTCGTCCCCGTCCATGTCGGCCACGATGACGGTGGCGCCCAGGATCCAGTGCTCCTTCAGCGGGTGCTTCTTCCAGGGCGCCGTGGGATCCCCGGAATTCTCGTACCAGGCGATCTGCCCCTGTTGGCCGAACCCGGTGGCCACCACGTCCAGGTCGCCGTCCCGGTCCAGGTCGTGGGGCACGCCCTCGAAGCCGTACCAGAAACCTTCCTCGATATTGTGCATGCGCCAGTGGCGGGCCCGCCCGGGTCCGTCGGCGTTCTCATACCAGACCAGGTAGTGTTGGTCGGGAGCCTCTCCCCCCAACAGGCCGCCCGCCATCACCAGGTCCAGGTCTCCGTCCCCGTCTATATCGGCGGGGGTCCCATGCATGGGACGGTGGCGGAGGCTGATGACGTGCCGCCGCCAGGGACCGGCGGCCGGATTCCCGCTGTTCTCGTACCAGAGGACCATGCCGGCTACCCGGGCCGAACCCACCAGGTCGATGAGCCCGTCCCCGTTGAAGTCTCCCGTCCGGATCATCCGGGTCTCGAACCGGCCTTCGTCCACGATGTGGGCGGGCCACTCTTCGTGCTGCCACGGACCGGGATTCCGATACCAGGTGAACTTGTTCCCGAGCCGCCAACTGGAGGCGGCCACGTCCGGACGGCCGTCCCCGTCCAGATCGGCCACGTCCACGTCGTAGGCCCCCATGAGGCCGCCGCTCGTGATGGCGTGCTTCTTCCAGGAATCGGTCTGTGCCGGATTGCCCGGGTTCTCGAACCAGAAGACATCGCCGTAGAAATTGTCGATCCCCACCAGGTCGATTCGCCCGTCCTGATTGATGTCCGCCAGGCGGTGCCGTTCGTAACGGCCTTGCCAGTCCTCCTTGGCCACGAAATGGCGCTGGAAGTTTCCGGACCCGTCGTTCTCGAACCAGTAGAAGGCATTGTGGATGCGCGACCCCTTGGTCCCGCAGTCGGAACTCGTGAGATCCAGGTCGCCGTCGCCGTCCAGGTCGGCGGCCGCCACGGCGTAGGCGTAGGTGTAGTCGTTGGAGATGAGGTGTTCCTCGAACTTCAGGTCCCTGGCCTGGAGAGCCAGGCTCGCGGTGGCGAATCCGAGAAAAATTCCACAGGCACTCCGATATCTGGTCCAGTTCATGGCGCCTCCCGTTGTCTGTCAGCAATCTCGGATTTTACGCCGGATCGCTGAGCATATGATGAAAGAGATCATCTCAAGTCTGGAGTTTGAATCAAGTATTTCGACGAACGAATGCAACTTTCGCTGGTCTTCGGGGTTTCCTATATGACGATGATTCCGCAGCCGCCGGAGTTCTATGATCGACAACAGCGCTTTTGAGGCGTTCGTCTACCAACACCAGGACCGGGTCTTCGGCATCGCCGTGCGGTTGCTGGGGGACGAGAGCGAAGCCGAAGACGTGTCCCAGACGGTGTTTCTCAGGGCGTTCGAACACTTCGACCGGCTGGACGGCAACCCCGCGGCGGGAGGTTGGCTGCGAACCGTGACCACGAACCTGTGCCTGAACCATCTCTCCCGGTATCGGGCTCGCTGGCGGTTGTTCAGTCAGCGTTCGTCCGACAGCGCCGCGACCGGACGGAGTTACGAAGAGAGACTGGTGGCGCCCGGGTCGCAGGCGGCGGACTTGGAACGCGCTGGCGAGCATGCGCGGCTGGAGCAGGGATTGCGCCGGCTGCCTCCTCATCAGCGGGTGCCCCTGGTGCTGTTTCATTTCGAGGACAGAAGCTACGGAGAGATCGCCGGAATGCTGGACGTCACCCTGGCCAAGGTGAAGACCGATATTCACCGGGGCCGCCGGGCTCTCCGGCGCTTGATGGAGGTGGACCATGAATCGCGATGATCTGGAGTCCCTGATTCATCGAAGACTGGCCGAGCTCCCGCCGCCAAGGGCGCCGCGGACTCTCGCCCCCCGGGTGATGTCCCAGGTTCGAAGACGGCGTGAGAGCCCGTGGTACGGCCAGCCTTGGATCGCCTGGCCCCGGGTCTGGCAAGTGGTGTCGGTTGGACTGCTCGTCGTGCTCTGTGGCGCGGCGTGGGACGTCGTGGAAGGGGCACTTGGGATCTTCGATTCTTATGGGGCCACGAGATTGGGGACGAGCATCGTTGCCGTCACCGATACGGTTGTAGTGCTGGCGGACAGCGCCCGTATCTTGCGGCGGGTGATTCTGGAATCAATTGTGGGATATCTCATGGCCGTGATGGCAATGGTGTACATGGCGAGCGCATTTCTCGGCGCGGCGTTGGCCCGCTTGCTCCAGGAAAGGGAGGTTGGACGATGAAGTTCGTTTGGGGTGTGTCAGGAGTGATGTTGATCGTCGTTTTGGGTCTCACAGCGGGTTGCGGGGCCGATTCCGGCGACCCTGACGCGGCGCCGGGTCCCGGGGTTCTGGAAATCGGCGGTGACGACGGTGAAGTGGTGAAGATCGGCGGAAACTACGTTCTCCGAAGCGATCAGGAAGTCGAACGAATCGTCGTCATTTCGGGCCTGGCTCGAATCGAGGGAACGGTCAGGGACGAAATGGTGGTGATCGCCGGCGGAGCGACGCTTGCCGGAAGCGCTCGCGTCCAAGGTGATGCCGTGGTTTTGGGTGGAACGGTCCAAATCGAGGAAGGCGCCGCGGTGCAGGGAGACTTGGTGGTGCTCGGTGGCGGGCTCGAAGTTCCCGCCGGCTTTGAACCGGGCGGGGAACAGGTATCGATCGGGGCGATCCCCGCGGGGGGGATGGTGGCCGACATGATTCCCTGGTTCACCCACGGTCTGCTTTGGGGCCGGCCTATCGTGCCGAGTCTCCCCTGGATCTGGGCCATCGTGACCGTTCTGGCGGCCTTGTATCTGCTGATCAACTTTGTTTTCCCGGGCACTGTGCATGCCTGCGCACAGGCTCTCGACGAAAAACCGCTGAGCGTCGGCCTGGTAGGAATGCTGGCGGTGGTTCTGATCGCACCCGTTTCGTTGATGCTTGTGGTGACCGTCGTCGGTCTGGTCCTGATTCCATTCTTCTGGATATTGCTTCTGGTCGCCGCCCTCTTCGGCAGCGTCGGCGTCGCACGCTGGATCGGCAGGCGAATACTGGCCGAGGGGTCTCCGGAGAACCGTGCCGATGCAGCGAGGTCGCTGCTCATCGGATTTGCGGTGATCACTCTGGTCTACATGATTCCGGTCCTCGGGTTCGCCGCATGGTCCGTGTTGTGCGTGCTGGCGTTGGGCGCCGCCACAACCGAAGCCTTTGCGGGGTTGAGGAGAGAGAGGCCAGCCGTTCCGTCCCCGGGCGTTCCGTCGCCGCCGCCGGTATCGGCAGGCACGGGACCGGATGATGCGGGGTCACCGGAAGTGCAGACGAATAGCGCACTTGCGGACGAACCGGCGCCGGCAGACGATCTTTCGACGTTTCCCCGCGCCACACTTGTCAACCGAATCGGAGCGCTCCTGATCGATCTCGTCATGGTGGCATTCGTCGCCTACCTGCTTGACATCCACGGCGGAAGAACGATTCTGCTCTTTCTGGCCTATCGCGTCGCTCACTGGAGTTGGAGAGGAACGACGGTCGGCGGCATCATCTGCCGCGTGCGCGTCGTGCGTACCGACGGAGCGCCGATCCGGTTCACGGAGGCGGCGGTGCGTGGACTCGGCAGCATCCTTTCGACGTTGGTCTTCGGATTGGGATGGCTCTGGATTCTCTGGGATGCGGAGCGGCAGGCATGGCACGACAAGATCGCGGGAACCTTCGTCGTCCGGGTCCCGTCCGATAGGCCCCGATAGGCCCTGAAGTGATGGGCACGAACTGTTCGAGAGCTGACCTGCCGCTGCCGATTGCCGGCAGATTCAGCGGCTTGCCGGCCGGCTCGTTCCCACGACTACGAAGACCCGGGTGATTCCGGAGGCCGGGAACCTCCCTTGTACCAGTCGACGCGCCGGGTGGCGTACATGATTCCCGCGAGGATGGCGAAGAGGCCGAGGGATCCGATGAGAAGGGCAAAGTCCTCGTTCATGAGGAGGACGTACAGGTAGACGTACAGAGAGGCGACGCCGGCGGCGAGAAGCAAGGCAAGCCGCAAGCGGTGGAGCACCGCAACCGAGTACGCGGCCACCAATGCGATGATCGAAATGCTGGCCAAGGCATAGGCGAGGGGGAAGCCGATGTGCTCGGACAGTGAGAGCTCCAGCAGGTAGAAGAGGCAGAGGGCGCCTCCCAGCATGAGGTACTGGATCGGATGGACGCGAATCCCTACCAGGACTTCGATCAGCCAGACGACGGCGAAGGGGAGGAGGATGAAGAGGAAGGCGTACTTTACGCTGCGCTCCGCCATGCGGTAGTGGTCCACCGGATGGACCAGCTCGACGCCGAAGCGTGAGCCGTCGACGGCTTCATTCATCTTGGCCTCGGCTCTCCACGCCTGCGGGTAGTTTCGGCCCAGAAACGGGATCGACCACTTGGCCTGGAAGTCCGTGGCCGACACGGAGCGCTCGGTCGGGAGCCAGTTGCCCTGAAAGCTGGGATGGCCATAGTCCGACCGGAGTTCGACGACGGTCTGTTGCCCGAAGGGAGTGAGGTAGAGGCCGAGGCTGCCATTCAGGGAGAGGGGGAAGGAGAATTTGAACCGCTCCGTTGCCTCCGCCACGCCGACCACGGCGTGGATCCCCACGACCCCGCCCAGGAAGGCTCCGGTGCCCGGAAGGAATGACGCGCGCTGGCCGTTCCACGATACGGAGGTCTCTTCCTGAATTGCGCGCGCGTCCGATATCCCGACCGCCAGCCAGGCTCGATCCCAGTGGACCGCCTCGGGCTCGACATCGAACTCGGCGAAGCTGGGACGGGCGAACTCGCCTTCGACGGTCAGGCTGAGGCGGTAGACCGGGACTGAGTAGATCCCGCGAAAGCGAGTCTCGCTGTCGATGGAGCCGCGAGAGTGGAGCCGCTCCGGCAGGAAGACGGCGTTTCGGACTTCGGTGCGGGCGACTTCCTGGCCGCCGGTTGCGACCTCGGTCCACCGATGTGTGTAGGGCACGACCAGCGCCGGGCCGGTGATGACCTGGTCGTTTCCCCACTTTGACGAAACCTCGGCCACCGCCTCCTGGCGCCTCTCCTGTCGCTCCGAGACCAACTCCGCGATCATCTCGATGGGAATCTGGAGCAGTAAAGCCAGGAATCCGACCAAGAGGAGGCGCAGCATCTGCGAGCTGCGAAGCGAAGACGTCAACCGCTCGAGGGAATCTTGCATTGAGTGCGCTCCATGCTTGGGGAGATACCGAAAAATAGCAGGAACACGGATTCCTTGGTACCGATCCGTTCATTGCAGGAGTCGGACCGTCCGGTCTTGCCGGCTGAACTGTCCGATATCGGACAGTTTGTATCGAAATCGGACACTTGCGGCGGGCTCAGCCATGAAGTGGAGTATTCACGCACGTGGTCTCGAGTCCTCTGAACGAGTTGGCTGGACTCATGGACGATCGGTAATGGTATTTTCAGTGGGAGCACGACGGAAGAGGGCGCCCGCCAGGGGCGCTCCGACGGCCCGGTGAGAAATGCACGTCACGAGCCCTTGCCGGGTTTGAGGGAGAGCACGGCGGACTGTCCGAAACCGGACAGTCTGTTCGAATTCGGACACTGGAGACGGATACCCATGACACGATTCACGATTCTGCTGGTTCCGGCAGCCTTTGCGGTTCTCATTGGGACTGCCGATGACACCCGTGCGGAGGGCGCCGGGAGCTCGCTCAGGCCGTCTCCGGACGCCGCACTCTACGCCTATGGTTACAACCGGCGCCCCTACCCGCTGGAACCGGGCCCTCATCTCTTCGTGGATTGGCGCTACGTCAATCCGGGCCACGTGAGCTACAGGTATCGGGGGCAGCGGATCCAGCGGGACCGGCCCGAAGAATACGGCCCGGAGATCAACTCCGAGATCGAGGTTCTTCCCCGGGACGTTCCCACCGGAATCCGGATCGAAGTGCAGCCGGCCGGCAAGCTGGGACCCGTGATCAGCAACGACCGGCCCTGGGAGTATTTCACGCCCTACGTGAACCTGATCCACCACGGCGGGAAGTACCTTCTCTTCTACAACACCACCACCTATCGGCTCGGCCGGAGCTCGGAAGGCTACATGGTCTGCTATGCCGAATCCGAAGACGGCCTGAGCTACCGCAAGCCGCCGCTGGGGCAGGTGGAGTTCCAGGGAAGCCGCGAGAACAACATCGTCCTGGGACCGGGCGTCTGCAGATACGGGATTCACGGTCCGGCCATCTTCGTGGATCCTGGCGCCGAACCGGCCGAGCGATTCAAGGCCATCTACCAGGCCGCCGTCGACCAGGCGACCGTCGAGCGGATGCAGGCCGACCATCCCGAGTCGGTGACTCCCGCCTCGAAAGACGGGACGGCTCTCATGGGGGCGGTCTCTCCCGACGGCATCCGGTGGCGGGAACTGGAGGAGCCGCTGATGGGCCACGTCAGCGACACCGGAACCACGGCCTACTGGGACGAGCGTCTGGGCCGCTACGTGGGTTACTTCCGGATGGGGGTCTGGGGACGGCGCATGATCGGCCGGGCCGAAACCACCGACTTCCGGCGCTGGCCCCGCCCCGAGATGGTTCTGGCCCCCGATCCCTCCGAGTCGGCGTGGGTCGACTACTACACCAACGGCAGGGCGTTCTACCCGGGCACGAGCACCATGCACCTCATGTTTCCCATGATCTACCACCGCAACCTGGACACCAGCACGGTGCGGGTCGCCGCCAGCCTGGCCGGACGGATCTGGAACTTCCTGCCGGGAGGACCGGTCCTGGAGCCCGGCCCGGAGGGAGCGTTCGACGCCGGGTGCCTCTTCCCGGGCGCCGGACTGGCCGAGATCCCGGGGGGCCGGGTCGTCCTGCCCTACGTCGGTTTCGCCGTTCCCCACAAGTTTCCCCGGCTGAGCCCTTTGGGAGAGATTGCTTTCGCCGTCTGGCCCAAGCAGCGCCTGAGCGCCCTGGTGGCGGACGAGGAGGGGACCTTCGTCACCAATCCCCTCTCCAGCAGAGGCAAGACCCTCTGGCTCAACTTCGACGCGGGCCGGAACGGATCGGTCCGGGTCGAGGTCATGGGAGTCGACGGACGAAGTCTGGCCGAGTGCGATACCCTTTCGGGTGATCGGCTGTCGCAGCAGGTGACCTGGAAGGGGCGGCCGGATCTGGGAATCGATCCGGGTCAGGCCTTTCGCCTGCGGTTCCAACTGCGAGGCGCCAGGCTCTTCGCCTTCGAGATGCGTTGAGCCCGGCGGTTTTTCGGAAATCCTGGAGGTTGAATTCCATGAAGAAACTGGCCCTGTTGATCTCTCTGGTCCTGGTCTGGCCTGGCGCCGCATTCCCTGCGAAGAGCGCCGACGGCTCCGTGGCGTCCCAGATCGACATCCCCTTCGAGAAGTTCGTCCTGCCCAACGGCCTGACCCTCATCGTCCACGAGGACCACAAGGCCCCCATCGTGGGCGTGAACGTCTGGTACCACGTGGGGTCCAAAAACGAGAAACCGGGGCGCACGGGATTCGCGCATCTCTTCGAGCACCTGATGTTCAACGGGACCGAACACTGGCCCGGCGAGTTCTTCGAGCCCTTGGAGGAGGTGGGCGCCACCGGCATGAACGGCACCACAAATGCCGATCGCACCAACTACTTCGAGAACGTTCCCAAGAACGCCCTGGATCTGGCCCTGTGGCTGGAGTCGGACCGCATGGGCCACATGCTGGGAGCCATCTCCCAGGAGAAGCTGGACGAGCAGCGCGGCGTGGTCCAGAACGAAAAGCGCCAGGGTGAGAACCAACCCTACGGCCGCGCCTGGACCCTCCTGACCGAGAACACCTATCCGGCGGGACATCCCTACTCCTGGACCACCATCGGCTCCATGGAGGATCTGGACGCCGCCGAGCTGGACGACGTCAAGGAGTGGTTCAAGACCTATTACGGCGCCGCCAACGCCGTGCTGTCCATCGCCGGCGACGTGGACGCCCAGGAGGTGAAGAAGAGGGTCGAGCATTACTTCGGAGACATCCCCTCCGGTCCGCCGGTGGACAAGCAGGAAGCCTGGATCGCCAAGATGACGGGGACTCACCGCCAGCAGATGCAGGACCGCGTCCCGCAGGCCCGGATCTACCGCGCCTGGAACGTTCCCCAGTGGGGCACCCGGGAAGCGGCTCTCCTGGACCTGGTCGCCGATATCCTGGGTGGAGGCAAGACCTCCCGGCTCTACAAGCGGCTGGTCTACCAGGACCAGATCGCCACGGACGCGTCCAGTTTCCTCTATGCCCGGGAACTGAGTGGCCGGTTCCAAGTCGTTTCCACGGCCCACCCGTCGAAAACGCTGGGGGAAGTGGAGCAGGCCGTGGCCGAAGAGTTGGAGAAACTGATTGAGGAAGGCCCCACCCAGGCCGAGTTGGATCTGGCGAGAACCCAGACGTTTGCCGGTTTCGTGCGAGGCCTGGAGCGGGTCGGCGGGTTCGGAGGCAAGTCCGACATCCTGGCGTCCAACGAGGTCTACGGCGGTTCTCCCGATACCTACAAGGAATATTTCCATTACATCGAAGAGGCGACTCCGGAAGATCTCCGGCATGTGGCCCGCGACTGGCTGTCGGACGGGGACTTCATCCTGGAAGTGCACCCGTTCCCCAAGTACTCGACGGCTGATTCGGGGGCGGATCGGGACCGGTTGCCCGACGTGGGCGAGCCGCCGGCCGCCGAGTTTCCACGCCTTCGGAAGACGACCCTATCCAACGGGCTGAAAGTCATCCTGGCCGAGCGCCACGCGGTGCCCGTCATCAACTTCCGGCTGCTCTTCGATGCCGGATATGCCGCCGATCTCGGTGGTTTGGCGGGAACGGCGAACCTGACCGCGGACATGGTGGACGAGGGGACCTCGACCCGCAGTGCACTGCAGATCAGCGAAGAAGCGGCCGGGCTGGGCGCCCAGATCGGGAGCAGCGCCTCCCTGGACGACTCGACGGTCTCCCTGTCGGCCCTCAAGTCGAAGCTCTCCGAATCGCTGGACCTCTACGCCGACGTGGTCTTGAACCCCTCCTTTCCCGAGAAGGAGCTGGAGCGGCTCCGGAGCCAGCTCCTGGCCCGGATCCAACGGGAGAAGGTCAGTCCCGTCACCATGGCCCTGCGGGTGATGCCCAAGCTCATCTATGGAGCGGACCATGCCTACGGGAACCCGCTGACCGGGTCCGGATCCGTGGAGTCGGCCAAAGCCATCACCCGGGATCAGCTCAAGGATTTCCACGCCACCTGGTACCGCCCCAACAACGCCACCCTGATCGTGGTGGGGGACACCACCCTGGCTGAAGTCGAACCTCACCTGGAGCGGGTCTTCAAGAACTGGCAGAGCGGAACGGTTCCCGAGAAGCAGGTCGGGCAGGTGGACCACCACTCCCGTTCCCAGGTCTACCTCATGGACCGTCCCGGGTCCCAGCAGTCGCTGATCTTCGCCGGGCACGTGGCGCCGCCCACCAACAATCCGGACGAGATCGCGCTGATCACCATGAACCGGATCATCGGCGGCAGCTTCACCTCCCGCATCAACATGAACCTGCGGGAGGAGAAGCACTGGTCCTACGGGGCCCGGACCCTTCTGTTCGGCGCCCGGGGGCAACGGCCCTTCATCGTCTACGCGCCGGTCCAGACGGACAAGACCAAGGAATCGGCGGCGGAGATCGACCGCGAGCTGCGGGAATACCGGGGAGACCGGCCGGCAACGGCCGAGGAGTTGGACCGGGCCAAGAAGGCCCAGACCCTGAGCCTCCCTGGAAGATGGGAAACGTCCGGCGCGGTGGGAGGGTCCATCGCCGAGATGGTCCGCTACGGCCTGGCGGACGACTACTACGGGACCTTCCCCGGCAAGGTCCGGGCCCTTGACATCCCGGCGATCCAGGCGTCCGCCAACGAGGTGATTCGCCCCGACCAGTTGGTGTGGGTCATCGTCGGCGACCTTTCGAAGATCGAGGAGAGGGTCCGGGAGCTCAATCTCGGAGAAGTGAAACGACTCGACCAGGACGGAAACTTGATCGACCCGTCCGGGTCGTAGCCACGGTTGCGGGAGGGAGTATGAAATTCGGATGTCTGGCGGCTCTACTGCTCATCTCCATCGGGTGCGGGGGGATGGAATCGATGCCGACGACCACGGAGCGGATCAACACTTTCGACGCCGGCCGTGAGAGCTGGCAGATCTACGACTACACCGGCGGGAGCGGCAACGAGAACGTCTTTTTCCTGACCAGTTGGGAAAAGACCGGCGGGGTGGGGAATTCCGGCTACGTCTGGGGGGACGACTCCCGTTGGCGGATCGATACCCCGGAGGACCCGCATTCGATCCTGCCTCTGATCCTCTATCACCGGTGGATTGCCGAGGACCTGGAAGAAGGGCCGAGTACGACTCCCCGGCCCACCGGATTTCGCCAGGAGGAAGCCCTCGATCTGCGCGAGGCCCGCGTGTCGGTTCACCTCCGTGGAGACGATTTGGACCTGAAAGGCGCCAAGTGCTACTTCTGGGTCCACTCCGGAGGGACCCGCTGGCACTACACGGGCCGTCCCATCAAGATCCATCACGGGAAGTGGGGTCCGCCCGAGCATTTCGTCCTGGTCAATGACGAATCGCTCTGGCACCGCAGTTGGGCCCCGTCGAAGACTTCCCTGAATGATCTGCTCAAGAACAGCGCCAGCTACGGTTTCTCCTTCGTGGGGTTCTCGGAAGAGGTCACGGGCAAGCTCTCCATGGACCAGTTCGAGCTCCACCTGGCGGCGCCTTAGGCGGAGCGATTTCCAGTCCCGACTGCCCCAAAGTCAAGAACTACTAAACGTTAACGTTTTCAATGGATTACCGGGTTCTTCGCCGAATCGGTAAGTGGTTGACTCCCATTGTTTGACGTTCTGAACAGGCAACAAACAGGCACCAGCATTCCCTCCGGAAGGCCAATCCACTCTTCCCATTCTCTCTTGTTCCCCAGGTTCGGAACACATGGTGCTTGCGCCGTGTCGATCTCAGGCCAGCACCGCAGGGCAACGCTCGAACCCTAACATACCCGTGGTCCATTGACCGGGGAAGACCCGACGCGACTTCGCGCTCAAGCCGCCGATTGCCGTCGGAGGCCGACCGGACCGTCTTCGCCCTCGTCGATCCGGACCACTCGACCGACCAGGGCCAGCTCAACGCCTACGGCGGGGTGACGGCCGCCCCGAAGCGGGCGGTCGAGGGGCAACCAGCGGTGGAAGGTCGCTCCTTCCAGGTCGTGATCGACGGTGAACGCACTGGGCAGCCGCAAAGGCTGATGGAGGCTGATTTTAACCGCTGAAAAGTGGGGTCACGTGGCCGATCGGGGAGTGTAAGTGAGACATCGGGGGTCACTTACATCAGGAGAGCTTTCCACGTTACACAGGCGAATTCCCCGATCTCCTTTTCCGGCTTGTGGTTACGACCAGATCCCCGAACGCTGGCGCCCGCACGGGGAAAACGGAGGTGGACGGGAGCGCCCCCCCTTTTTGCTGCCCGGTGCGGGCGCGGGGGTGATGCGAAATCCACATTTGGGCAGCACCCCCTGGGGGGGTCGCTCCCGTCTCAATTTCCCCTAGCGGGAAGGCCCGAACCATGGACATCGCCCACGAATGACAACGCTGACGCGCTGGAGAGAGACTCGATGAAGTGGCGGCACGCCGTGCTCGTTCTGGCCGACGCAGGTGCGGTGATCCGGCGCACACGATACGATCCCAGAGGCGGGTTGGGGACGCATCGGGCTCTGCGGGGGCCGATTGTCAGACTGGCATCATCTCTTCCATGTATTATTCCACCTTCGTGCCGATACCCTTTAATGGCATTCGGTCATCCAGTGCCGTGAAGATCATTCATTGCAATGCGTCGTCCAAGCAGGAGTTTCCCCAAAATTAGGGGCGTCATCTACCATGTTTTCGAGTTCCGTTTCTACATGATCGCGGATGGGATCAAGCAGATCCTGTTCGGCCGGCCATGCCGCCGGGATTGGACTGCCTCGTCGCGATCCTCGCTCAAACTGGCTTCCCTTGTTCTCTTGAAGCTCCAGAAAAGGGGTAAAGGTATTGGTATGATTTTCCCCAATATGGAAGCGTTCCCTTGCCCGACTCACAAGTCTATTCGTCGAGCGTGGCTTGGCGTCGGATTCCTCGCTCTGTCGCTGGGTAGCAGTGCCTCCGCTCAAGCCCCGGTATGGCTGTCGATCACATCAGAGGATCAGATCCTTGTGGAACTGGCCCCTGAGGACACTTCCCCGGCCAATCTCTTCGATCTGAACGGACGAACCCTCGTCTTCACCCCGGACGGCGATGGCCGATACTCCCGTTCGGTCAAACCCGTGGCTTGGGAAGAGAACATCGGCCAGACGGTCGCGGACGGTGCGGAGATCGACCTGGGGAGCTTCCGGTTTGATTTTGCTGGCCGCAGTTGGGATTCCTTCTTCGTCAACTGGCACGGACTGATCACGTTCGGCGAACCCCTCACCTACTCGTACTATGACGTCGGAAACCGGCACGCACCCATGCGAGAGGTTTTCGCCAGCTTCGTAACCGCCCCGACGATCAGCCCGTTGTACAAGCCGACCCTCGACGGGACGCCACACATCGCCCGCTGGCCGGACCGGGTCGTCGTCACCTGGATCGCGGCGGAGCCTCAATTTTACGTTCATGGGGTTCCGCCGACGGAGCCGTCCCGTTTTCAGGTGGTCCTGAACGCCGACGGCGGAATTGCGTTCAACTACCGTGGCGTCGCCCTCGGCGATGGGATCGCCGGGCTGTTTCCCAATGAAGATGTCGCGAAGGGCGACCTGATTGCCAGCATCGTGGACGTGCGGGATTCCGAGCTTCGCGGCCATCTCGACCTGCTGGAGGCGGCCCTCTACGCCACGACCACCGATTCCAAGGTGATTCTTGAATTCACGGTAAGGTCTTCCATCCCCGACCCTGGCGAGGGCACGCGGTATTCCTATCGACTCTATTTCGACACCGACCGCCCCTGGTGGACTTCCGCCGACTGGGATGATGAGGATTTCACGTGGCAGATCGACATCCGATCCGGTGGCGAACGCACGGCCTGGGGACCCGGCGTCAGTCGCCTGCTCAACACCGATGCCGACAATCGGATCGCCTTGCTGGCGGATATGGACGGGTTTCAGGGGATTCCAGCGGCCGTGATCGTCGACGCCGTCGAGTTCCACGACGATCGCTTTGTTCAAAACAATTTGGTCCTGCCCCCGGCGCAGATAGAATTTCCGGTGATACCGGCGGTCGACTTGTCGCAGCCGGACAGTCGGTTTTCCGGGAAGCAAGACGAGGTGTTCCACTATCGAAGCCACCCGGATCCCGTCGAAATCGCCTGCCGCGTCATCGGCGCTGAAGGCGACGAATTCGATCTGTTCGTCTTCCACAACGAGTTTCGCGTGGATTCCCAGGAGCCTCTTACTCCAGTACTTCCACATTACGGCACAGCTGGAAGAGAGGGAACCGGGATCGATTGGAGCGCCGGCGTGCCCTGTGGCGAAGGGCGTCTCAAAGCTGTCTGGGTGCAACCAGTGTGGATGAAGTCCAGTGCTGTCTTGAATCGCCGCGTGCGCGGCGGGAACCGTAGCGGCTTCGAATCAGGTCTACTGCTTTTCGCGCACGAATTCACGCATGTCTGGACCGCTCATGCCTCGTACGAAAGGAACGGGAAACGCGAGCCGCTGTTCGGCAAGTACTGCGGATGTCACTGGCGACCTGAGCTCCATGCGGCGGCGGCGTTCCCGTGGGACCCGACCTCGGCGGGTCCCGTGAGTCTCATGAGCGAATTACAAGGGGGATTCTGGCGCGAGAACGCCGACGGTACGTTCACACCCATCAGCGACTACTGGGGTGGTGGGCATTCTTGGCTCGACCTCTACCTGATGGGCTTGGCTGACGCCGACGAAGTGCCGGACATGTTCATCCTGCGCAACCTCCAGCCTGTGCTGGGGAGCGACCGTTACACGGGTCAAAAGGAGATCGTCTCGATCGAGCAGGTCATCGCCGCCGAGGGGCCGAGGAACCCGCCCGCCGCCCGGGCGCAGAAAGTGTTCAATGTTGGCTTCATTTACCTGCTGGAGCCAGGGAAGACGCCGGACGGGGATCTGCTGGACCTGCACGCGGAGTACCGCGACAAAGTGGTCGAACATTGGTCCCACATTACGGGCGGGCGCTCCCAAATCACCACGGTTATCCCATCCCGCCAAGGACGGCGACCTGCCCGACATCGGGAATGCGGCCCCGGCAGTGCATGTGGATCAAACGCCCGGCGACCCGGAGCAGGTCGCTCCCGGTAACGGGTAGAGTAATCGCCCCTATATGAGAGAGGGTTTTTCCCCATTTTTCCTCACCCGATCTCGGGTCGATTTCTCTTCCAAGGCCAAGCCTGCGTGACTGGCACTGATTCGTGCTGCTCGTGGGGTCCGTCCTAGCGGCCCGTTGAAGCCCCATGCAGAGACGTCTCACCGGCCAGTAAGTCAGCATCGGGTCTCCTATCAGGACAACATCCCTCGCTCGAACCGACCCGGAACTCTCGGTATCCGGCACAGGTTCCCTTGAAGCTCATAAACGTCGCGGCGCCAGGGGGACTCGCACACTTCCCCGCAACGGGGACAGTCCATTTGGAGGCTCCGATGGCCGCAGCCCGGACAGCGGTAAGCGCGGCGGGCGCGTAGCCTCTCCACCGCCTGCTTCCTGAGGGTCTCCAGGCGTTCCTCGTGGATGTCAGGGGCGCTCATGCGTCCCATCTTGCTCGTCACGGGTGTCATTCTTGGCCTTCCCGCCAGGGATAATGGGACGGGAGCGACCCCCCCAGGCGATGGCACGGTCAATGCACATCAGCCTGCCCCGCTGTGCCGATCCGGGAGGCAAAAAGGGGGGGTCGCTCCCGTCCTCCTCAAAATGCCCCGATCGGCACGGCCGAGCCGCGAGTTGGACAGCAACTGCAATGGGCACAGCAGGTTAGAGAAAAGTGTCCGCGCACGTCGAAGGGCCGCTTTCGTGCACATGCCCCCCGTTGTCCCATGTGCGCTCCCCGATCGGCACGAAACGCCACTTTTCGGCGGTCAATATCAGGCTCCGGCCAACCGGTCTGGGTGAGTGTCCGTCGTCCCACCAAACGGAGCAGTCCGGCCGCCGGTGATCGACCCTCGCCAGCCAGATAGCTCGCCCGGTCGTCCATGAGTTGCCGCCGCCGCGTCTTCGCACTGGAGGAGGTGAACGCCCACGCCGATTCTCTGGAGCCGTGGTACGATTCGCCCCATGGCGAAGAACCCGGATCCAGAAAGGAGGAGATGCATGGGCATCTACAAGGTGAAGGATCGCCGGGGGAGACGGCGGTACGTTGTCAGCAAGTACTGGCCGAATGGATCCGGTCGGCTCCGAAAGTACGCCCCCAACTACCGGAGCGCACAGGCGCTCCAGACACGAATCGAGTCCAGCATCCTGGACGGCACCTGGAAGCAGCTCAAGCAGGAACTCGCCGGTGGGAAACGCACCATCTGGACGGTGCACAGCTTCTACCAGCGTTTTCTCTAGGAGTACTGCAAACCTCGCATGCCCTCCTGGCGGAGCTACGAGGGTTCGTTCGAGAGCCTCAACGCCACGCTGGGGAAGATTCCCCTGAAGGAGTTCCAACACAAAGACCTGCACCGCTACGTCGCCCAGAGGAAGAAGCAAGTCAAACCGGCCACGGTGAACCGCGCCATCGCCGCCATCAGCAAGCTGTTTTCCTACGCGCTGGAGTGCGGGGAGATCGATACGCACCCGCTGGTGCGGTTTCCCAAACTGAAGGAGCCGAAGAAGGTCTTCCGGCCTTTGACGGTCCAGCAGTTCCGTGACTTGGTCGAGGCGGTGGACAATCCGTACCTGCAAGCCATGATCGCGGTGATCGGCGAGACGGGGATTCGCAAGGGAGAAGCTTTGTCGCTCACCTGGAAACGGGTGGACCTATCCCGGCGGTTGCTCTGGGTGGAACTGACCAAGAACGACGAGACGAGGGAGATACCGCTTTCGCAGTACGCCACGGGATACCTGGCCGGGCTCCCCCGCTACCTGAACACCTCATGCGTCTTCGTCAACAGCCGGACAGGGACGAGATGGGTGGACCCCGACAAGCCGCTGCGTCGCGCTGCCGAGAAGGTGGGGTTGAAGGTCGGATTTCACGATCTGAGGCGATTCCGTTGCAGCCACTGGCTGATGCAGGGTGTGGACGTGAGGACGGTGCAGAAGCTGATGGGGCATTCGGCCATCAGCACGACGATGCGCTACGCGGGGTACGTCAGTTCGCACGCACTGGCGAGTATTCGAGAGGTTATGTGGCATTCAACATAACCTCTCATATGTTGCGTTCCGGATTATGTGGCGGACAGTCCGTATCATCCTGCTGCACATGAGAACACGCCGTATCTCAGCAACATAATCTCCTTCACTCAGAGCGCGGCCAGGAAGGCGATCAGTCCCGTGTTTGCCCTCCACGGGCGATCCGAACCGGGCTCGGCGGCATCGCAGAGCGCCATGGCCCTGGCCTTCATCTCCAGGTCGATCTTGGAGTAGATGTGGGTCGTATCGAGGCTGGCATGACCGAGCCAAGCGCGGATCGTGTTCAGATCGATGCCGGCCTGGAGCAGGTGGCAGGCGCTGGTGTGACGGATGGTGTGCGGCGTGACCCTCCTTCCGGCGAGCGACGGGACGCGGGCCGCAGAGCGCTCGACGAGCCGATAGACCCCGAACCGGGTATAGGATCTGCGCTGCCGGCTGAGGAAGACGGCATCCCCGGCTGCCCGTCCCTGCAAGAGTTCAGTGAGCGCGGCTTCGGTCCGGGGCCACAGCGGACACTGTCGGTGTTTTCCGCCCTTGCCGTGGATGTTGACGAGCGCTTGCCCGCCGCCGCGTCGTCCGATTTGCAGATCGCC
>JAJDTT010000314.1 GCA_022827025.1 Acidobacteriota bacterium
GAATCGAGGCCAGATTTTCACGATTTGGAGGTGCATAGTTGTTCTATTCGCCGAGAAATCGGGGAAATATGGACCGATTCTACGCTTTCGCAGTAGATTAATTTCTGCCGCGCAGGCTCATAGGTCAGGTTCTCCACCTCCGCCGGCTCCGATGCGACCGCTCACGGCTCCCCCGGAACGGACATTCATGGAAGATCATCAAATGACACACCTACGACATAGTGAGTGGGACCGGTTCCGCACGCACGACCACGTCACGCCGAGGAAAAAGCGAACCCCATGGCATGGGCCGCCTTCCGAAACGCCGCCTCGGATCTTGCGGCAACGACCAGTCGGCGCGGACCGGCACGCACGCAGTGCTTGGAAGCCCGTGCGTCGGCGACGATTCGGTCGGCGATCGCCTTGTCCGCACAATCGATCAACAGGGCCGGACCCTTCGCCGTCAGGGCTCGTGATCCCTTCTCGACACGGCGGAGAAACCCTTCCACCCGATCCGGCAAGGGCTGGTCGTCGCGCGCGGTGAGAAACTCCCGCAGTTGCGACACATCCTGGCCGCTTTCCACGGCCGCCATGGCTTGAGAGAGATCCAGACGCCAGACGTCGTCGGACTCGGCCCTGGCGTAGGCCTCCAGCAGCACCCGCTCTTCAGGCGGGAGCGGCGCCGTCGACTGCACGCGAAGGTCGGTAAACAGGGTCAGCGCCGTGCGGACCGGAGGCGTGGACGGCTCGTAACTGTCGGCCTGGCCCAGGCAATAGGCGCCGAGCGGATTGAGTCGAAAATACTCCAGGCCATCGTACCGGCTGAGAAACTCCAGGTCATCGGCGCCCCACAGGTCAAGGTAGTCGCGCCGCGCGCCCCGCGGATCGGTGAACGCTACGTCCACCAAGCCCAGGGTGGCGGCGTACTCGAACACCAGACACAAAACATATCGTCCCTGCAGCGCGTTCCAACTCTGATCGCCGGCAAGCCCGAAGCTTCCGTGCTCCAGCCCGCCGAGGTAGAGATGCCAGGGGTACCGCGTGACGCTGAAGTCCAGTTCCGCCGCCTGCATGAAGCGAAAGAATTCGTCCACCTGCACCCACCGGCCGACCGGACATTCCGCGAGCGCCTCGTCGACCCAGGGCCGGCGCTTGCGCGGCGCGGTCATCGTCCGTTTGCCCCGGCCCCGGGTCTGCCCCTTGATCGCCTCCACACGGCTGAACTCGTCCAAGAGAGTGTTCGTCAGCCAACCCTTCCAGATCCGCCGGAGGGTCTCGGCGGGCGGCGCCGTGAAGGCCGCCCGCCCGGCCTTGGTCAACGTCAGCTTGGAGCCGCGCAATTGGACAAGCTTGCCGGCCTGCGCCAACCAGGGCCAGGCGAAGGACCGGATGGGGCCGACGTACTGTGTCCACCGCTTCCTCTTCTCGGTCGGGTCGTAAAAGTCGCCGTCGTACAGCACCTCCGCGACGCGTCGCACGGAGACCGCCGACGCGCGCCGGGTCTTCGCACTGACGGAGATCTTGCCGGCATCGATCAGGCGGAGCACGGCAAGCAGGTCGTACGCCGCAGCCAGTTCCATATTGCGGCGAGTCAGGGGCACTCTGTCGAATTTCGGTTTCTGGCCCTTGGGAACAAAATCGTTCCGGCGCCGATCGACGAAATCCGGAGCTTCCTCCAGAGAGGCGACGGTCGGAAACTCAGGTTCGGGCACGAATTCCCGGAGCTGTTCCTCAAGGTCTCTGGGGATGGTGGTGGGCAAGAAATACCGGTACCCCTCCGGCGGGTAGAAAAAGAAGCGCAACAGCGAGACTTTCTTGGCACTTTCCGGGTCGAGGCCCTTCGGCAGCACGCCATACTTGGCGCGAAACCGGTCGGCGTTGAAATGGGTGTCGAAACCATGAATCGTTTCCGCCACCGCCAACTTCTGGGTCTTGTCAAGCCGCTCCCAAAGCTCTCGCAACGACCTCCCGGTCAGTCTCTCCCGGATCGCCTTTATCATGTCCGTCTTCAGTCTCGGCTGCGGATTGGGGAGGTTCAACAGCTTGATCATGGGTCTGAGGACCGGGACCATCAGTCCCGACAGGGCGTCCTCAAGGGTGGCTGACGGTAGTTTGATTCGCATGGGTCAAGGTTTCCCGGAATCAGGATCACATAGTAGCCGCCTCGGGACCAGAAATGCACCGATAGCGACCGGCACCCCGTTGACCACGAACATCATGTCCGCCCGGTCGCCGTTGCGGGCCGGGGGCTTGAGTTTCCATTCCCAGGTGACGTGGACGATGTTGGCCCCCGGCATCTCGAAGTCGATCAGCCGCACCTGACGGCGTCGCTTCCCGGATTCGCCGCACCGCTACCGCCCGCCGCGCAGCCAAGCGCGCATCGATTGACAGATCGGCTAGTTAGTCATATCGTTAGCTAAGTTCACTCTCAAGGAGCCGCCGATGATGAAGGTGAACGTACATGAAGCCAAGACCAACTTGTCGCGCCTGCTGGCACAGGTGGAGGCCGGCGAAGAGGTCACCATTGCCCGCAACGGAATACCGGTGGCGCGGCTTGTGGCCTGCCGGCGCCGTGGCAAGCGGCAATTCGGCGTCTGGAAGGGCCGGATCGCGCTCGACGACAGTTTCTTCGAGCCGCTGCCGGAGGAAGAGCTGGCCGCCTGGGAGAAGTGAGCGTTGCGGCTGCTACTGGACACTCATGCGTTCATATGGTGGTTCGCCGGAAGCAGCCAGTTGTCGAAATCCGTCCGGCGGGCGATAGCAGATGAAGAGAACGACGTGCTGATCAGCGCGGCGTCGGCGTGGGAGATCGCCACCAAGCATCGTCTCGGCAAGCTTCCGAGCGCCGAAATGCTGGCTCTTGATATTTCCGGGGCCATCGCCAGCCAAGACTTCAAGGAACTGCCGATAACCGTTGAGGATGCCGCGAGAGCCGGAGCGCTGCCGGGTCTCCACCGTGATCCGTTCGATGGAATCCTCATCGCACAGACGTTGTCCCGCAATTTGCTGCTCATCTCAATCGAACCGATCTTCGATCGATATGGCGTTCGCCGCCTCTGGTGATCCCTCCATCCCCGGTTCCCTTATGGAGTGAATACCGCAACAAGACAAACCGCCTCTCCCGCCTCGAACCTGTCAACCGCCAGCTTGCCCGTGCTTGATGCCCGGCAACGCAGCATCAGTCTCGTTCACGACCTGCAGATCCCCCTTCGCATCCTTGCGAGGGCCGGACAGCCGCCGGTTGAGGCGAGAGCCTCAGGATCAGCGTCAGGGATACCAGTGCCGCCGTCACCCCGAACAGAAAGCTGGCCGGGAAGCCGAGGGTGTCGGCGAGCCCGCCGTGCAGGGCCGGGCCCAGGCTGCTCACGGGCGTCACCAGGGAGAGGATGGCCAGATTTCGGGTGGAGTCGGCGGCCGAAGAGATGCTGATGACGTAGTTGGGGAAGTAGATGCCGCCCAGCTCTCCGGCGCCCATGATGCCGAAGGCCAGCAGGTACAGGTGCCCGGGGACGAACCAGGCCCAGAGGACGGCCGCGCCCACCAGGCCGGTACAGGTGAGCAGGGGCGCCCGAAATCCCCACCGGATGGCGATCACGCCCAGCACGAATCCACCCACGCATTTGAATCCGAAGCGGAGGGCCATCATCCAGCCCGAGAGCTCCTGGGGCTCCCGATTCAAGGCTTCGCGGGCGAACAGCGACAGGTTGGGCATGGTGTTGATGGTCAGATACCAGAAGAAGTACGCGAGCCAGACCAGAAGCAGGACCCGGAGGGTCCAGAAGGAACGGAGGCTCCGCCAGAGGTAGGGGAGCAGGTTGGGCGGCTTTTCCTCCTGCACGTCCAGCAGGCGGTAGCGGCTGGAGAGGATGGAGATGGCCACCATGCAGGGCACGCCGGTCAGGTAGAGGACGCCGAAATCATAGGGAAAGGAGAGTCCCTCGATGCCTCCTCCCAGAACGAACTGAGCCCAGAGGGAACCGGCCACCCCCGCCATCGGCGACACCGCGTAGGCCCACTTCAACGCCCGGGCCCGGCCCTTGGGCGTCGTTCCTCGCTTCAGGCATTGGAAACCGTAGACGTGGGCCACCGACGCCGAAACGCCCTGGATGAGGCCCTGTCCGACGACCGCCCACAGCCGCACGGTATTGGAGACGGGCAGGATCAGGGTGGCCAGAACCATCAGGAAGGCCGACATGGTCACCAGGTAGGCCGTGACCAGAGTGGTGCGGGTCCACCGATGGGGGATGACCCAGGAGAGGACCAGGGGCGCCAGCGAACCCAGGAGATAGGTGGAGGCGGGCAGGTTGGCCACGGTGGCGCCGGCGCCGAGGCGGTCGCACAGGGCCGCCTGGACGATGCCGATGTAGACGACGGGAGCGGCGAAGTAGATCAGGAACGACTTCAGGATCAGGATCCGGCCGTTGTACCGGTCCATCGCCGGCGTCACTGCCGCCGCAACACCGGACTCCGTCTCCCGTCCCAGGCGATCCTGTCCCAAAATTCTCGTCTCCAGAGGGTTCCCGTCCCGGCGGCGTGCGGCCGCGCCGATTCCGGCCGGGCAAATTTCAGATGCCCAGAATCCTGGCGGCGTTGCCGCCCAGGGCCAAACGCTTGGCCTCGTCGGAGATCTGGGCCGTGATGATTTTCCCCAGTTGCGGGCGAGGGTCCATCAGGGGCGTGTCCGAGCCGAAGAGCACCCGGTCGGCTCCCCCCTCCTCCACCAGTTGCTCGATGACTCCAGGAGTACGGAAAGTGGAGCAGGTCTCCAGGTAGACGTTCTCGTTGGCCTGGGCCGCGGCGATGGCCTGCGCCCGTTCCACCGGCGTGTTCCCCGAGTGCCCGGAGACGAAGTTGACCTTGGGGAAGCGGGGCGCCACGTCGGCCAGGAACTTGGGATAGGCCTGCCACTCGGTTCCGGTGTGATGGATCAGGGCCAGTTCCCGCTCGTTGGCGAACTCGTAGATGGGGTCCCAGATGGGATGTTCCAGGGACCAGTGCACGAAGGGGGGGTAGAGCTTGATGGCCACGAGCCCCAGGTCATCGATGGCCCGCTCCAGCTCGGCCACCATGCTGTCCGCCGGCATCAGCGGAGAGACGTAGGCGAAGCCCACGAAGCGGTCGGGGTGCCGGGTCACGAACCGGGCCGTCATGTCGTTGCCCGTGGTTCCGTCCGGATAATAGATGTTGAACACGCAGGAGATATCGATGCCGCAGGAATCCATCGTGTGCAGCATCAGGTCGGGATCATCCACCATCCCCATGATGTCGTTGGCCCCCACATGCCCATGAAAATCGATCACTCGCACGCCGTCGATCATGATTCCACTCCCAGGATTCTCAGCAGATTGCCTTCGCAGACCAGGGCCAGTTCCCGGTCGTCCAGCCCCACGTGATGCAGGTAGAAGAGCATGGGCCCCATGGCCAGGCGCCAATACCACGACCCATAGACGAAACGTTCCACCCCGAACTCCTCCAGCAGGGCCTCGAGCTGGCCGATGGGCTCGTACCGGCTCAGTTCCAGGCTCGCCCGGGGCAATGCCTTCATCATGGGCTGCACCCACATGGCGTGCATGTAGTGAGCCCCCACCAGCACCGTCTCCAGGTCGGGATAGGCCTGGAGCGTGGTCACGATGTCATCGGGGTCCATCTCCGGCAACGGCACCCACAAGGGAATCCCCTCCCGGCTCAGCCAACTGAGAAGCGGGTCGTAGCCCCAGGGACGAAAGGGGAAATCGATGATGTCCAGGCCGGCCAGGCGAACGCTGGACACCCGCCCCCGGGCATGGAGTTCCTGCAGCTGCTCCAGCGAGCGGGGCAGTGGAAGGGCGCTCCATTGGGGGTGAAGCCTGCCGTCTTCGCCGAGCCATGCCTCCAGCGCCCGGTTTCCGTCCACCGGAGAAGTCAAGTCGCCCAGGGCGTGGTAGATCACGGCCCGGCCCACCCCGTGGGTGGCCATTTCCGCCAGCAGACTGGCGCGGTCGACACACGGAGAGACTTCGTTGTGATGATTGCCCACCTTGACGTTGGCGTCGAAGACGGGCACTCGCGGTTTGAAAGATAGTGAGGTCATGGATGCTCCTTGGATTAATCCACCGGAACCCGGTAGGAGTGGCGCTTCATCATTTCGTGGTCCGACTCCTTGGCCAGCCGCAGGGCACGGCGAGTGACCGGAAGATAGGTGTGGACCTCGGCGTTCATCTTGATGAATCCCTCGGCATAGGCCACTCGGCCACCGACCCCGAAAGCGCCGTCACTGGTCTCGATCCGCTTCCGGGCATAGGCGCCACCGTACCCCTGGCTCACCAGACAGTCCAGGGCCGCCAGTTTCTTGTCCACCACATCGGTGATCTCGATGAGGACGTCGTTGTAGACCCCGAGCCGCGCGGACCAGACGTCGCTGGGGACGGCGGCGGCTCCGGTCCCGAAGAAGAAGACCTGGGCCGCCTTGGTCGGCTTGTTCCGGTCCCCCGGATCCACCGAAGCGGCGAAATGCATGGCGTGCAACACGATCTGTCCGGCGACGGCGTGGGGTTGGGCCACGCCGTCCCCTTCCTTGGGGTAGTGGGTCAGGATCACGCTGGGACGGAGCTCCCGCAGCAGGCGGGCCAGCCGCCGGACCAGTTCCTCGGTCACCAGCAGGACGGCGTCGTCGGCCCCGAAGAAGTAGAGGTCCTCCACACCCAGCAGCCGGCAGGCTCGCCGGACCTCCCGGGCCTTCACGTCCGAGCGCTCCTCGATCATCTCGTTCAGCACCGAGGCCTCGGGAACGGACTCCCGCTTGTGCATCGAGTCGCTGATGACCTTGTCGTGAACCCGGGCTCCGTGGGTGAGGACGACGCAACCCACCCAATCGCCGCGGGCGGCGTGATGGGCCATGGTGCCTCCGCTCTGGTCGAAGATATCCGCCGGATGAGCTCCGATGGAGAGGATGCGAAGAGGTTCGGCCACTTGATCTCCTTTCTGTTTGGTGGAACTAAGCTGGGGCGGTCCCGCCCAGGACCGGATCCAGGTATGTCGTCACATAGTCCCGGACCGCCTCTTCCAAGGGCGTGAAGGGACGATCGTATCCGGCGGACCGGAGCTTGGCGCCGTCCGCCTGGGTGAAGTACTGGTACTGGTTGCGCAGGGACTCGGGCATGTCGATGTACTCGATCTCCGGCGGGCGTCCCATGGCGGCGAAGAGGGCGTTCATCAGGTCGTTCCAGCTCCGGGCCTTTCCGGTGCCGCAGTTGAAGAGGCCCGAAACCTGGGAACGGTCCTCGAAAAAGAGGGTCACTTCAACTGCATCCTTCACGTAGACGAAGTCGCGCAACTGCTCGCCGTCTCCGTAGCCGGGCCGGTGCGACTTGAAGAGCCGGACCTTTCCGGTGGAGACGATCTGGCCATAGGCCTTGTGCACCATGGACCTCATCTCGCCCTTGTGGTCTTCGCAGGGGCCGAAGACGTTGAAATACTTGAGCCCCACGATCCGGTCGAAGAGCCCCTCCCTGGCGGCCCAATGGTCGAACATCTGCTTGGAGTAGCCATACATGTTCAAGGGCCGGTAGCGGGCAATCCGGTCCTCGTCATCCGAATAGCCCTCGGATCCGTCCCCGTAGGTGGCCGCGCTGGAAGCGTAGATGAAGCGCACGTCGCTGGAAAGGCACCACTGGCAGACCTCCTGGGAGTAGCGGTAGTTGTTGTCCAGCAGGTAGTCGGCGTCCCGTTCCGTGGTGTCGCTGCAGGCCCCCAGGTGGAAGACTGTCTCCAGTTCGTCGATGGAGGAGTCCACGATGAAGTTCCGGAATTCCTCCAGGTCGACGAAGTCGATGAAGGAGAGGCCCAGAAGATTCTTCCACTTCTGATCCGAACCCAGACGGTCCACGATGAGGATGTCCTCGTGGCCCCGGGCGTTGAGGGCGGCCACCAGGTTGCGGCCGATGAAGCCGGCGCCGCCGGTGACGATGTACTGGACGGGCACGTTCCACTAACCTCGGTTTCTCAGGTGGACTCCGCTTCCTGATCCTGGAAGATTTCCAGAATCCGGCGGATGATCCCGCTGCTGGAGAGGCCCGGCACCAGCGGCGCCAGGACCACCCGGCCCCCGTTGGCCTCCACCACGTCGCGGCCGCTCACATAGTGGGCCCAGTCCTCCGCCTTGACCAGCACGTCCGGCAGCAATTCGGAGATCAGGTCCCGGGGCTCATCCTCGTCAAAAAGGACCACGTAGTCCACGCACTCCAAGGCGGCCAGCATTCGGGACCGGTAAGGCTCCCGGATGATGGGGCGCTTGTCCCCCTTGATGGAGCGGATCGATTCGTCCGAGTTGAGCCCCACGATCAGCACGTCCCCCAACTCCCGGGCCTGGTTCAGATAGGTGGTGTGTCCGGCGTGGAGGAGGTCGAAGGTGCCGTTGGTGAAGACGATGGTCCGGCTCCGGGACCGGAGCCGTTCACACTCCCCGGCCATCCGGTCTCGCGAAAGGATCTTGGACTCCGGGGCCCGTGTCTGCCACATCTTAACCGCCGCCGCTCCTCCTCGTTTTCGGAAGCCGCCCATTCTACAATGCCTGGGAGTCTGCGCGGTAGAAATGATCGTAGCGAGAAAGTGGAGAATCGAGGCCAGATTTTCACGATTTTGAGGTGCATGGTGGTTCTATTCGCCGAGAAATCGCACGGATATGGACCGATTCTACGCTTTCGCAGCAGATCAATTTCTGCCGCGCAGGCTCCTGGGCCGGGTCCCGTAGCCCGGAAATGAAATTTGAACTCGACGCGGAATCAAGGAGAGAGGGAATGCAAGAGAGAAACAACCTGAGCCGGCGGCAATTCCTGGCAACCTCAATGGCGGGAGCCGCGGCTATGAAGGCGTCCGGCTCCGTTTCGGCCAGCGGACACACCTACGAGGGACTGCTGCCCGCCGGCTCCGGACGCATCCTGGCCGCGCTGGACCGCGGCCACGTCATGACCCTGATGAACGGCAATTCTGCGTCTTTCTCCCGCGACCTGGGAGAGACCTGGGGAGAACCCTTCCCGCTGTTGCAGCAGGGAAAACCCATGAACGTCACGCGGAACCACCTGGTTTCTCTCAAGGGGGGAACCGTGGGCATGGTCTACGCCGAGGAACTGAGCGGCGCGCCGGCGCGCCACGCGGACCATCGAGTCCTCCGCTTCGCCACCTCCCGGGACGGAGGGCGGAACTGGTCGGCGGGATCGGACATCGATCTTCCCGGACCCGGGTCGGGGTCGTCGGGCGCGTTCTTGCAGGTTCCCTTCGGACGGCTGACCGAGCTCTCCACCGGACGTTTGCTGCTGCCCGTCTACTGGCAGTTCAACGGCCTCCATCCCGAAACCCGCCGGGCCATGGCCACGGGGATGTTGGACGGGTATCGCATCGGCTTGGAAGGACATGCCCACCGGCCTCAGATGAGCGGCTGCTTCGCCTATTTCTCCGACGACCGCGGCTCGACCTGGCAGCGGTCCACGGGGTCCATCATGGTCTGGCCCCTGCCCGGCGAGAGAAGCCTGGGGGGATTCGGAGGAACCGCCGAGCCGGTGGTGACCGAACTCAGGGACGGGTCGGTCCTCATGCTCTTGAGGACCAAGGTGGGACGCTTTTTCCAGACCCATTCCGAAGACGGCGGCGAGAACTGGCACGAGGCGAGTCCCACCGCCCTCTCCAGCGGCGACGTCCCCTGCGACCTGGACCGGCTTCGCGGCTCCGGCCAACTGCTGGTGATCTGGAACCAGACTTCCGGAGAAGAAATTCGCAACGGGTACTATCGCTCCCGCCTTTCCGTGGCCACCTCCGCCGACGAGGGCCGGACCTGGCGGAACTTCAAGACGGTGGACTCCAGTCCCGGCCTGGAACCGGCCGGCCGGCTTTCCCCTCCGCCGGTGGCCCACATCCGGGTCAACCCGGATGCCGGGAAGCTCCCCAGCGGCTTCTTCCGATGCCACTACCCCTCCCTGGCCTTCTCCGGCGACCAGGTGCTCATGACCTACCAGTACGACACTGTCGAGAAGGGCAAGAGGACCCGGAGAATCAAGCTCGTGCGGGTGCCCGAGTCCTGGTTCCTCTCGTAGGGGCGCCCCTTGTGCTCCCCCGTCCGGAAACCCCGTAACGGGTGGTTGGGGTGTGGTTTCCGAGCGGTTTCGGGGCAGACGCCCAGGTTGGCCCGAAGTCTGGACGAAAACGGGCACCCACAAGGGGTGCCCCTACACATCGGCCCCCTGCGACTCCGGATTAGTCCCTTGGTCTCATAATCTTGTGCAAACGGACGAAGAATTATTGGTAGGGGCACCCCTTGTGGGCGCCCTCTTCGGTCCAAATCGGAGCCAGACGCGGCCAATTGAAGGTCCGGGAGCTGTAACGCCGCCTCTCCGGAGAAGAAATTTTTGGTCCCGGCTACGCCGGGTTACGGAATCCGGTTCAGCGTGTAGTAGGCGCGCGCGTGGAGCAGTCCGTCTCCCTCGACCGACACGATTCCCGGCAGGTGGAGTTCGTGGACGTAGCCCGGCCGGAGACCCTCGACGGTCAGATCCACGGATCGTCCGCCGGCGGCCACGCGAACCTCTGTCAAGTCCAATTCCTGGGTCTCGACTTCCGGACTGCCGTAGTCGGGGTGGTAGAGATACGTATAGCTGATCATGCGGTAGGAATCGGGCCGTCCGGCCCGGTCCGGGTCGACGGGCCGGGTGAAGGTGAGCCGAAAGCCATCGGGCAGGGCTCGCATCTCCCGGACCTCGAAGGGCGTTCGGCCCGTCCAGACCAGGCGTTCCAGGCTGTAGGAACGGGTGCCCAGGGAATTCCAGCCGCGGTTGGTCTCCCCCACGAACAGCGACCCGTCGGCTCCGAAGACCATCCGGACCACGGCGCTCTGGAATCCGTCGCGGAAGCGAAAGCAGGCGCCCTGGAACTGTCCATCCACCTGTTCCAGAAACACCCGCGAGATCATGGCGTCGGTGAAATCCCCCACGAAGAGCTGTCCCTGGAAGGGCCCGAAGCGGCCGGCCGAATGGTCCCACGCCAGGTCGGTGGCGCTCCGGCCCATCTTCCGGTAGGGGAACCAGACCGCAGGCAACTTGAACCCCGGAATCTGCCTGGCCGCCTCCACGACGGTGATCCCGGTGGGGATGCGCTCCGGACAGACGACGGGCGAGCCGGGCAGGGAGCACGACTTGAGACCGTCGGGATGTCCGTAGAAGTCACCCTCCTCCACGTGATGGAGGGCGCCGGTGGCGACCCAGCCTCCCTGCTGATCCGTGGTGAAGACCTCCCCGCTGCCGTTCATTCCGATCCCGCAAGGCGATCGCAGACCCGTCGCCACGGGGACCAGGCGGCCCCGCGGAGTCACCTTCACGGCCCAGCCCCGCCAGGCGTCGGCATCGGCGGTCAGATTCCCGATGGCGGCGTTGAGGGTGATCCAGAAATCTCCGTGCCCGTCGACCCGGGGGCCGTAGGCGTACTCGTGGTAGTGGCCCGTGAGGCCCCAGTCGCCGGTGACGGTGAGATACTCGTCGATCACGTCGTCGTCGTCGAGATCCCGGAGCCGGGTCAGCTCGCTCCTCTGGGCCAGATAGAGGGAGTCGCCGTGGTGAAGCAGGCCCAAGGGCTCGTGCAGCGCCTGGGCGATCCTGCGAAATCGGAGCCCGTCGGGCGGGTCCTTGTAGGCGCCCTCGACCAGCCAGACCTCTCCTCGCCGGATCGCTGCCGCGATCCGTCCGTCCGGCAGGCGTTCCAGGCCGCTGACCTCGAAGGGGACGGTTTCCGGGACGGGGAGGGTGACGATGCGATAGTAGTCTTCCTCCTGAGCCTGCAAGGCTCCCGCGATCGCCAAAACGACAGGACCCACGAGCCCGAGTCGCGTCACCATGAAATCTCCTGTTCAACCCGGGCGCGCCCTTCCCGGAATCGGATCGGCAGCAGCAATTCGTCCGCTTCGCCCGACCGGCGGAGAACGGCCATGGAGGCTTCCGGCTCATGGAGGCGGACCTTGAGGCCGCCGGCGGAATAGAGTCCCGCGCCCTGGGATTCGATCATCGGAGCCCGCGCCGCCAGGAACCAGATCGATTTACCGTCGCCGGCGAACTCGAGAATTCGCCGAAACCAGGCATTGTCCCGGGACGGGAGCAGCCGTTCCTGAATGTCGATCTCCCCAAAGCTGTAGAGGAACGTGGGTTCGCCGGAAGGCGAGAGCCGGAATCCACCCATGCGATAACCCGCCTGTTTACCCATTCCGTCAGGCCAGGGGCTCCGGCTACGCTCCAGAGACGCCAGAGGCATGGCTTCAGGCAGCTTGGCCCGATCCTCGCTCAAGGGATGCACGAAGGGCGAGAAGCGATTGGACCAGGTGGACTCGGCGTTGAGGAACCGGCCTCGCCAGAGGAGCTTGGACCGGACCTCCAAGGCGTCGAAGGCGAAATGGATCCCCTGGGGAAAACCCACGGCGATGGCATGGGTGCCGACTCCCTCCATGAAGGTCCGCAACAGGATGGGCCGGTCCTCGGGGACCAGGTCGAAGAACTCGTCCGGCTCCATGCCCACGGGCAGCCGGGTCTGATCCAGTTCTTTCAGGTAGATAAGGATCGCCTCGATCTGCTTGTCCGCGTCTCCTCCCAACACCTCTGTCAGAGTGCCCTTCCCTGCTTCGAAGAAGGTGGGCATCAGAGTCCCTGGACGGCTGGAGTCGGGATCCAGGAGATACCGCTTGAACCAGTCGGGCTGGAGGCGTTCGAGGGTATCGGCCAGGTCCAGGGCCGGCATTCCGGTGGACGGGTGGCCCCGGAGGCCGTGACAGTTGATGCAATTGAGACCGTCGGCTCCCATGAGGCGGCGTCCATAACGGTTCCGGTGATGGTGCAAGGTGCCGGAGAGATCCGTTGCAGGCAACTGCAGGTCCTCGTCGGCTCGGATCAAGGCGTCCGCCAAAGTTTCGGCGGCGGTCCCGTAGTCCGGCATCCGAACCATCAGGTAGGGACGCACCATGCCCGATCCCGCCAGGACCTTCCTCAACCATGGAGGCGTCAACTTGCGGCCGGCCTCGGTCAAGGGTGGCGGCAGCCGGCCCTCGTTCCCCATGTCCAGCTCCTCCACCGGCAGGAAATAGGCCGCCCTCCCCGTTTCGGGTCCACCCTGCTCTCCCCGCCGGTGACAGGCGAAGCAGTTGTAGACCTCCAGGTAGCGCCGGACCTCGGCCTCCGGATCGAGACGGCTGGCCGCGCCCTTCAATCCGGCCAGGGCGTCGGCAAGTGCGACCCTCTGGACCCGGTCCAGCTCGTAGTCCGGCACCCCCTTGCGAGGCGACGGATCCAGGCAGCCGCCCGGTTCTTCGGGGTCCAGCTCCTCAAGCCGTGGGAGCTGCGGTAGCGGGGTCGCGGCGGTCTCCCCTTCTTCAAGGCGATGGCAGTAGCCGCAACCCAACTCCCGGAAGAGTGCCTGGCCCTTTGCGGCCTTTTCCGCGTCGGGATCGATGGTCTCGGGAGCCGTGGCGTCCGTGCCCTGCGCCAAGAGATACGCGGCGATGGAACGGGCCTCGGCGTCGGTCAGACGCATGGGAGGCATTCTTCCCGCCGGCCGAGTCTGCACGGGGTCCACCAGAAAGTCGGCCAACGGCTCCAGGGTCGTTTTCAACGATTGGTCCGCGATCGGAACCGAGGGGACGCGAGGGGGCTGGATCTGGATTCGTTCCGGGTAAAACCCCTCGCCACCGGCCTGATGCAAGGTTCCGGCCGGCTCGAAGGGAGCATGGCAGGCGACGCACCCGACGGTGTGGTAGAGCCGCTCTCCTTCCTCGATCTCATGCGGACTCGCTCCCGGAGCGGACTGCGCCCGATCCGGCGTTTCCAGTGAGGCGAGAAAGTGGGCCAGGGCCTCGGCCGCCTCTTCCCTCTCCTCCGAAGCCCAACCCGCCAGGAGATGGGGCATGGGCGTCCCCGGCCTGGCCGCCTGAGGTCGAGAGAGGAGGTCTTTCAGATAAGCCAGGCGAATCCGACTGCCCACGCCGTCCAGGAGGGGAGCCTGCCGTGGAATGATCCGCGAGGCGGCTGCTTCACCGGGTTCGTGGCAATTTCCGCAGCCCAACTCTCCCAGGAGAACCTCGCCTCCGCGGAGCCGGTCCGAGTCGCCGTTCCGGTGAAATCGTTCGAATCCCACCACCAGAGGCGAGGTCGGCGCCTTCAGAAGATCGGGATCCGGGGTACAGGCGACGGTCAGGAGCAGGCCGCAGAGGACCGCCGCCAGAGCGGAAAGAGGTGCCCGGCCGAGCCGCAACTCAACCGGCCGCGGACTGGACAAGCAATTCCTCGCGAGCCTCGATCAGCATCCGGATCCAGTGGCCCATGTACTGGCCGTGGTCGTGATACGTGCGTCCGCTCACCAGGTTGCCGTCCACGACGCAACCGGAGTCGACGAAGATGCCGCCGCAGACCTCCAGGTCGAACTGGCACTTGGGCACGGTGGCCATCCTCCGTCCCTTGACGCAGCCGGCGTAGGCGGGAATCTCGACGCCGTGGCAGACGCAGCCCACCGGCTTGTTGGCGTCGAAGAAGTGGCGCGTCATGGCTACCAGGTGCTCGTCGTAACGGATGTACTCGGGAGCCCGGCCGCCTGAAAAGAAGATGCCCAGGTACTCTTCCGGCACCACGTCGCGAAAGGCGATGTCCGCATCGATCTTGTAGCCCTCGAACTCCCGCGTGATGTCCCAGTTGGGGCCGATCTCGTGCAGGACCATGTTGTAGCGGCGCTTCTCGGGCCCCGCGACGACGGGCTGGAAACCGGCCTCCTGGAGGCGGAAAAAGGGATACAGCGTGTCCACCGTCTCGGTCGCATCTCCAACGATGATGAGTACTTTGTCCATGTGATCTCCCCTGATGAGTGGAAACCAGATTAGCACGCCTCGGACAAGGCTGAAAACGCCGCCTGAACATGCCATCAGAAAATCGGTCTTGTTGGCCCGGAACCGACTCAAAAATGGATCCGCACAATGCCGCCGACAAGATCGAAGTGGGCATCGTTGCTCAACAGCGGCAGGGCGTGCTGGCGGGCCAAGGCCGCAATCCAGACGTCATTCGATGGAATGGGCGCACCCAGGCGTCTCAGCTCCAGGCGGATGTCGGCGTATACGTCTGCCGTCGCATGAGTGACGGTGGCGACCTCGGTCAGCGGCAGGAATCGGCGAAGCCAGTCCTCGTAGCGAACACGATGACGCGATTGCCGAATACCAAAATAGTATTCGCCGAGAACGATGCTGGGGATAACGAGGCGCCGCGCGGAGCGAAGGGACCTCTCGATCGCCGTGTGTCCTTCCACCCAGGCGGATAGCGCATTGGTATCGAGGATCATTCCAAGTCTTCGGAGTCGAGCTTCTCGAATTCCTCCTCGATCATCCTGAGGATACGACGATTTTCATGCGCCAAATCGGCCAGGACGCCGAACCCAGCCATCCATGGTGGATCTGTTTCCCGTTCAGCGGCTTCGCGATTGTAACGGCGGAGTCTCTCCTCGACGGCTTCGGTGAAGAACTTTTTCAAGGTCATCCCCTGGCTGGCAGCCAGGATTTTGGCTTGGCGAAAAGTCGCATCGGGAAGTTCCACGGTCGTCTTCATTGAAACCCATAATCCCATATTTATGGGTTCGTGGTCAATCCGATCCTACAGGCGCAACCGGCGACCTGCGGCCACGCAATATTCAGACATTGTCTCTCAAAGTCCGGCACACCCCAGCGACGCTTGCGCCGGTCACACTGCAAGGCGTACGCTCTCCGGACCTTTTTTGAACCGAGGTCAGAACGCCATGAAAATTACCGAGATCAAGACATTCGTCGTGGACGCCGGATGGAGGCCCTGGGTCTTCGTCAAGATCGAGACCGACGAAGGGGTGACCGGCTACGGCGAGTGCAGCGACGGCAAGAATCCGTGGGGCGTGGTGGGGGTCGTCAACGACCTGAAGCCGCTCCTCGTGGGACAGGATCCCCGGGCCTTCGAGATGCGTTTCTGGGACATGATCCGGGGCACTCGCCAGAGCCCCGGCGGCATTGCGGCCAAGGGCATCGCCGGCGTCGAGCTGGCGCTCCTGGACATCAAGGCGCGCGCCCTGGGCATTTCAGTGGTGGAGCTCTTCGGCGGTCCCCTGAGGGAGGAGGTCCGACTCTACTGGTCCCATTGCGGAACCACCCGTACCGCACACTGCCGCCACGTCCAGTGCGAGCCGCTCCGGAACCTGTCGGACGTGGGCGCCCTGGGCCGTGAGGTGGTGGAGAAGGGCTACACCGCCTTGAAGACCAACATCATCTTTCCGGGAGATGCTCCGTTCGCCTACTTTCCCGGATTTGCGAGCGGTCCCGGCACGACGGACCAGGCCATCACTCCACAGTTGCTGGACCATATCGTGAGCATCATCGCCACCTTTCGGGAGGCCGTCGGGCCCCACATCGACATCAACCTGGACCTCAATTTCAACTTCAAGCCGGAAGCCTGCCGCCGGATCGCCCGAGCCCTGGAGCCCTACAACCTGCTCTGGCTGGAGATCGACATGTACGATCCCCAGTCCATTCGGGACATCAAGGATTCGACCTCCACGCCCATCTGCACCGGCGAGAACCTGATCTACATGCGGGAGTTCATCCCCTACTTCGAGTTGCGGGCGGCCGACGTGTTCATGGTGGACGTGCCCTGGAACGGCTTCTCCCAGGCCAAGAAGATCGGGGACCTGGCCGAGACCTACCAGTTGAACGTCGCCCCTCACAACTACTACAGCCATCTCGCCACCTTCATGAGCGCCAGCCTCTGCGGCGTGCTCCCCAACGTCCGCATCATGGAAGCCGACATCGACGACGTGCCCTGGAGGGACGACGTGACGACCCACGCGCCCGAGGTCGTCAACGGCCACATGAAGATCCCCACCGGCCCCGGATGGGGGACCGAGCTCCGCGAGGAGGAACTTCTCCGGCATCCGTGGGGGGACAAGAAGTCCATGTGGTAGTGGAGCGGCGTCTTTCCAGGCGCCGGACCGGAACCGCGTCTTTCCAGGCGCCGAATACGCACCACACAGAAGAAGACAGTCTGTTTCTTGCCGCCAGATCATTCCGATCGGACGTTTTCACGAAGGAAGGCCGTGTAGCCCGCTTCATCGAGCGTGCCGGCCGCCAACTCGAAAACGGCCCGGGCCGCGCTTTCTTCCGTGGCCGTGAAGCGATACCCGTTCAACTCCAGGAACAGAATACCGACCACGAATCCCGTACGCTTGTTGCCGTCTACGAACGGATGGTTGCGGACGATGCTGGCCGTATAGGCCCTCGCCATGTCGACGATGTCGGGGGTCTCCGCATACGCGTAGATCCGTCGAGGCCGCGCGAGAGCGGATCGCAACAACCCCTCGTCACGCACGCCAATGGGGCCGCCGTGCAGCGCGAGCAGGTGATCGTGCAACGCCAATACGTCTCGCGTCTCGATCCGGACCGGCTCCGTCACTTGGCCAATGCACGCAGGGTGTTGCGATAGCGGCCGATAATATCTTCGGCTCTCGCCATTTTCTTTTCGAACGCGGGATCGTAGGGCGTCAACCGGTAGCTGCCGTCGGGAGCTTCGATCAGGAACAGAGGTTCCCCGTCTTTCGTTCGCAGCCGGTTGATGACCGCCTTGGGAAGGATGACGCCGAGCGAGTTGCCGAATTTTCGAACCTTCAGTTCAACCATGGATCATTCCTCCCTCGCCCTATTGGAACTATTGTAATAACAATTTACCCGGTATGCTGGGACTCTGCGCATGTATGGGACAGTCTGTTTCTTCCGCGCACCGAAGAGGGCACTCACAAGGGGTGCCCCTACGGGATTCAAATTTTCATCATGGAGACGATAAAGATGCAGGACGCTTTCCGAGGAGTGACACCCATCCTCGTAACGCCGTTCAAGGAGGACGGCAAGGTCGACCTGGCCAGCCTGCTGCGGCTCGTCGACCATCTGGACGCGCAGGGAACCCTGGGCGGCTTCGGCGCCTTCGGCAACGCCGGGGAGGGCTACACTCTCCTGCCTTCAGAGAAGCGCCGGTTGCTCGATGCGGTCGTGAGTCATTTGGACGGCAGGGCCCCGGTGATCGCCGGCGTGGGCGCCACCGGTACGGAAGCCGCCGTCGAAGCCTGCAAGGAAGCGGAGGGCCTCGGTGCGGCAGGCTTGATGGTCTTGCCGCCGTACTACTTGCGCCCCGATGCGGACGGACTGATGTTCTTCTATTCCGCGATCAGCGATGCGGTTCGGATTCCGGTCATGGTGCAGGATGCGCCGTTGCTCTCACAGGTTGCCATGCCCCCGGCGCTGCTCGCACGCATGGCGCGTGAGATCGAGCATGTGGACTACGCGAAGATCGAGGCTCCGCCGACCGCCCCCAAGATCACCAGGACACTCGAAGCCGCCGGCGACATGCTGACGCTGTTCGGAGGTCTGAACGGGCAGTTCATCATCGAGGAGTGGCAGCGGGGATCCCGGGGTATCATGCCGGGCAGCGACCTGGTTTCGGTCTACTGCTCGATCTGGAGCGCGCTTGAGAACGGCGAGATCGATTCGGCATGGAGCGCGTTCCAGCGGGCGTTGCCTCTGATCCGGTACGAACTGCAGCCCGGACTGGGGGTTTCGGCAATGAAGCACAATCTCGTGCATGCGGGAGTTCTCGAGAGCGCCGTGGTCCGCCACCCGACCCGCTCGCTCGATGAAACCGGTTTGGGCGAGCTGGATGCTCTGCGATCATTGGTTGGGACGAACCGCCGGCCATGACAATCGACAGAATCGCGTTAATCGAGGCCTTTTCGATCAAGCTGCCTCGTGACGCCGCAGCGGTGACAGGAACTGCGGGTACCCCCGCCGAACTGGCTGCCGGTGGTTTTGATTACCGCTGGTCGAAAACCAGCAGCACGCTCTATTCGGTGAATTTCGAGGCCGCCCTGGTCAAGGTGGCGCTGGAGTCAGGTCTGGCCGGATGGGGCGAGGCCCAGGCTCCGCTCGCTCCGGATATCGCGTGCCTGATCATCGATCAATTGCTGCGCCCGGCGGTCGAGGGCCAGGATTTCGACGGATCTCCCGAACGGGTGAGGTCGTTGCGAAATCGAATGTACTCGACCATGCGCGTTCGCGGTCAGACGGGCGGCTTCATGCTCGATGCCATTGCCGGAGTCGACATCGCCCTGTGGGACCTCGCCGGCAAGGCTCGCGGGGCTTCGGTCGCGGACCTGCTTTCCTCGTCCGCCCCCAAGAGCAGGATTCCGTGCTACCTCTCGGGGCTCCCGGGCGCAACGAACGCGGACCGGGTCGAGCGGGCCCGGGAGGCCTGGAACGCAGGATTTCGAGTCTTCAAGCTGTTCTACGACCGTACGGAAGAAGAACTCTTCGATCTCATCGACCGCCTGCGCGCAGCCTTGGGGCCGGAGGTTTCCATCGCGGTGGACGCTCTCTGGCGGCTTGACGAGGCCTCGGCGGTCGGTTTCGGCAGAAGACTTGACGATCGTGGAGCCCTGTGGCTCGAGTGCCCGCTGGCTCCGGAATCCGCGGCGGACCACGCCGATCTGGCGGCTGAAATCCGCACCCCGATCGCATTGGGTGAGACCTATCGCACGCGGTACGAGCTGGCTCCGTTCCTGGCTTGTGGCTGCGCCCGGTGGTTGCAGCCGGACATCGGCCGTTGGGGGATCACCGAAGCGGCCGCCCTTGCGCGGGACGTCGGCGCCGGGGCTCGAATCGTCCCCCACATCAGCATTGCCATGGGCCCCCAGATTGCCGCGGCCCTGCAATTCGCTGCTTCGTCGCGCGATATCGATCTCGCCGAGTACAACCCGCTCGTCTTTTCGGTAGCCAACCGCTACCTCAATCGGCCCCTCCAGGTCGACGGCGCCGAGTACCTCGTGCCCGCCGGTCCAGGTCTGGGTGTCGAACTCGACGAGTCTGCAATTCGGGCGGTCGCAGGCAGAGTGAGCGTCACCCGGCCTTCGTGATTCACGCCGAGGAGCGATGTGTTTCACGCGCCGGGGAGCGGCATGTTTCACGCGCCGACTGGGACCGGCGTCTTTCCGGGCGGAGCGGCGTGTTTTACGCGCCGACTGGGACCGGCGTCTTTCCAGGCGCCGGTCTCCGGAGTGGCAACACGGCGAAAGAATTCGAGGCGCCTAAAACGTGCATGTTCGGCGCGGCGCGCACACCCCGTCAATCATGTAACGGTCAGGAGTGCGCCCCAGCGCCACGGTTGCTCCCGGTGGCCGGTTGGGGGAAGATCGGAAGCG
>JAJDTT010000098.1 GCA_022827025.1 Acidobacteriota bacterium
GCGGCGCCTGTCCGCGTTGCGGTCTGACGAACGACCCGGTCCCGACCGGACCGGGTGGCGGGGAACGATGCGACGCCGGAGGGCACCCGCAGTGCCCCTACGGTCATCGAGGAGGTGAAGTTACTAAGAAGAAGGGGGGGACTTTCCTGTCCCCCCGTCCCCGGAGCCGGCGCCGCGGTATCGCGCCGGGAATGGCCGCGGCCGGGATGGATCTTCAGGGTCCGCAGCCGGTTTTGCGGCGGCTTGTCGTTGCGCCGGCCCGTCCGGACCTGGGTCCAGGTCGCCGGATCCGGCCTATCCCGCATTTCTCACCAGGTCGCTTTGCGTATCATGAAAAATAATTTGTTTTTGAGCATTTACGTGGATTTTGCCAAGGTTTCTCCGCGACAAACTGCGCGCTGGGCACTCGCTCGCTGGTCTTTTCGCCCTCAGCGCGCACATGCTCCCTCAAACGTAGTCACCACTACGCTTTCGGTCGCGAGCACACGCTGAGGGCGAAAATCCTGCGCGATCGTCACGCCCCCTGGTGAGAATTGCGGCCTATGCGCTGGAAAAGCCAGAGCGGGGGTAGGAAAACCCCCGCTCCTATCGTCGCCTCATCGAGGACGCCGCCGGGCGTTGCTCAGGAAGGCCAGCAGGCTGGCCAACTCCTCCCGGCTCACCTGTTCCTCCAGGCCGGAGGGCATGACCGACACGTTCCCCGGGCGGATCTCGCGGATCTCCGACCGGGCGACCCTCACCTCGGTGTCCGGGCCGGTCACCAACTCGACCTCCTCTTGACCGTCCCGGGTGACGACCCCCTGGTGGATCTCTCCCGATTCGGTCACCACCACCACGGGCTCGTAGCCGCGCACGAAGCTGGCGCTGGGAAACAGGATGGACTCCAGCAGATCGCGCCGGGACCGGACGTCGCCGATCCGGGTGAGGTCGGGGCCGGACCGGCCCCCCAGGTAGCCGATGGCGTGGCACGAGGAACAGGCGGCGCTATTGCTGTTGAAAACGGCCTGACCCTGGCGAATGTCGCCTTCGTCCAAGGCCGCCAGCAGATCCTCCAGGCGTGTCTTCTGCTCGACCGGATCCATTTCCAGCGACGCCAGGAGTTGCTCCCCTTGGCGTCGTACGGGAGGCGAAAAGTCGGCCAAGGCCTGGTTCATGACGTCGGCCCGCAGTCCGGTCAGCCCTCTTGACTCCCGTATGGCCGCCATCAGCCGCCGGCCCAGATCTTCGTCTCCGCCGCCGCGATAGGCTCCAAGCAGCGGCGAGAGCACCAGGGGACCCGCGGTCCGGACCGACTCGGTCAATTCCAGCATCTGATCGCGGTTCAGCCGGGATCTGCCCAGGACTCCGGCGGCGCCGGTGCGGACGTTCACCGCCGCCGCCGATCCGAGGTTCTCCTGCAGCATCTCGAAGAGATCGGGTTCGAGTTCGTCCAATTCTCCGGGAATGGCCGCCAACGCATTCACACGCAGCTCATGTTCAAGCGTCGAGTCACGCCCGACCCGGAGCAGGACCGTCCGCAGGCGCCCCGCGTCTTCGTCCCCGGGGTTCGGCAGGTCGCGGAGGGTGCCTACCGCCTCCCGAATCAGCGCCTCGTCTCCTCGCGACAGGACCGCGGCGAATCCGTCGATCCACGCGGACGGCGTCTCCTTGAGGGCACTGCCGGCCATGGCCCGAAACGCCGTCAGGCGGGACTCGTTCGAGCCGGGGCCGGCAACGGTCGAAGCCAGCAAGCTCTGAATGGTTTCGTTTTCCGCGAGCTTGGCCAGTTGCCGGACCAGGTCGGCCTGTTCCTCCGGCCCCTGTGCGCCACGGGCCAGGCGCCGGCGAAAATACCGGGCCAACGCGTTCCCCCACTCCGGATGGCCGCCGGCGATCCAGGCGGCCGTCTGCTTGAGGACCGGATCTCCGGACGCGAGCAGGGGAGTGACGGTCTCCGGCGCCAGTCCTCCGCCGGGCATCTGGTCCAGGGCGATGAGCGCGGCCCGCCGGGTATGGGGAGAAGAGGCGCGCAGCCCGGCGGCGGTGCCGTCGGCGTCGGCAATCTCGATCAGCGCATAGATCAGGGAGTGCTCCAGGATCCGGCCGTTGTCCGCCCCGGTCCGGGCCAGCAACCCGGGGACGGCGCGGCGGTCGCCGATGCGTCCCAACGCCTCGGCGGCCACTCTCCGAATGGAGGCGGAGCCCCGCTCCAGGAGCTCCAGCACCCTGGGACCGCTGCCGGCGTCCCGCCAGACGCTGACCGAATGGAGGGCGGCCTGCCGCACGCTTTCGTCCGCGTCGGACAGGGCCTGTCGAACGGCGGTGCGGGCCTCCTCGTGATCGATGCGGGTGAGTGTCCAGACGGCGTTTCGGCGCGCCTCGGCGGAATCGGAGGTGGAGAGCGTCCGGCTCAGCACCTCCACCGCCGGGCTCCCCGTCTTGGCCAGCTCCGCCATGGCCCGGTTCCGTACGGCGGGGCGCCGATCGTCCAGGAGCGCCGCCAGTTGGCCGCCGCCGGCGCCGGCCCAGTCGATGCTCAGGCCCCTGGGATCCTCCGGTCCGGACGCGCCCTTGCGCCGGATCCGGTAGATCCCGCCCAGGACGTCCGGCTTGTGGAGCTGGGAGGTGGGGCAACAGAGCTTGTACCAGCCTCCCGTGTCGGCCACCAGCAGGCTGCCGTCGGCGTCCTCCAGCACGTCGGTGGGATGGAAGTCGCGATCGCCGGAGACCAGGAAGTCGGAGTCCCGGGTCGTGAAGGTCGCGCCGCTGGGCTCCAGGACGTGGCGCGTCACCTTGTTCAAGTTGAAGAGGCACGCAAACAGGTTGCCCCGGTATTCGCTGCCGAAGACCCGGGAGGCATAGATGGTCTGGGCGCAGGGGGCGGCCGGGCCCAGGTGGAGCATGGCCGGCAGCAGGTCCCCGGTCCTGGCGTGGCCGGCGAGGACGTCGTGCGTTTTTCCGAAAACGCTGCCATGGACGGCGTGGATGATGCCGTCCCGGCGGCCCAGTTTCGGATGCTGGACGAAGGTGGACGCCAGCAGGCGCTCTCCCCGGGGTGTGAAGACGACGTCCACGGGGTTGTCCATCCCTCCCGTCAGGACCGGCTCGATCCAGGGATCTCCGGGCCGCCGCCGGAAGACGTGCGCGGCGCGGGTGACCAGGGGAGGGCCGCCCGGCCGTTCGTAGGTCTGCTCGGCGAAGGCCCCCTTGGTCCAGTAGATCCAACCGTCCAGTCCCAGGTAGGGACCATGAAGATCGTTGGCGCAACCGGTGAGGGTCTTGCCCGCGAACCATTCCTCCCGCCGGTCGGCGACGCCGTCGCCATCGGTATCCGTCAGCTTCCAGATGCTGGGAGGCGCCGCCACGTAGAGCGAGCCGTCGAACCAGAG
>JAJDTT010000220.1 GCA_022827025.1 Acidobacteriota bacterium
CATGGAGGCGTTCTTGGTCCGCACCGAACCGGACTCCAGCATGGTGAACCCGGCGCACATCCACATCACCATGGCGCCCCAGATCATGAACGAGAAGGTGTTGAACACGTACAGCACCTCGTCGTCCACCGCCGCCTGCGCGGCCGTCGTCCCGCACAGCACGCAGATCGCCACCAGCAGCAGTTTCCCCACTGGTCCACGCACCAGCCGCTTGTATAACGGGATCGTCCTTTCTTCTCTCATTGCTCCCTCCCAAGTCGAAGTTCCGGCGTATTCAGGGTCCGTTGAACCTGTAATCGCGACAATTTGATCTCAGCTGCCAACTTCGGATCCGTCCAGTCGATTTCGATCGCACCCGGAGGCGCACTGCGGACGCTCATCCCGCGTATGCGGCGCGGGCTTCGGATTGCGATCCATGAGCAGGGATGACCCTGTCGAAGCCGCTGATCATGAAGACCTTTGCGATGGAATCCGAGAGCGAGCAGACTGAAAATCTCCCGCTCCGTCTCTTGACCTGTTGCGCAATGAGCAGAAAAACACGCAGGCCCGCGCTGCTGATGTACGACAGTCCCGCCAAATCCAGGATGACATCGTCTTCGTCACCGATTGCCGCTTGCAACGCGTTCTGAAACTCCAGCGCATTGGCGCCATCGACACGGCCGACTGCCGTGGCAATCAAAATTCCATCTTCCTTCTCTGCATGTACCTTCATTTACCCAACCTCCCACAATTCAGCCGGCCACAACCTACCCGTTGATGGACCCGCGGATTTTCCCGGATGTCAAGGCCAGAAGCCAGTAAGTTTATCCTGTTGCAAGACCAGATAATAGAGCCTGGTCAGCAAAAAATCAGGGCAGGAAGGGTCGGAATCGACCCCGGATTTGTGTGCGTCCGGCCGACTATCGAAATCTCGAATAGTAGGGGTCGTGTCCGCCCTCCAATCTATTGACTCTCCCTCGGATATCGTGGTACGCCTCTGCTCGGAACGTCGCCAGAGAAACCAAGGAGCTCCTCATGAACCCTAGCCGTATTCCGGAATTCATCCTGATTTTTTTCTGCTCAGTTGTGACAGGATTTTCCGCCAAACCTCCCACCTACATCCAGGTTCCTTCGGGACAGCATCAGTTGTTCCTGGATGACTTCATGGTCGGCGCCCTCTACCGGGTCGAGCGCCGCGTCAATCCGCCCGTGAAATACGAAGGCAACCCAGTGGTTCGGGCGGACCAGCCCTGGGAGCAGTCGCCGGGGCCCAGGTGGAATCCGGGGGTCAGCAAGTCGATCCAGATCCGCAGCGCGCCCTGCTGGGACCCCCAGGAGAAGGTCTGGAAGATGTGGTACTCCGCCGCCGGCAAGACGGCATTCGCCCGTTCACGCGACGGGATCCACTGGGAGAAGCCGTCTTTGGGAAAACTGGAGTTTCAGGGATCCACGGACAACAACCTGGTGATGGTTCGAGGCGAGCCCGAGACCCGCATCCAGCACGTGTTGCTGGATCCCGACGCCGGCCCCGAACGGCGGTACAAGGGAATGACCGGGCCTCACAACCGGCATCCCCTGGTTTCTTCCGACGGCTACGTGTTCACCAAGCTGGATGTGCCCGTGATCCCCAGCCAGGACGAGTCCCATCTCAACTACGACGAGGTGAAGAAACGGTTCATCGCCACGGTCAAGCACCGGGGTCCCTTCGGCCGATCGGTGTACCTGTCCCTGAGCACCGATTTCGAGAACTGGACCGATCCCGAGCTGATCTTCCACGCCGACGCCTACGACCAGTTGCTGGGTGAGAAGCGGGTCCGCGAGCATCTGACCAATCCCAAACTCCGGCTGATGACCGTCAACCAGCCGGAGCACTACAACACCGAGATCTACAACATGCCCATCTTCCCCTACGAGGGGATCTACATCGGGCTGCCCAACCATTTCGAAGCCGCCGGTCTTACACCGAACCGGAACCAGGAGGGGATCAACTCGGTGAAGCTGTCCACCAGCCGCGACCTCCGGCGGTGGGTGAAGGTGGGCAACCGGGGCTCCTTCATTCCGGTCTCGGAACTGGGTGAAGGGGTGATCGACACGGGCCAGGTCCTGGCCGCGTCCCGGCCCCAGGTCCACGGAGACGAACTCTGGTTCTACTACACCGGCCTGAACCACCGGTTCCAGACCGACGATCCCTACCGGGGCGGCATTCATCTGGCGAAGCTCAAACGGGACCGGTTCGCCTACTTCGGCACCGACCAGGAGGGTGGGTTCGTGGAGACGCGCGCCATCCGCTTCGACGGAAACCGGCTCTTCATCAACGCCGACGCCACGGACGGAGAGGTCCGGGTGGAGGTGATCGACCAGCGGGGCCGCCGGGTGCTGGAGGGGTGGAGCCGGGACCGTTCCCAGCCGGTCCAGGGCGATCACCTGCGAGCCGAGGTGAAGTGGACCGGCAAGCCGGACCTGGGCGCTTTTCAAGGGGAGTCGATCCGTTTCCGATTCCGCCTCTACAACGCCCGGCTGTTCTCGTTCTGGCTGGAATAACTCTCGCGCCGTGAAAAGGAGCGAAAGCATGAAGGACAGGCCCAGAATCACCAGCATCGAAGTGGTTCAGTACGAGAAGAACGTCATCGATGTCGGGGTGGAGTCCACCATCGGCATTCTCATCTATCAGCCGGGCGGGGTTCAGAAGTTTCGCGGCCGGGGCCTTCGGATCCATACCGACCTGGGAGTCACCGGGGAGTATTTCGGGGGATTCGAGGCCGACTACGCCGTCATCGGCGGGCTGGCCCACACCCTCATCGGCCGCAACGCCCTGGAGCGGGACGCCATCTACGACGACCTGAAGCAGGCCACCCGGCAGCAGTCCCGAATGGGCATGGGAGTGGTGGACATCGCCCTCTGGGATCTGGCCGGCAAGTACTATGACGCACCGATCTATGAGCTTCTGGGCGGATCGGCCGGAAAGAAGCTCCCCTGTTACGCCAGCACCTACGTCGGCGACTACGAGGAGGGAGGCCTCAACAGTCCCGAAGCCTACGCCGACTTCGCCGAGGCGTGCCTGGAGGCGGGTTATCCCGGCTTCAAGATCCACGGCTGGCAGGATGCCCCTCTGAAGGACCAGATCGAGCTGGTCCGGGCCGTGGGCCGGAGGGTGGGGGACAGGATGGACCTGATGCTGGACCCCTTCTGCGCCATCAAGACCTTCGGCGATGCCCTGAAACTGGGCCGGGCCTGCGACGAGTTCGACTATTTCTGGTACGAGGACCCGTTCCGCGACGGCGGGGTCTCGGCTTTCGCCCACCGGAAACTGCGCCAGCTCATCAAGACACCGCTCCTGCAGTTGGAGCACCTGAGGGGACTGGAGCCGCATGTGGATTTCATCGTGGCCGACGGAACCGACTTCGTGCGCATCGATACCGACTACGACGGCGGCATCACCGGCGTGATGAAGATCGCCCACGCTGCCGAAGGCTTCGGCCTCGACGTGGAGCTGCATGGACCGGGTCCGGACCGGCGTCACGTGATGGCCGCCATCCGCAACACGAACTACTACGAAATGGGCCTGCTCCATCCGCAACTGGGACCTTTCCACATGGCGCCCTTCAAGTGCGGCTATCGGGACGCCATCGATGCCGTCGATGCCGACGGCTGCGTCGTCGCGCCCGACGGTCCGGGACTGGGTGTCGAGTATGACTGGGACACCATCATGGACCACTGTACGGACCGGGCGGAGTACAAGTAGGGCGCGCTCGGGCCGTTTCGAAACCGGAGGATCGAATTGAGATGGGTACGCAGAATTGGCAGGACTACCTGAAGGATCGTCAGGACCGGTGGATCCGGGAACTGAGCGAGTTTCTGACCATCCCCAGCATCTCGGCGCTGCCCGATCACGCGGGTGACGTCGAGCAGGCGGGCCGGTGGGTCGGCGACCGGCTGCGGGTGGCGGGCGTCGAGAACGTCGAGGTCCTCCCCACCGAAGGGCATCCCGTGGTCTACGGCGACTGGCTCCATGCCCCGGGCAGCCCCACGCTCCTGGTCTATGGACATTTCGACGTGCAGCCGGTGGACCCGGTGGACCTCTGGAGCCATCCTCCCTTCGAGCCGGTGGTCCGTAACGGCCGGATCTACGCTCGAGGATCGTCCGACGACAAGGGGAACATGCTGGCTCCGATCCTGGCGGTGCAGGCCCTGCTGGAGACTGCGGGAACCCTCCCCTTGAACGTGAAGTTCCTGCTGGAGGGACAGGAGGAGATCGGAAGTCCCCATCTTCCCCCCTTCATGAAGGCCGAGGCGGGTCGGTTCGCAGCCGACGTGGCGGTGAGCGCCGACGGCTCCCAGTGGAGCGAGGAGGAGCCGGCCACCTGGGTGTCCCTACGCGGTCTCTGCGGTCTTCAGATCAATGTTCGAGGTCCTGCCCGGGATCTGCATTCGGGACTTTTCGGAGGTGCGGTGCAGAACCCCGTGCATGCCCTGGTTCGGCTGCTGGACTCCATGCGTTCGGCCGACGGCAGAGTCCTGGTCCAGGGCTTCTACGACGATGTCCGAGAGCCTGATGACCGGTTGAGGAGCGAGTTGGCGAGAGTCCCCTACCAGGAGGAGGAGTTGCTGGCCTCCATCGGCGTGGCCGAGACGTTCGGCGAGCCGGGCTTCAGCACCTACGAACGGGAGTGGATCCGGCCGACCCTGGAGATCAACGGCATCTGGGGCGGTTTCCAGGGGGATGGAATGAAGACGGTCCTGCCCCGCCAGGCTCACGCCAAGGTCACCTGCCGCCTGGTCGCCGATCAGCATCCGGACCAAGTCGTCAAAGCCGTTGTTCGGCACGTGGAGGAAAACACTCCTCCCGGCGTCGAGGCGGAGGTTATCGTGCTGGACTCTTCGTCCATGCCCTACTCCATCCCCATCGATCACGCCGGGAACCGGGCGGCCGCCCGGGTGCTGGAAGAGCTCTACGGCAGAAGGCCCTACGTGGTGGGATCGGGAGGAAGCATCGCCACCTGCGGCCTCATCCTGGAACACCTGGGGATCCACACCGTGAATCTCTCCTTCGGGCTGGATGACGAATGCGCCCACAGCCCCGACGAGTTCTTCCGCCTGTCCAGCTTCGAGAGGGCCCAGGTCGCTCACGGCCGGTTCATTGAGGTCCTCGCCGCCGGCAGCGGTCACGGGTCTCGATGAACTGAAGGCTCTGCAGCACTTTCCTCGACTTGGAGGGGGCGTTCGGGTCAGAGGCAGGCGGCTGGAATTCCCACCAGGCGCGGACCGTAGAGGCGGGGCCTCTCATCGTTGTTGATGACGAATCCGAGGCGGCAGGCGTGCTCGTCGACAAAGTCGTTTATGGGGCGAAGTTCGCGTGCGCGGACGGTCTGAGGGTACTTGATCTCGATGGGGACGACGCCAAAGGTCCCCTCCAATACAAGATCGACCTCGGCGCCGCCGTGGGTCCGATAGTGAAAAGGGTCACAGGCGATTCCGCTTGCGGCCAGCCCTCTGAGAATCTGTTCGACGATCGTTCCTTCCCACGACCGGCCCATTTGAGGATGTCCCCGCAAATCGTCCAGTTCACCGATTCGAAGCAGGTGGTGGAGCAGGCCCGAGTCGCGAAGGTACCCGCGCGGGCTCTTGACCACGCGCTTGAGGACGTTGTGCGTGAAGGCTGGCAGGGTCCTCCAAAGGAAGGAACCGTGTGCGATCTCGAAATACTCGCGGGCGGTGGGCTGGGACACGTTCAGGGCGCGAGCGACGTCCGAGTAATTCAGGATGGTGCCTGAAAGACCTGCGAGCAACTGGATGAAGCGGCGAAAGCGGTTGCGGTTCAGACCGGGGAAGAGGGTCCCGATATCGCGGTGCAGGTAGGTTTGAACGTACTGTTCCATCCAGACTTGGCGAAAGCGATCTCCAGCCTCGACCCAGGGTTGGGGATACCCGCCCCAGAACCAGTATTCGTGGAGTTTCCGAATTCCCGCACGGGGTGTCAGCTCCTTTACGAAGCGTTCCGGCTTCCAGCCCTGCGTCAGGCCGGAAAAAAAAGGGCTCAAAGGCTCGCGGATCGCTTCCGCCAGGGAAAAGGGGCTCATCTCGATCAGTCCGATCCGGCCAGCCAGGCTCTCCGAGATCCGCCCGGTGAGGTCAGGCGAACTCGAACCGGTAATGACAAATCTGCCGGTTCGAGATCGATCGGCATCGATGGCGACCCTTAGCGCTTGGAAGAGAGGAGGAAAGGCCTGTGCTTCGTCGATGGCCACTCGATCGGGATGAAGGCGGAAAAACAGGTCGGGGTCGCGCGCAATGGCTTCGAAATCCGATTGTCGTTCCAAGTCGAAATGCAACCACCCTTTGCCGAGCTGTCCCAGCAAAGTGGTTTTCCCACACTGTCGTGATCCGATAAGACCGACACAGGGGAAGAATCCCAGGTATTCGAGCAGAAGTGTGGTGGTATGACGTGGAATCACACCTGACATATTGAAAGTCAGGGTTTGATATTTCAAGTTTATTGTTCACGATCAACCCTGCTGCAGGCGTGTACGACTCTGGCCGGTTTGGGAAAAAATAGAGACGAATGTTCGCCGTGAAGACTTTGCGGTCCCGATGCCGCGTCGGCCCGTCAATGCATGACAGCGGGGTTCTGACCGCTTCTGAGAAAACATGGGGCACCCGGAGGGGGGACATTCTTGTCCCCCCTCTTCGCCGCGGTTGCTTTCGCTGGGCCCCGGTGGGGCCGGAGTTGGGCGGATAGGAGGGGGACTTTCCAGTCCCCCCGTGGGAGTGGGGGTAGGAAAACCCCCACTCCTTTTCTCGCAGGATTTCGCTGGACCGGGGCCGGTGGGGGAGCTCTTAACGCGACCGCTCAGGCGACTCCGCACCAGTCCATGGCTACTTGGGCATAAGCCTTGGTGGCGACCATCAGCTCCGAGATGTCCAGGAACTCGTCGACGGCGTGGGCCTGGAGGAGGCTCCCGGGGCCGTAGACCAGGCTGGGAATGCCTTTGGCGCTCAGGAACGCCGCGTCGCACACGGCGTAGAATCCCTGCATGGCGGCGGGCCCCTCGAAGGGCGTGCCCCGGGCGGCGGTCTCATGGGCCGCGGCCATGGCCTTGCAGATGGGATGCTCGCGGTCCACCGAGAAGGGTGGCCAGTGCAGCTTCCACTCCACTTCCGGGGGATTCTCGCGGAGCCACTCGTCCAACTGGGCGGCGTGGTGGATCTGGTTCTCCACCTCACGCTTGACCTCTTCCTCCGACTGTTCCGGGTGGTACCAGATGGCGTACTCGATGGTGCAGTACTCGGAAATGAAGAAGGGGACTCCCACGCCGTGGGGTGCGCCCATGACCACTCCGGGATGGAGAGTGAAATGGCCCGGCTTGAACAGGTCGTGGATCTTGGTGAGACCCCATTCGTCCTCCAGCTTGCGGAGGCATTCGAAGATGAACATGCCCTTGTCGATGGCGTTGACGGCCACGCTGGCTCCGAAGCCGCCGGCCCGGAAGGTTTCGGCCCGGGTGGACGCATGACTCGACTTGCCGCGGCAGGTGACCGCCATCCAGAGGAGTCCCGGACTGATGGGGACGATCGCCAGGGGCCGCACCGGCGCCGAGGCCTCGGAGACCACGGCCGCATCCGCCCGGTAGCCTCTTCGAACCGTGGCCGTGACACCCGCCTCGTGGTCCATCACCTCTTCGCCCACCACGCTCTCCAGGAGCAGATCCCCGTTGAGCCGGATCCCCAGCCGCTGCAGGGCCAGGGCCGCCATGGCCTGGCTCACCACCGGTCCCTTCATGTCGCAGGAACCCCGGCCGTAGATTTTCCCGCCGTCCACCTTGCCGCTGAAGGGGTCCGACCATCTCCAATCTTCCGGCCGTCCGGTGGGTACGGTATCGATGTGGCCGTTGAAGATGAGGGACTTCCCGCCGCCGGCTCCCTTGAGGACTCCCACGGCGTTGGCCCGGCGGGCCTCCGCTTCCCAGACATCCACTTCGCACCCGATGGTCCGGTAGAGCTCCGCCACGACCTGGTTGGCATTGGTCTCCCCTCCCAGGACCTCTTCCGCGACCACTCCGGGATACTTGGGATTGATGCTGGGAATCCGGACGACTTCGCTGATCTTCTCGACGATCTCATCCTGCATGCCGTCGATGGTCTCGAACACCTTGGCCGTGAGTTCCGTCATGTCTGACTCCTTGATGGACCCGTCTGCCTGAAAATTGGAAGTTGATCTGGAAGTTCGGATGCTATGGGCTCCCCACCGCCCGGTCAAGCCCCCGGGCCCCGGACCGGAGCGCCGGCGGCGTCCGGCCGGCAGGACCGCCGGGCGCCTTACAGAGAGACCCCGAGAGGCCCCCGGGTGATCTGAAAATCCACGTTTCCCTGGCCTTGGAGAACCGGCGTGTATCTGCCCGAAGCCAGGTCCAGAATCAGGGCCGACAGCCTCTCCTCCCACGATTCGGGAGGACCGGCGAGCACCAGATCCAGATCCTGCCCCCGGTTCCCGGCCATGCTTTCGGCATCGGAAACCTGCAGCGTCGGGACCATGACGTGACCCGGCAGCGGTTCCTGGCCGACCCATGCCAGGAGGATCTCCGCTCCGGTGGCCCCAAGACCGGTCATGAGCTCGACTCCGTGGCCGGTGGCGGCTTCCATGATCTGCAGGCCCTTCACTTGCGCCCTCTCGCCGAAGAGGAGCGTGGGCTCCGACGGGCGCGGCTCCAAGAGGATCTCCCGCCACGACGGGCTCTCCAGGAGGGCGTCCCTTTCCGGAATCACGACGGTGGCCCCGGAATGGACGTAACCCTGCACCAGGGCGCTCAGAGTCCGGCAGGCGGCCCCGGTCGGGCGTCCCGAGGTCAGGACCGCCAGCCTCAATGATTCCAACCCCACGGCTTGCCGCGGGGGAGCGGACCGGCCCGAGAGCGTGTTCCGGAACCAGGTTTCCACCCTGTGCCCGACCTTCTCGATTCCCCCGTCCAACTGGATGCTGGCCTTCCCGTAGGCTTCGACGTCGCCTCCCATGCGGACCAGCTGCGCGGTCATGTAGTCGTTGTGGGTCGCCTCGCAACCGTGTTCCAGGAACAGGCCGGCCGCGACCGTGGGATGGGTCAGATGGCCCAGGAGGGTGCGCGAGTAGAGTTGACGCGTCTGACCTCCCGAGCAGCCGCAGCCCTCGGTGTGAGGGAGCGCCACGAACCGGGAAACCGCGCTGTTCCCGCCGGCCTGCCGATGGGTGAGGCGCTGGGCGAGGAGACGGGCGATCTGGCTGGAGCAGAGGCTGGTGGGCAGGATGAGTCCGATCTGACGGGTGACCCAGCCGTCGGGGGTCCGGATTCCGTCGAACTTCAGCCGGGAACCGGAAACGGGGGGCTTGAGCCGGATCGGGACGTCGACCCGCGGCCGCCGCGCATTCTGGAGACGGACCAGGTTGGAGCCGTCGGTCTGTTGCCAGTTCCGCCAGAGCGAGACCTGGGAATGGCCCGCCTTCTCCCCGACGCTCCGCTGACCCGAAGCCACCTGCAGGGTCAGGTCCAACAGTTCCCGGCCCAGATCCGGGAGGGGCGTTCCCTCCAGGAAGGCGCCGGCGTTGAAGTCCATGTCCCGCGAAAGGAGACCGAACCGCCCGCTCGTGGTGACGATCTTGATGGTGGGGACGAAGGGGAAGTTGGTGACCGACCCGTTGCCGGTGGTGAAGAAGATGAGGTTGGTTCCCGAGGCCACCTGGCCGGCGAGGCTTTCCAGGTCGTTTCCGGGGCTGTCCATGAAGTAATAGCCTGGTTCCGTCATCCGCTGGGCGTAGTCGATGACGTAGTCGAGCCGCACGCCGGGGTGGCGCTTGGTGGCGGCTCCCAGGGACTTGATCACGATGTTGTAGAGCCCTCGGAGGATGTTGCCGCCGGAGGGGTTGCCCTGGGCCGATTCGCCGTGCCACGCGACCCTTTCCTTGAATTTGGCCACCTTGGACAGGAAAGCCCGCGCCGTCGCCAGGTCGCGGACATTCTGCAGGACGTAGGCCTCGGCTCCGATGAGCTCGTCGGTCTCGGCCAGGTTGGCCGATCCTCCCTGGCGCAGGATCTCCCTGGCGACCCAGCCGGAGAGGGGGTTCGCGGAAATGCCCGAGAATGCGTCCGAGCCGCCGCACTGGAGGGCCAGCCGGAGGCCCGTCACCGGCTGGGGTGTCCGTCGGCAGGAGTCGACCCGGGGAAGCCAGTCCCGAATGATTCGCTCGCTCCGGATCAATTCGTTCCGGAAGCTGTCCTTCAGGGTCAGGAAATGGTGCGGGACGTCTCCGAGGGGGAACCCGTTTCGCAGCAGGTGCCGTCTCAGGCGGCCGTTGGTCACCGCTTCGGTGCCCCGGTCCACGCACAGCACGGCTCCCACGTTGGGATGGACCACGAACCCCGAAAGTGTGGACAGAACCAGTTCCAGGTTGTTGGGGTCCGTATCCTGTCCCCCCTCGGTGTGGGCCACGGCCACGATGCCGTCCACGTTTTCCAACGGCTCGGCTTCCCCTTTGAGCCGCTCGGCCAGGACCCGGGCGAAGCTGCCGGTGCGGGAGGACGTCCCCAGGATCACCACGTAGTTGCGGGTCCCGACGCCCCGGTCCGGAGACCTTTCGTAGCCCGGAAAGGTCCCGCCCGAAAGGTTGCGGGGCGTCTGGCGCCCCGGCTCGAATCCTGCCTCGTCCATGAGGTAGGGGTCGATGCGATCGGTGAAATTGGGAGCCTCAGGCAGGGAGATCTCCAGGTTCCGTCCGGAAAGAGCCTCCACGGCCCTTCGATTGCAAACGTAGCTTCCGGGCGCGATGTCGCGGCAGGCGAATCCGAAGGGGAATCCCCAGGACAGAAGCGCTTCCCCCTCGGCGATGGGGGAGACGGCGAATCGATGCCCCTCCATTACGGTGTGATCCAGAACCAGCTCGCCACCCTGGTATTCGATCCGGGTCCCCGGCGGCAGGGTGCGGATCGCTATGGCGACGTTGTCCTCGGGGGAGGGGAGTCTTCCGATCTCTTGGAACCGGTAGTGTGGCATCGTCTCCAGAGAACGACCTTGTGGCGCCTCGCTCACGGCGGTTATGCGCCGCCGGAACGCTTCCCTACTTGATGAGGGCAGCCACCTGCTTGAATTCGGCGGTGCCCGAGACTTCCAGGAGTTCGAACAGAGCCGACTCGACGCTGGTCAGGATCACCCCCGACCGGGCCATGCGGTCCAGCGCCGTCCGGTAGTCCAGCTCCTTGCGGGAGGCGACGGCGTCCACGGCCAACTGGACCTGAAAATCCCGGGACAGCAGATCCAGGGCCGTCTGCTGCACGCAGACATGCGCCTCCGTACCCGAAACCAGGACCTGCCGGATTCCCCGACTCCGGATGTCGGACACCAGGCCCGGGGCCCCGCAGCAACTGAAGGTGGCCTTCACCACGGCGGAGCGTCGGCCGAGCGCCTCCAGGATACCGGGCTCGGTGTGGCCCAGTCCCTTGGGGTATTGCTCGGTGACGAAGACGGGAAGGCCCAGGATCCGGAATCCGCGGACCAGCTTCACGATTTCGGCCACCATCGCCTGACCGTTTCGGACCGCTCGGGTGAGCCGGGTCTGGACGTCCACCACCAGCAGGGCCGTGTGAGCCCGATTCAGAATTTGAGGGTGGCGCTGCATGACGTTTTCGGGCCGCGGCCGGAGCGCCTCAGTCGTCCCGGCCTCCCAGCAGCCCGGCTCGGAGCAGGAAATAGAGCAGGGTCATCAGGGTGGAGACGGCGGCGGCCACATAGGTCAGGGCGGCCGCGTTGAGAACTCGGTCCACGCCGCGCCGCTCCTGAGCGGTGACGATGCCCTGTTCCACGGCCAGCCTCTTGGCCCGGGCCGACGCATCGAACTCCACGGGAAGGGTCACCACCTGGAATGCCAGGACGGCCGAAAAGAGGATCGCCCCGACCAGGACCATGTCCTGGCTGGACAAGAAAAGGCCCCCGAGCATGACGAAGTACCCCACCGACGATCCGATGTTGGCCGTCGGGACCAGGATCGATCGGAGCCAGAGCGGTTTGTAGCCCTCGGCGTGCTGGATGGCATGGCCGGCTTCGTGGCAGGCGACGCCGATGGCGGCCACCGAAGAGGAGCGGAAGACGTTCTCGGACAGCGCCAGGGTCTTGCTCGTCGGATTGTAGTGGTCCGACAACATTCCCGCCGTCTGCACGATCTTCACGTCGCCGATACCGGCGTAGCTCAAGAGATGGCGGGCCGCCTGGGCCCCGGTGAGGCCCCGCATGGACAGGACTTTGGAATACTTGTTGAAAGCCGACTTGGTCTTGAAGCTGGCCCACAGGGAAAGACCCAGGGGCGGCAGAATCATGAGCAGATAAAGCGGATCGAAGAACATGGACTCACCTCCGTCGGGATGGATTGCCGGTCCCGCCGGCACCCGCTCCCGCTACTATCCCGTATTTCCCGCGCCCAGTCCACCCGGGCGGCGCCGAGTCGAAATCGCCTCCCGTGAACCGGCCTCGATAGCGGGGAGCCGATCCGGCGTCTGCAATCCGACCGGTAGGATATTATACGTTAGAGGTTGAGAAACGGTTTCGTCAGAGAGGCTTATGGACGATCATCCCGAGTCCGAGATCAAGTCGGAAGAACTCCAGCCGCCACCCGGAGAGGGCGCCGGTCCGAAGGCCGGAGACGGCGAGGGCCTGGTCCTGGTTTCGGAGCTCCTGCCCGAAGAGATCCCCATCTTTCCCCTGGCGGTCCGTCCCTTCTTTCCCGGCCTGCCGGTTCCCATGGAGTTGGGCGGCGACCAGTTGCGCCTGGTGGAGCATGCGGTCGAGTCCTCGAACAAGACCATGGGACTGGTCCTGGTTCGCGACCCCGAAGCCGAGAGCTCTCCCAAGAATCTCCACCGGATGGGCGTGGCGGCCAAGATCGTCCAGGCGAGTCAGTCCGAGGACCAGGAGGGGGCCCACCTGGTGATGAACTGCATCGAACGGTTCGAGATCCGGGAAGTCCGGTCGATCCCGGCCGGGATGGTGGCCCGGGTGGAATACCATCCGGCGCCGGGGTTGTCGGTCAATCCGGAGCTCAAGGCCTATTCCATGGCCATCGTCGCCACGCTCAAGGAGCTGATCAAGCTGAATCCCCTCCAGTCGGAAGCGATCCGCATGTTCCTGAGCCGCTCCACTCTGGACGACCCGGGCCGGCTGGCCGACTTCTCCGCCAGTCTGACCACGGCCAGCGGCAAGGAGCTGCAGAAGATCCTGGAGACCCTGGACGTCCGCCGGCGCATCGACCAGACCCTTGTATTGCTGAGAAAGGAACTGGACCTGACCCGCCTCCAGAACAAGATCACCAAGCAGATCGAGAAGAAGATCTCCAGTCAGCAGCGGGAGTTCTTCCTGCGGGAGGAATTGAAGGCCATCAAGAAGGAATTGGGCCTGGAGAAGGAGGGGAAGGACACGGAGATCGAGAAGTTCCAGCGCCGGTTGCGCCGGCTGCGGCTGAACGAGGAGGCGGAGAAGGCCATCGAGGATGAGATCCAGAAGTTTCAACTGCTGGAGGCCGCTTCTCCCGAGTACGCTTTGACGCGCAACTACCTGGATTGGCTCACCATCCTCCCGTGGGGCCGGTTCAGCAAGGACTCGTTCAATCTGAAGCGGGCCAGACGGGTCCTGAACCGGGACCACTACGGCCTGGAGGACGTCAAGGAGAGGATCCTGGAGTTCGTGGCCGTGGGCCGGATGAAGGGGGACATCAGCGGCTCCATCATCTGCCTGGTGGGTCCGCCCGGGGTGGGGAAGACCTCCATCGGACGGAGCATCGCCGCGGCGCTGAACCGGAAGTTCTACCGTTTCTCCCTGGGCGGCATGCGGGACGAGGCGGAGATCAAGGGGCACCGCCGCACCTACATCGGGGCCCTTCCGGGAAAGTTCATCCAGGCCATGAAGACGGCGGGCACCTCGAATCCGGTCATCATGCTGGACGAGATCGACAAGGTGGGCGCCTCCTTCCACGGCGACCCGGCGTCGGCCCTGCTGGAGGTCCTGGACCCCGAGCAGAACGGGTCCTTCCGGGACCACTACCTGGACGTGCCCTTCGATCTCTCCAACGTCCTTTTCGTGACCACCGCCAACCAGATCGACACCATTCCCGGTCCTCTCCTGGATCGAATGGAGGTGATCCGCCTTTCGGGCTACATCCTGGAGGAGAAGCTGGAGATCGCGCGCCGTTTCCTGATCCCCAAGAACCTGGAGCACCACGGTCTCCAGAAGGGACAGCTCAGAATCCACAAGCTGGCCCTGTCCCGCATCATCGACCACTACGCCCGGGAAGCCGGAGTGCGCGGCCTGGAGAACCAGATCAAGAAGATCATGCGCCGGGCGGCCGTGACCCTCTCCGAGAATGGCGACGGACCCGTCGTGGTCCTGAAAAGGCACGTGGAAGCGTACCTGGGACACCCCCTCTACGAGGGGGACGAGATCTTCGACGCGGCGCCGGGCGTCGTGACGGGACTGGCATGGACGAGCCGGGGCGGGGCGACGCTACAGGTGGAGGCCAGCGCCGTCGCCGCCAAGTCCAAGGGGTTCAAGCAGACGGGGCAACTGGGCGAGGTGATGGTGGAGAGCTCGGAGTTGGCCTACTCCTACGTGAGGGCCCACGCGGCGGCGTTCGGGGGCGAGGCCGGGTACTTCGACCGTCACTTCATCCATCTCCACGTCCCCGCCGGCGCCACGCCCAAGGACGGCCCCTCGGCCGGCATCACCATGGCCACGGCTCTAATCTCCATGGCCACGGGCAGGACGGTCCGCAAAGGCCTGGCCATGACGGGCGAATTGACCCTGACCGGCCGCGTGCTGCCCATCGGCGGAGTCAAGGAAAAGGTCATCGCCGCGCGCCGGGCCGGTTGCACCACCCTCATCTTTCCCGAGGAGAACGAGAAGGGCTTCCGGGATCTTCCCGATTACCTGAAGAAGGGTCTGGAAGTGCACTTCGCCCGGGAATACAAGGACGTCTTCCGGGTCTCGTTCCAGGCCTGATGTCGGCACCGCCACTGGCGGCCCTTACGGCTCCCACGATCCGTATTCTCATAGGACCCTTTTTTTCTCCGCGAAAAGTCCATCGTACAGAAACGCTCCACGGATCAGTTCGCAATCCTTTTCGGTGACACCGAAACGACGCATCGTCGCGTGCCATGTTGTGCGGATCACCGAGGAGACACGATCGAAAATGGATTTGGCTTCATTGCGATCCAGCAGGAACCTGCCGGCAGCGCCAAGTAGATTTTCCCGATTGGCCAGTCGGCCTGCAGGGCCGCAGATCATGGCCAGATCGCGGCGTTCGACCGAAACCATCGGAGACGGAGTCAGGTCGTAGGCGGGGCTGAGCCGCCAATCGCGGCCTCGGGCGAGCAGAGCGTGATTGCGTGGGTGATCGTCGAGATTGGAGGTTGCCGCATTGAAGCACATCCGCCCGAAGAGTTCTCGCAGATCTTCTCGGGGATTTGCGCTTGTGCGCCGCAGCTCGTCGGCAAGCAGCAGGTAAGACCAGCGGCTGCGGTCGGTCAGGGCAGCGTCCGATTTCAAGAGAGTGAGGGCGCTGACCACGCGGTGGCGATGATACCCGTGGCCGACCCATTCCCGGTCGAAGCGGCGTACGAGAATCACGTCACGGTCGCCGATTCGCTCGATCCGGCTGTCGGCGGAGTTCAGACCGCATTTTCGCGCCAGTTGCAGCAACGCGTGTTCTACGAGGGGATCGTTCCATCGGTCATCAGGTTGCCCAAACTTGGCGAGCCACAGCACGTGATCTTCTTGGACGACGACCTTGGGCCGCGCACCGCCCATGGAGGTGCCTCCGAGAAGGAGTTCATGCGCCTGGGCTGCGAGGGAACCGCCGAGTCTGGGATTTCCCGACATCACCGCATCGGCGGCCGTCTGGAGCCGCGCCAGGTCGAGGGTGGCGTTGAACGCCCGGTGTGGAGCAGGCGGCTCCAGGTCCTGGCCGAAACCGAGCGCACCCGCGCGGTCGTCCGGTCCTTCCATTAGATAGTCGAATTCTTCGAGGCGGGCATGCCCAGAGTGTTTTTCTATGAGGAGGCGCCCCCAGTAATCCGGCATGGAATCGCGAATGGCGCCAAAGAAACCTTTCATGCGGCCGGTTTCGTACAGGCGGTCCGAGAGTCGCAGTTCGACGGGATCGAACTCCACGGCATCAGGTCGCCCAAGGTAGCGGCGACCGTAGACGAACTCACCGAGCGGGGAGCCGCGGCGCGTTTCGGAGACGCGAAAACGGCCGGCGGTCACGAACTCCGTCTCTCCCGGCAGGACGATGTAGACGTAGCACTCGCGCTCAGAAGTCATTATCAAGACGCCGCCGGCGGGAGGCTCGCCGTGGGCTCCTGGCGCTCTCCAGGACCTTGCCTTCCTCGTCGCGGTCAGGGTCGGCGAGGTTGTCTGCCTGGTTCAAAAGACCCAACGCCCACAGCGCTCCGAAGTACGCAGCAGCCGAGGCCCCGGGTTTGCCTTTTTCCAGATTGGCGACCGTGAAGCGGGAGGCGCCGATGCGATCGGCCACGTCCTGGATGCGCAGTCTCCGTCGCAAACGGGCCGTGCGGAGGTTGCGACCGAATTGCCTGAGCGCGTTTTCGACGGCGGCCGGCGGAGACTCGGTGATCCGGCTTCGGTTTCCCATGATGTATATAATATACCTATATCAATTTATTGTGGATTTAATTCAACATATTGAGTCGCGAAGAACTCGTCAAGCCAGGACTCCAAGGTCTCTGAAACGGTAGCCGAACGTACCGATCGCGTCGCCAACTGCGGGCCCCGGCTAGTCCCGAGGAGGTAGCTGTGCGTGCAGGCAGATCGAACCTTGGGAGCGACGCTAGTCCCCGGAACGGGGACGCCAACACAAGGGAGATCGGAACCTCCCCCTCCCATGGTCGCGCTTTGTATGGAGCGTATCCCCCGGTCTCGGTCGCGAAATACTAGGAGCCTGCGCGGCAGAAATTAATCTACTGCGAAAGCGGAGAATCGGTCCATATTTCCCCGATTTCTCGGCGAATAGAACAACTATGCACCTCTAAATCGTGAAAATCTGGCCTCGATTCTCCACTTTCTCGCTACGA
>JAJDTT010000218.1 GCA_022827025.1 Acidobacteriota bacterium
GGGACAGGAAAGTCCCCCCTCCGGGTGCCGCATGTTTTTCTCAGAAGTCCCCCACGGCCGGGCCTCCGGCAAGACAGCATGACCCCGCGAGAAACTGCACGGGGATTGTCCATCAGCGGCGCCCACCGCGTTGCCGCTGTCGAACGACTCGTAGGGGCGCCCCTTGTGGTCGCCCTCCCCCTGAACGGCGCCACCGTCCGCCGGCCATTGCCTGGGCACTACCGGACCGGGGGGGTGGAGCGGCGACTTGCTAGTCGCCGACTGGGAGCGGCGTCTGGAGCGGCGTCGTCCTCGGCGCCGACTGGGACCGGCGTCCTTCCGGGCGCCGGGAATGGCGACGTGGAGCGGCGACTCAGCCGGAGAACGCTGCGACCCCGCAGGGCACCCACAAGGGGCGCCCCTACGGTCATCGGGGATTGGAAGTTTCAAAGGAGGGGACCTTCCTGTCCCCCCGGAGGAGAGGGGACATCCCCGCCCCCTCGACAATCGGATCAAGCGTTGACGACCACGAGGATCTCACCGGCGAAGATGCGGGGATTGGTCCGAAACATCACCAGGACCCCATCCCGGGGGCTCCGAACTTCTTCCAACAGCGTGCCGTCCAGATCCCGGATCACTCCCAGCAACTCCCCTTGCTTGACGCGCATTCCCACACGGGCGTCCGAGAAGAAGAGTCCGCTGCATCCGGACTTCATTGAGACATCCACGTCCCCGTCTCCGCAAAGCCGTAGCGGCTCGTAATCCGCTTCCAGCCCGGCCGCAGGAAGCTTCGCCATCCCCAGGAACTCCACCAGATTGGCCAGCCCCCGGGTGTAGCAATCCACGTCGTCGGGGTGGGCGGCGCCTCCTCCCCGGGCTTCGGTGTACAGGGACGGGATCTCCAGCTTCAGCGTCTCGGTCAAGGTCCGGCCGGGAGAGACCTTGGGATGCTCCCAGATCAAGGGGGCCCCGAAGCACTCCGCTGCCGCCCGGGCCGTCTCGGCCTGCCGGCCCAGGGACGCGTAGCCGACGAGAGTCATCATGGCGTTGTTCCGGCCCGAGCTGTGCAGGTCGATATAGAGGTCGGCATGCCGGAAGACCTTCTCCAGCATCAGGGCCGCCAGCCGCTCGCTCATGGACCCCGAAGGGGACCCGGGAAAGATACGCGCCATGTTGAGACCGTCCACGGGGTTCGCCCGCGTCGCCTGCCAGAACGCCGGCAGCGTCACCACCGGCACGGCGACAAAGGTGCCGGACAGGTTGGAAGGATCCAGGGCTTCGTAGGTCCGATAGATGGCCTCCATCCCCTCGTATTCGTCCCCGTGCACTCCGGCCGTCGTCACCAGAGTCTTGCCCGCTCCCGAGGCGCCCTTCACCGCCAGGACCGGGATCGACAGTGATTCGCCATCTAGCCGTGCCGCAATGGCGTCCGAAATCGCGTCCGGCGTAATCGTGTCGCCGCAGGTCGTCCGAACGGCGCCGGCCAGACCGGTCAGATCCGGCGCCTTCATCCGCAGCTCGTAGATGTCCTTGCTGGCTCGTGGCAAGTTTTCGAAATCGAATTCCTTATGCCGGCTCATTCGTGACCCCTCCCGTTGACAGCCCTTGGCGAGAACGCTTCCGAAACGTATCCTCACATGATTGCGATTTCAACATGGACGGAACCGGAATTTTCGGCGTCTACGTGAAAACCTGCGGGACACCGGCACCCAATTGCGACCGAGGAGTGAATCATGCGCGTAACCTGGCTTCGAATCTTGGCGTCGCTGGCCGTATCTGCGGCCGCGGCCGGCCCCTTCATTTCGGCAGGGGAGGCCACTTCCATGGAGGCCGTTGACATCGGTTCCCGGCTGGAACTGTTCGTGGACGACCACCTGATCGACAACATGGAGGGAGCGGAGATCCGATTTCACTCACCCTGGTCCGGCGGCACGGTCCTGGAATTCGATCGTCCCTGGGAGGGGAACACCAGTTGGCAATTGACCGTCTTCAAGGACGGCGACCTCTTCCGCATGTATTACTTGGGCCGCACCGAACCGACCTATGCGAGGAAGGCCGGACTGCGGCCGGACGAGAAGCTCACACCCGATCATCCCAACTTCCTCTGCTACGCCGAAAGCCGGGACGGGATCCATTGGACGCGGCCCAATCTCGGCCTCTACGAGTTCAACGGATCCACCGAAAACAACATCGTCACCGCCGATCTTCCAGGAGCACCCCTGCTGGACACCCGGCCGGGAGTCGACCCGGCGATCCGCTTCAAGGCGCCGGGCGGAGTCGGCATCAATCCCCGATTCGGCCAGGCCAGCAAACGCTCGGTCGGCCTGGTGCTCTGGGTCTCGCCCGACGGGCTCAATTGGAAGAAGTGGCGGGAGGACCCTCTCTTCGTCACGTCGCTGCCCAATGCCTTCGATTCCATCAACCTCCTCTTCTGGTCCGAATCGGAACAGCAGTACGTCTTCTACTTCCGCTACATGCTCCAGGACGTGCGCACCTTCGCCCGGACCACGTCCAAGGACCTCCTCGACTGGACCGAGCCGGTCCCCTGCACTTTCAACGGCAACGCCCGGCCGGTGGATCACCTCTACACGAATGCCGCGACGCCCTACTTCCGGGCTCCGCATATCTATCTGGGGTTTCCCAAACGGTTCCAGCCCTTGCGGCAGATCCACGACGACGCTCCCCGGCCCGGCATTTCGGAGACCGTCTTCATGACGAGTCGTGACGGGATCGACTGGAACGTCGTCCCGGAGGCGTTCATCCGCCCCGGGAGGCAAGAACGAAACTGGATCCACCGGACCAACAGCACGGCCGCGGGCGTGATTCCCATCATCAACGACGAGATGTCGATCTACGTGTCCCGCAACTACACCTACCCGTCCACCTACCTGGAGCGATTCGTCTTGCGCACCGATGGCTTCACCTCCATCAATGCGCCCTATTCCGGCGGGGAATTCGTGACCAAGCCGTTCCGGTTCGAGGGGCGGGACCTGGTCCTCAACTTCTCGACCTCGGCCGTGGGCAGCATCCGAATCGAGGTCCAGGACCAGGACGGTCAACCCATTCCGGGTTTCACGCTGGAGGAATCGCCGGTCATCTTCGGCGATCACATTCAGAGGAGGATCCGGTGGAGCCGGCCGGGATTCCTACCGACCGATCCCATGAGATTCGACCGGTTGGCGGAAAGACCGATTCGGCTGCGCTTCGTCATGAAGGATGCGGATGTCTATTCCTTTCGGTTCAAGTGAGGGACCCGATCCGGCTGGCTGAGGGGAGCATAGCGTTCGCGGACACGGGGTATAGAGTGCCGGCGCCCAACACGCCGATCCGAGATTGCCCCGCAACCGTTTCGAAGCGTTCAAGGGTGGCCGCAAAGGCCTGTACAGCATCCGCATCAACGACCAGTGGCGGATTTGCTTCGAATGGCCCAACGGATCCCCCGGACCCGAGAATGTGGAGATTGTCGACAAACATTGGGAAAATCGCTATGATCGCACCCACAATCCATCCCGGTAAACATGTCGCCGAGGAACTGAAAGATCTCAATATGAGCGCCGCCGCGCTTGCGCGCCGGCTCAAGGTTCCTACGAACCGCATCACTGAGATTCTGAAAGGATGGAGGGCCATTGCCATCGACACGGCCCTGCGCCTAGACCGCTTCTTCGGCACCAGAACGAAATTTTGGCTCAATCTGCGGAAGCTCTATGAGCTACGCCTTGCCGAGCAGAAAGTCAGCAAATAGATCAAGACCCTGCCAACGATCAAGAACCAACGGTTCACGCCTGAAATTTCACTACGGCCCAAGATACTGAGCCCACGGTTAAGGGGAATATCTGGTGGGAAGTGATGATCCCGCGAGCCGATGGGAGGGGCAAATTGGCTTGGGCCAAATGTCGGTCCAGCATCGCGCATTACAGATTCGGGGTGCCATGCTTCGACGAAGAGCTTGTCCACCTCCGTCAGAGTTTCAGGAGCAGAGCAGAATTCCAATAGCCCTCAAACTCCATAGTCTATCCCTAAAAGGTGGTAGGATAATTGCGGATGCTGCCTGGGATACTTGCGAGATCCCTCGCGGGCAAGTCTCAGAAAAAGAGCCGGATGTGGCAAGGAACGATTTAACGAATTCAGGGTCGCTCTCTTAGGATATGGGGAAATGTCTCAGTCTTTATCATTAGAGGACACAGTTCCATGAAAGGAATGAAGTCTTTAATCTCAGCCCAAGAAAGCATAATCAAACAAGTCGGTGCCCCGGGAACCTTGCTCAAACGCCTCAAAGACAAGGAGGCTCGAGGCAAGTTGGCCACGTTGTTGGGCTCGACGCTACCCCCGGAGCTACGTCTTCGTGCACTATTAGCCCTAGGCAAACAGCCTTCACCTGATCTTCTTTCTGAAGACAATATTCGCCGTTCGTTGACGGCGAAGGATTGCCTCAGTCGGATTGCACGCCTCACTGTCAAGACATCCGTTCTTGAGGCCAGCGAATCGCTCCGATCGGCTGCCACATTGGCACAGACTGCCAGTGAAGATGACCTTCCTGTCGCGATCGGGAAATTTGCAAGAATAGTTGAAAAATGGGACACCAATAGGGAAAAGGTCAAGGTCAGCGACCAGACGATTCTCGAGTTCATTCGGCTGACCGATGCTTTGTGTCAAAAGTCGTCTAAGGTGCGGCATCGATACTTCAAGAAAAAACGTGAACTCTTTTTGCGTTTGGCCCAAGTTGGCGCTCGTTGGGCCGTCAGTTCCAACAAGCCTGAACAGTTGGCAGGAGCTCTTCGATTGCTAGGAAGCGTCGAGAAATTCGCGTCACTCTCCATCCAGGACGAAATGGACGACTCCGAACAATTCGCCGTAGTTATCCGGGATTTGAGGCAAAAGAGCATCGACTACATGATTTCAAGTGCCTCTTCATCAGACATCTTGACCTTAGAGAGACTTGCGAGATCCCTGCTTCGGGGTCATTTTAGTCGAGAGGTCACCGCCGCGACGCTTAATGAACTATACGAGCAAAGATATGCCTTTGACGAAGAAATACAGGCCACACTCGCTTCTTTGTCAGGACGTCAACCTACGCGTACTGGATTTCATGCTTTGGATGCTAGTTTGGAACAAACAAAGATGCTACAGCTGGCGAGCATCCTGCTACGCGCATGGAAGGTCCGCCACGAAGGACTAGGCTCAAGCGAGGTCTTTGAAGAAATGCAATCGGTGCTCCGCAACTTCTTTGATTTACGCCTTATTGATTGCGTCGATGAATCCCAAACTTACAATCCTCGAATTCACGAATTCGTCCACGGCGAGAATCGCACAGCAACCGTGCGCGTCATCCGTCCGCTAGTTGAACAGTCGCACGATCCGTCACGTATTATCGTAAAGGCATTGGTTAGACCAGTGCTCGACTAGAGGTTAAGATATGGAAAACGACAAGTCACATTTAGGCATTGACTGGGGAACTCACTCGGCAAAGTGGGCTGTTCGGTTAGCGGGTACAAAAGAGATCGCTCCTAAGATGCCATTATACAGTTCCGACCTTGCTCGAACAGGAGACAGCCTGACTTTCTCCCCGGATTCTACAACTATCGATGAGGATTCTCTGATAACGTCGATCAAGAGCCGATTGATTCAGGACCCTCTCGGCCAAGACTTCTGGGATTCTGATCGGCGAGACACGGGGACCTCCCTGGGACAGGCGGTAGCATTCAGCCTATGCTGCCTTTTGAATGATGCCGTGTCCCATATCACACGAAACGTTGGTGCGTATCCTATTGAAATTGGGTTCTCGTTCCCGAATTGGCTAGTTGAGGACACGAAAGCAGCAAGAGTCGCCGTTAGACATTTCCGCCAAGCCGTTGGAGTGGCCGTCAACCTTCTCGGTCACGTGCCAACCAACGAGCTACCTCTGCCCCAAATGAGTTTCCCGATCATTCGATGGAAGGATCTGGTACGTCAAGTCTTGCCATGCTCTAATGAAGCGGACGGCAACGACGAGACGTTAAACATCGATAACATGACCCAAAAGGTGTTTAGCTTGCCAGCGCACGATGTGAAATGGAGCTTCCTTGTGGAATCCGGCGCGGCCGGTCTCCCGTACCTACGGGACATGGATACCAGCATCAACCTCGTACCTGGGGCCCCTGGCTTGGTAAAACTTCTCGTAGTTGATGTGGGCGCAGGTTCGACTGACGTGGGCTATATGTTGCGGGTCCAGAATCGGAACACGCAACGGGAAAATTTCTACTACTTTATGCCTGCGTCAAGCTTTCCCGAAGCTGGGAGTGTGCTTACACAGGAACTGAAGAAGTATAGTAGTGCTAGAAATGATCCAATAACAGACCGGGAAGCCGAGTCACGCAAGCTCGAAGATACAAGCTGGGCAAAACTTCCATTTGTTGCTTCATGGCAGAGACGAATCTGTGAACACGTTAGAGTGTACGTCGAAGGTATTCCAGATGAAAGATGGTTGCCTCTGCCCGTGCCATTGAACATTATAATAACAGGTGGATCGGGCCTCGTTCCAGGTTTAGCAAACGCTGTCAAAAATGCCGTTGTAGAAGCACTTAAGCGTTCATACTTCGGACAAGCGACGCAGCGAGAGGTCGCCGTCTCTGGAAGCTATATTCGTGATCTACCTTTTCGGATGGACGCTGCGTATGCCCAGCGTGCAGTTAGCATTGGAGCAAGCGACCCCGAAAAGCCAGGTTTTCAATTCTTGCCCAATTTGGATCCACCGATCAATGAGAGAATTCAAGCACGACGCCCCTGGGTATGATTTAGCAAGAACGGAAACTTGAACTGCTGGCCGCCGAAAGAGTATCAAGAGACGTCAAAGGCAAGCCTGGACGGTGTTTCCAGCGCGTTGCCGCGGACGTTCACTTGGTGTGCGCCCAACAGGAAACGGCTGAACCAACAAGATCGGGGTAAACATCTGATCGAAAAAACGCCGGCGTTTGAGCGTAGACAACTGAAGCCCACACGCAGGCAGTTATGCGTGCGGCTTCCTTCTCTGCCGACGAATCGCCTCCCGCTAAAACACCCGTTTCCCAACCACCACCCGAACAGAGATCAAAACCGCAAGGAGTAGCACACGATGTTCGATCATCTCTGTCTACAACGATGGCCCTTCGTCGTGGTGCCCGAACCGGCGCGCTGCGATTTCATTGCGGACAGAAAGCAGGTACGCGAAGATCTAGAAAAGCTCCTGCGCAATTTGTCACGGCAAAATGCCTCTTCCATTCATCCAATATGGTCCTGGTTCGGTGCTGGCAAGACGCACACCCTTTACTATCTCTCAAACCGCGCGGACGAGATACGTAGGCAAGGCACCAGTCACCTTAGAACCATATACAGTGAATTTCCCCGAAGCCCCCGCTCATTTGTGGATGTTTACAAAAGTTTCGCGCTTAGGCTGGACCGGAAAGTATTGTACGATGCTTATCTTGAGATTTGCACATCCCGGCATGCCGCGTGTCTGGAGCAGAACCTACTCGCCACTTCATCTGATCTCGTGGCCATGCTTAAGATCCTGGTATTTGGGGAGTCGGCCGATCAGGACTTGGCAATGCGCTGGGTACGGGCAGAACCCCTGCGGGTCGCCGACTGTCGTAAGCTTGGCATATCCCAGAAGATCACGTCGTCTGAGGATTCGAGCCGAGTTCTCATCGGCCTCGTGCGGATGTTCGGCCTTACTGCTAGCTCACAGAACCAGATCAATTCTCGGCTGATCTGGCTGCTGGACGAACTCCAGAGAATCGATCATTTGCCGCCTCGATTACGTAACGAGATTAACATTGGTCTGCACTCGACATTCAACGCGTGTCCGACTGGCTTCAGCATGATTTTATCGTTTTCCGGTCAACCTACGGAAGCACTTCCCGCTTGGTTTAGCCCCGAGCTTAAGGACCGTATCGGAAGAACAAAGGTCATGATTCTACCGCCTATGCAAACAGAGGACGCACTGAAATTCGTCGAGGATATCCTGGCGCATTGCCGTCCAACCGACAACTCTCATGTCGATCCCTATTTTCCATTTTCGGAAGATACATCCCGGACTATCATCGAAGATATCAAGGAGCACGGCGAACTGAAGCCGCGTGCAATAATGCAAGCCTTTCATGCCGTATTGCTGGAAGCGGACCCTCAGATCGAGGACAAGAAAATGCAGGTCGTTTCCCCCGAATTTGCAAAGACAGTTTTGGCAGAACTCGTGCAACTTGATTGACTGATAACCGGCCACGAGTCTGGTGACTGCAATAATAAACGAGGGTAAACTGGGACAACATGCAAAGAACTAACTTTCTTCAATTGCGCTACGGCGCCGGAAACGTTATCGAACCTTTTCTCAGCCGGCTATATATAGAAAGGAATCCTAAGACAGTATATTGGGTGTCGCCTTGGCTAACGCATATGAACTTCCGTACCGGGACTACAAAGAAGCTCCTGAAGAAGCTGCAACTACACGGGGTCAATCTCGTAATCATTACACGCGAACCGGAGCTGGGTAGTCCACACCAAACATTTATCAGGGATGCCAAGGAGTTGCCGACCGCTTCGATTTTTTACATGGCTATGCTTCACGCAAAATTCTATCTCGCCGCTACGAGCGAACGGCGTTACGCCCTGCTTGGCTCGGCCAACATGTATGAATGGTCAAACAGGTCTTACGAGATGGGCGTTGTCATCGAGTCTCGTGGCGAAGGAGAGACCTTGGTGGACAAGCTGGAGGAACTCGCAATTGAACTTCGGGTTACGAAATACACAACCAAAGCATAGAGGACAAAATAATGGTCGCACCACTTAACCAAAGATTCTGTCTGCAAGGTGACAGGAAAAATTTTTCGATCAATTTCCGAGTCAATCGAAAGGATCGTGCAGCGTATTTTGGCAAGACAAAAATAAACGACGAAATTGCCGAGTCCATACGCGAGCGCTACATGATGGGCACTCAGCCGAAGAAATATATTTACGGACAATATGGTGTCGGTAAGACGCATACCTTGTTCAATATAAAGTATAAGCTTGAAGAAAGCGCCGAGGCAAAGGCGACTACGGACTATCAGGTCAAGTGTTGTTTTATAGATGCGGAGTTTAAGGAAAGAACAAACTATAACTATCTACATGCGCAAATGATGGAAGCGTTGACGCTGGAAAAGATAAAGGAAGTCATAGACGAATATCTGGCGAGAAACGCAGGACCGGCTCTCGAAGAAAAACTCAGAAACGACTTTGGAGACGCGAACATAGCGCGTGCAATTCGAGCTCTAGGATTCGCGGGTGAACCGATCACTTTGTGGAAGTGGTTATGCGGCGGGTCGCTATCCGCAGCTGAACTCACTTCGTACAATCTGACAAAGAACATGGACACCATATCGGAAATGTATCGGGTACTGGTAGGAATCATGAGGCTCTTTGTAAATAAGGGAATCTATTACCTGTTTCTTCTGGATGAAATGGAGGGTCTGATCAACATCCGCAATCGGGACTGCAGAGCATCATTTCACGACGCACTTCGGAAGCTTGCCGACGACGACAACGGTGTTGTCGGTTTCATCGTATCTATTTACGCGCTGCAGGAGGATGAGATTCCGGACTTCGTGTTTACGGAGGACATCCAGACACGTCTAAACAAAGCTAACATTCACCATCTTGAGTACCTAGCCCATGACGATGACGTGCGGCAATTCCTGAAGGACCTTTTGGCGCTTGTTATTGATGAGACCAAAAGAAAGGATAAGGAGAGACAAGGGCATATACCGGCCAACTTGGAGTACTACCCCTTGACTGACGAAGCGATAGACGAATTTGTGAACTTGGCAATCGGCGCGCCGACCGCGAGTCTACCCCGAAACTTCATATCGGCCCTTAACGAGGGAGCGGTCCACGCCGCCCGTCGCGATTCCTATGTCATAGATACGGAAGACCTAACTGCAGCGCAGGCGATCTTCACAGAAGATTTGTTTTGAGTGATCATTGACGGGAGGACTTGATGCTTCGTTATAGAGTGTTGCCTAGGCTCCGGGACGAAGACGGGGTGATCTGTCTGGGGTGCGATCGAGCGAGCATGAACGGGACCACTCATGTCAACCTCGGAAGATTGAGCGAACAAGGTCCACGCTCGAAAGTAGTCTTGGGGTTCGCGCGCGAACTCGTAACCGGCATCTTCGGGCAACGTGGGTCTGGGAAATCATACACTCTTGGCACAATCATTGAAGCCTTAGCCACAAAGGACGTCGGGGCCAACATAGGTATTAATGCCAACGATCGTGCCGTTCTGTTGCTGGATACGCTTAATATCTACCCGTACACGGCCGTTCCAGTATCACAAATTCCCGATGAGGCAACGCGCAAAACGTTATCCGCGAAAATTGCGAGTTTCAGGCTCAAGGAAACAGATATCGCAGTCAGAACATACTATCCGGAGGGGCATCGTCAACAATTTTATACCTCGAGATACCAACCCTTTGCATTGAACACTTCGCTCATTCGGCCCGAAGATTACGCGCATATATTCGAGATCGATCTCTTCAAAGATCCGACCGGACACCTCTTGCTGGCTGCATACGACGCGGTAAAAAATACTGGATACAATTTCAATTCCGCAACTCGTGCAGGAAAGGACGAAGCGGGTCTTTCGGAACTGATCGAATATCTTTCCGATGAAACGAATACTACCGGGAGTTTTGAACGCACGACTGTAAGAGCTCTTCGGAGCCGTCTTCAGATTCTGGCCCATGATGAACTATTTTCATCGAGGCCAACCTCGCTGTCGTCAATTATTAGGCCCGGCGAGGTAACAATTCTCTTGCTGGGGCAGCTAGCCGGTCCAATGCGCAGCCTCACGGCTGCCATCCTTGTCAGACAGTTATTCAATTTGAGATCCACCGCTTCGGAAGCAAACAAAATCCTTCGGTTAGACAGCACGATCTCGCAAGACGAACGTGCTGCAGCGCTTAACACAATAGAAACATCTCCACCCCGCACGCTGTTGTGCATTGACGAAGCGCAGGGATATGCCCCGCCCTCGAAGGCCAATCCGTGTACATCTATACTGATCCAATATGTGAAGGAAGGCAGGAACCATGGCCTGTCGCTGATGATCACCTCACAGCAACCGGGCGCTATTCATCCGGAGATTTTATCGCAGGTCGATTGCGTCGTGGCCCATCGTCTAACCGTTCAATCGGATATTCATGCGGTTTTGCGTAATGCTAAAGGCCGGTCCCCTGAGAGGATGTCTAGCGGTTCGCAAAAGCTAACACTTCATGACATGCTTCGAGAACTCGCACAGGGGCAAGTATATATCAGCCACGGTGACACAACACGAGCTTTCATATCCGAGATTCGACCGAGAGTGACAGCTCACGGTGGAATAGAAGGGTAGTGATTTGAGAGTCGCCCTCACATTCCGTCTGTACATGATGCGGTACGGGATTGCTCTTCTTGCGTCGTCGTTCGCGAGTCACCGACGACCTGCGTTCTCGGAAGACATTTCTCAAAAAGTGTCGGCCTTCTTGCAAGACAGACGGGAGGTTCCGAAATACAGTTTGGAGTCGTTCAGAGAATACGTGTTTACCAAGCCTGGCTCACGGCGGTACACGTCGCTTCGACGGAAGTTGAGAAAAGGACACCCATTCAGGGTTGAGCGCCAGGACTTGTTGCTGTCGGATTCGAGGTTGCCGTCCTCCGTAGGAGCATTAACACGAGACTATTTCGATGATGCACTAACCCTCGCGCATTCGCTGAAACTCGTAAAGAAAGATCACAATCTCCTGCTCGCGCGGGGACGCCTGAGTTTGTCCACCGGCTGGCTCTCGGACGATCCCTTCCACCTTCGTTTCCTTGACTCGCTCTATCTTGGACTCTGGCTTCTAGACATTGATTGTGACTGGCTTTGGGCATTTCTTGTGCAACTTCCCTCCAATCCAGAGTTTGAGATTACAGTAGAGAATCGTGTCGAACTTTTGCTGAAGAGTTGGAAACATATTTTATCCGCGCGGCAGCTTCGGTCCGGCCACCCAAAAAATGCCAAGGTTCGTACTAGGCTTAACGATCTTGTTAAGATTACTGAGCGCAATGTCCGCTACAAGTTAAATCTCGGACAACCATGGTCGTGGTTTCTTATTCCTCGCCTCGAACTCTTAGTGGATGCCGGAGTCCTGCGAAAGAGGGAACGGCACGGCCTCAGAGGATACAGCCTGACTCACACGGGTCGCAAAATGCGCTCCGTTTGCGACCCGAACAAGAGTGGGGCCGATCTCATCCGTTGCTATTTTCGGTGTCGCGATATGGAGCGTCGTCCGTTCACGGATAGTATCGAATGGGAATCCATTGGAAAGAAATTAAGAGTCGCCGCTCCGGAACTCAGAACATCGGTTGGCTATTTCCCAATTTTCGAAACCGCCTCCGCGCTATGTGTATCGCAGTTCGTGGACCCGGGGCGCTCTGGTGGACCAATTTGGGAGATCGAAAGCGTCAAGAAAAAATTGTGGGAGGAATCTCAATCGTCTTCGCCGAGGGTAAGGCTTGCCATCAACCGGTACGGGCAAATTTATGCCTTCAAGTTGGAGGAAGGCAGTTGAAACGGCCAGAGGGTCTGTTACACGAACGGAGTGAAGAGACAAAAATCCTGATTCTGACGTGACGGTCAGCTTCGTCCGAGCCGTTACTTGTGACACGCGAGACAGACCTTCGACTGTCCATAGAGATCGTCAATGTCGAGAGGTCCGCTGTTCGGCCGTAGCGGGTTGGGCTGAACCTTGGATCGCATCCGAGCTAGTCGCTCTCTGTATTCATCTCTGATCTGCTTGATGCGCTCGGGTCGCTCGAGCTCGTCCAAGGATTCACCCTGGCTCCAGGTGAAGGGCGACCCATGTTCGACCGCATTCTTTTCATAAGCCTTCGCCTCTTCGAAGGCTTCCGGGTGGTGCTCCTTGAGCCTCACCCACTCGATCTTCTGCTGGAAAAAACAAAAGGTGCAGCCGCTACGGGTTCGCCACGAGTAATATCTGGGCAGGCCAAGCCCGGCCCCGTCCAGAATTTCAAGGACTCCAGACTTGTCGATCCCTGCTTCCTTGAATGGAAGCTTAACGATTAGGCCATCGTGCTTGGATGAGTACCCTTTCCGGTACTCTTCGTCGCTACGGATCGCAACGTAGCTATAGATCGTGGTGCCTTTTGCCAGCAGCGGGCGCAGCCAGTGCTCGAATGGCCGAAGCTTGAGCTGCCGCGTGCACCAGCGGGTCTGTGGCGAAGGAAGGAAGTCGTTGTACTGCTTCAGCCAAAAGTCGAAATCCCGATCGGGGTTTAGCCTGAGAATAGGCTGCCCGAGAAACCCCTCCAGTCGCCCGAGGTACTCGTAAACCTCAGGTAGCTCTTTGCCAGTGTCGGTAAAGTAATACTCGATCTCAAGTTCGGAATGGTGCTGTCGCATATAGACGGCAAGCGCCGCACTGTCCCGACCTCCGGAGAGACCAAGAACATGTTTCACAGAACAGGTCATCAAGAAGCAGCTCTTCTCTTCCTATTTCATTTCTGCAGACGGTGAATCTTGCATGTAGCGCGCACTGAGTTCCGCCAAGGCCGCCAGAATGATGCTGGGCCGGATAGTGTCGGCTTTCTCCAATGTGGCAGCGACACGCTCGATGAGATAGTTGACAGCTGGTCGGTCAGATTCGGCGATGTCGAATTCCTCCAGCATTGGTGTTGGCCTACCATTCATCCCAACCACAACAGCCATAGCCTGCCGTTTCTCTGAACGCCCTTTTACGCGCGCATACGTCTCGACCCGCAGAAACTTCTGCGCCATGTCAGCTAGCTCTATTGCAGCCTTATCGATATCTGGATCGACCCAGTCGCGCGGTGGCTTGCTTGCAGCTAGGCTGGCGATACCCTCGAAGCTATCGTTGCCAGCGTCGAATTGGGAAAGCCTTCCGACAAAGGCGTTCAGCCGGAAGTCACCGGCAAGCTGCCTTATATTGTCGGCGCGATCGCGTAATTCCGCAATCGACTGCGGTGAGATGTTCGGGACCTTTAACTCGGCAAGCATTAGCTCCCGTAACCGCTGGAGCATTTCAGGATACGCCTGTATCAATTCCTTAAGGCCAGCGCGCACGCTTACGATCACACGGCGGAGGTCTTCCTCTCTGCCAAGAACAACATTCTCTCCCAAAGTTGCCGGAATATCGTCGAACAGGAACTTGTTAGGATCATGGGCACGCTTGAAGACCTCGCGGATATGCACGGCATTGGTCGACAAGCGCATCGTTCTTTTTGTCCATTGTGGGAGCTGATCGTAGATCGAAACAAGCCCGCACGCCACGTCGATGGGCTCTAGATGAGCGAGTTTGTTGTTCCTGTCGAACTCGCATACGATTTGCGCCATATCAGACAGGAGGCGGCGGGACACATCGGTTAGATCCATCCATCGTAACTGGATCGTGGTGGCATCCTTTGCAAGGTAATCCACATCGACATCGTCGAACTTCGCCCTAAATACCCCCTCACGATAGACGGCGAGATTGTCGCGTTGCGACAGCACAAACGCTACAGCCAGCAATGGCATCAGCCCATCCTTTACTCCAAACGGCGCCTTGCGCCATATTTGGAACAATTCGGAAACAGCGATCGTGCGGCTACCATGTTGCTTCAAATACGCGTATGCGGTCTCCCACATGGCGGTCAGTCGGCACGGATCGTAACCACTCGCTGTAGGCGAAACGAACCGCCAGCGATTGGCAACCTCCGCATAGAGGCCGGTCGATTCCAATAACGAGGCAAACAGGCCGCCTTCGGCCGGAAAACCCTTGATCCCCAGCCGCGGTGCCCCTTCGTTCAAGACCATTTTCCGCAGCAGGATGTTCTGTGCGGCTATAGCGTTGCTCGAAGGCTTCTGGCGGTTTAACAACTCATTATGCAAACGCGGGCACGCGCAGAAACGATGATCGGCCAACTCGGATGCGATGCAGTTTAGATCCGCTTGACGCAATCGCTTAGGATGGTGATTCTTCCGGAACCACAGAGCATTGTCAAACGCTTTCTGTAGTTCGGTTTCCAGCAGCGCCTGTAATGCCGCTAGCCGGGAACAGACTTCACGGCGGGCAACTGCATCCCCGGCCAATTCGGGATGACCATTGCGCACGCTGTCGAGGGCGAACATTTCGCGCGCCAACGGTACGACTGCCCATGACCTCTTGGAAATGCCGACCACGACATCCCAATCGCCGCTGCGACCCGCCGCCTTGCGGCAAGCATTCTCTGCAAGTTCCTGGCTTTCGCCCTCAGTCGGGATCCCCAGCAAGAACTGACCGATCTCATCGTGCTCCGGCCTAAAATCTGCCGCAAAGGCGTCCAACTCACTTACTGGAATGATATTCACGTCAAACCATCGGAGCGCACCGGTCACGTGCAAGTGGCGCTTGGCGAGAATCGGCTGTAGGCCAGCTAGAGTCTTGAGAGCTGTGAAATCTATTTCGTCGATATCCTCTAGTGCCGCACGAACAGCGCGATCGATGTCGAAATCGCTCCCAGCAAAGATCGCGTGAGCATTGAGATATTTCTTAAAGATCGTAAAGGACCCGCCATCAAGCTGGCAAAGTGCCTTCTGGAAACGCTTTGCTGATGTGTCAGGGAAACAGCTTTGCAGCAGATCAGAATTAGCGACCAGACCGGATCGTTCCTTGAAAAGATCAATCACCGCGATTGTCTTGAGCAGGTCGATGTGAAGCGCATCGCTGCCGGTGACTTCGCAGCGTTCTAGCGCTTCGGCGGCCACCGCCCAGCGGTGCCCGTCCGGAGAAGCCAGAATGGAAGGCTCTAGATTGGCGTGCAAATAATCCCAAAGTCGGTCCGGACCATATAGCGAACCATCGTCAGTGTGTTTCAGGAAGTCTTGGAAACCTCGCGGCTCTGATGAATTGAGAAAACCGAAAATGCTGCGCTGGTTCTGTCCAAATCGGCGCCGTGATATTGGCCCCAACAGACAGGCAACGACAGGATGCAACGGCCAGCATGCTTCCAGCATGGACGCTAGGCGCGCCGCTTCGCCTGTACGGTCGCGGTGCACGATACGGGCAACCTTAGTCGCTAGCGCACGATGTTGCTTGGGGCCGGGGGCGCTCTCGATCGCGCGGGATATCAGTTCGATCTGTTCCTCACCGGACGTATTTACGGCAAGATCGATGAAGCGCCCCTGAATCTTCGTCCATTCGTCGCGCGTTTCGTGAGACAGACGATGCGCGTACTGCTCGAACGCCTGATGCAGCACACCGATGATTAGTAAACGTCCGTTACTACGAGAAGCTGCTTCGGCAATCTGCTGGAGTACATAAATGTCGGACCCATCCTGTGCGGCAGCTTCCAAAAACTTTCCCATCTCGTCGATTAGCAGAATCAGACCCCCATAAGTCTTAGGCTCTTCGGCTGCAGTGGTTAGCGCCGCGATCAGGTTGGTTTCCGTCCAGCCGCCGCGCGGAAGGCGTCGAAGCAGCGCGGCCTTCCGCACCGCCTCGCCCATGACGACGATGGGGTCCTCCCGTCTACCGACGACCGGGACGATGCGCCATCCCTTTGAACCTGCCGGCAAAGCCTCTCGAAGCGCATTGGTCGGCTCACGGCCAAGCAGCCTCGCTGCCTGTTTCTGTAGTCCAGCGCTGCCGTTCAACAGTGCAGCCAACACGACAACAAGGCTGGATTTGCCGCTACCGTAGGGTCCAGTCCAAGTGAACGCGCCTTGCCGATTTTCGGAGACATGTTGCGCCATTGTGACAAGAACATCAACGGAGGATTGCGGGCACACAAATCCCTCAAGGGCGGTCCCTTCGCCAAGATCGGTGTCGATACGTATTGACCGCTGGAAACGTCGGGCAACGCTGACGTGCTCACTTAATGCCATCGCGCCGCCTCGCTTCGAAATAATCGATCATAGCTCCGAGGCAACCATGACAGCCTTGAATCCTCATCATCGATCTCTATATTTCGTACGACCTGCTTCAAACCGGCTGTCTCAGACCACTGTAATGCCCCCTTGGTTATTTCATCGAGCATAACGAGACGGTCGGCAACATCATTTTCATCGAAGGCGAATACGCGACCCGGCCCGCCGGGCGCATGGGCAATGGCCTCAAATGCGAGAGTCGCCGTGTTCTCGTAATAACGATTCCAAAAATCGATCAGTGCGAAGACAAAAACACCATCACTCAATGTCGATTTGGGGCCTCGAACGAATCGGAAGCCATCTCTTTTTCCGATTGCTTTGATGAGCCCCAACTCTGTTAGCGGTGACTCAAGAGCGCCGTCGTGTCCGGTTATGCGAGAGGGTTGCCGACCGACGTACGTCCGGATGAAACAAGCAACATCGTTCTTGATTGTTATCGTTGCAACGCGGGACCAACCTCGGTCCTTTACGAGCCGGCTGAGCTTTTTTTTCAAACCGTCACGTTCAAAGGTGATCGCCGGATAGTGGCTAAACGCCCAGAACCATGTCGTCTTTTCCGATTGCGCCGCCAACTGCCAATGAATCAACCAAAGTGTCGCCGGATGCTCCATATATGGATCAAGTCCCCCTGCACTGAATAGTTTTCGGCCGAATTGCGTCGTCCGTACGGAATGGATTTTCGGTTCCGTGATTACGCCCGCTGCCTTGGCCCAATGGCGCATCGAGGCCACCATGTTCTTGCCCACGCCGAATCGTGCGATGGCTTCGTCGCCCCAACACGCGCCTCTGTTTTCGTCGTCGTGTTCGGTTTCGGCGACGCGGTCATACACCTTCTTCAGCCACCCATAGCGTAGCGGGAAAGTTTCGTGCCCCGAAAACCGCGGCCTATAGGTGTCCCGGAAAAGAGGCCCGCTTGGCATAAGATCTCCGGCTACTGGATGCTACCTCCAGCTAGACTCTATCACACCCCTATGATAATCAAGAACGTAGGGGGCATGGTTCCACTCGAATGCGGGGGCTACGCAGACGATTGAATTGCTAAGTCGTTGAGGAACAATGAGAATCGGCAAAACGATCTATCTCGATCACCAAGCGACAACACCGGTGGATCGACGCGTTTTAGCCAAAATGCACCCCTATTTCATCGACTCGTTCGGCAATCCACACTCCTCGGATCACAGCCTTGGTTGGGAAGCTGCACGCGCGATCGAGGAAGCCGCCGCGTGTATAGGCCGATTTATTGGCGCAGATTACGACGAACTCACATTTACCTCGGGTGCGACCGAATCAAACAACCTAGCTCTGCTAGGGCTAGGGCGTAGGGCCGCTTGGGGCGAACGGCGCCGTATCCTAGTCAGCGCCATCGAGCACAAATGCGTGCTCGCCGCAAGTAGGATTCTAACGGAACAGTACGGGTTTACCGTCGAACAGTTACCTGTCGATCCCGACGGTTTTGTCATACTCCCGGTTCTCGAAGAAGCGCTGGATAGCGATGTTCTCGCCGTGTCAATCATGGCAGTGAATAACGAGATCGGAACGATTCAGGATATTAAAGGAATATCTGAATGTGTTCGCAGTTGCGGCGCCATCTTTCATTGCGATGCGGCGCAAACGCCGTTGGGAATACCCGTCAACTCGATTGCTCGGCATACGGACATTCTCAGCCTTTCCGCCCATAAAATGTACGGACCAAAAGGAGTCGGTATCCTCTTTCTTACCCGCGGATTGGAAAATCAGATCGAGCCACAGATCTATGGCGGGGGTCAACAGAACGGGCTCCGCTCGGGCACAGTGCCGGTACCGCTATGCGTAGGTATGGGTGAAGCTGCAAAAATGATTTTCGGGCCAGATGCCGAAGGTAAACGTGCAATGCTGCGTCGCCGCCGAGATGCCTTTGTCGAGAAGCTCGAGGAATTGCCCTGGCCGACTATCGTTAACGGCCCGAAGGCTGAGGCACGACATCCCGGCAATGCGAACATCTGTTTCTCCGGTTTCTCTGCTCACGACATTCTGCATATGTTGCAACCCCACTTATCCGCATCAACGGGCTCAGCATGCACGTCGGGTATCCCCGAGACTTCACATGTTCTAAACGCCATTGGCCTAGAATGGAACAAGGCCGAATCGTCGGTCCGATTCAGCCTCGGATTTGGAACGAGTGACGAAGATGTCGAAGACGCGGTAGAATTGATCGATGGCGTTTTAGAAAAACTGAGCAAGGTTGACATCGCCGATAGGACATGATCGTAACTTCCCCCTGTTGCTTTAAGTAACAGCCATGATCGGATGCATGACAAGAATTGACGAACTGATCAAGCAGCGACTTTGAATCTCAATTCCCAAAAGTCCTCGAAACGACCACTGATCCGAACGCAACGGAGTGCCATGGTGGAATTGGCTCTCCGCACACTCCAATGCATCTCGGATCGTTTGAGTCATGCTCCGATATCGTTCTTGCATCCGGCTTTCACCACCCCGGTTAGTTGGAAAGCAAGTCACTCACTATGATTTCAGGGGATCGTCTCGACACAAGTGACGGCAAGGCGAACGATCAAGATCAAATGATCGTCCAGTTGTAAGCAATGACGGCGACATACGGGTAACGGTTGAAGAGGGTGCTGGGGGACTGGGACTCCGGCAACGATCGGGACTTGGCGGAGTTGGAGGCGTAGCGCATCGACTGGTATGCGACACTGGGTCTGGAGGGGAATGGTGAACCGAGAACGGCACAGTCACGATCTTTCCCCTGACGATTGCATCCGTCGCGCCGCCGATTTCCTGGTCGAGGATCGTCACTGCATCATGCCCCGCCTCGATGAAAAGCCTCGCCAACTCGCCGGGCAGGTTTTCATCGAGTTTGAATCGCACGGGGAGTCTCTATGCACCCAGGGGCACTACTCGCTCCTTGGCCAATTCGGCGGCGTAGTGCAGAGTAGCCCTGACCGCATCGGTGGAAACGGAAGGATAGCTCTCGGCGACGTCCTCGACGGTCAATCCGGCGGCGAAATTGTCCAGGATGACCGTTACCATCACACGAGTGCCAGCAATGCAGGCCTGGCCGTGACAGATATTCGGATCGACGGTTATGTACTCATGCCAGTCCATAGTCAACTCATCTCCGCGACACGGGTTCATGTTCCCCTTTCGCCTTATCCGCCGTCAACCGCGATCCGTGCGCCAGTGCGTCGCGGCTAAGGCCATCGTCCTACGCCCCGCGAGAAGGGGACAGTTACTTGCTTTCCCTTCCGAAGCCTTGCGGTCGCCATGCACCCCGACATCGACAGCCGAATGATCGTTGCGGAATGCCGTCATGCACCAGGACTGGTTCTTCGAAGGGGTTCGTCGTCCGTCAGGATGCGAAGATATTCGTCGTAGGCGTAGGCGCGCCAGCGCCGCTTTCCCGTGATCTCGCGCAGCACGCCAAGGCTCTCCAGCAATGCCACGGCCTTGCGAGTTGGCGGCGCCGTGAGGCCGAGCAGGTCTGACGCCGCGGCGACGGTGACTACCGGACGGGACGGCAGGCACTCGATCAGCCGGATGGCGGTCACCGTCGAACATTCGTGGGCCAGTATGCGGCCACGGTCGCGACCGACAAGCCCATGCAGCTCCCGAGCGACCCGAACGCCATCATCGGCGGCCACCCGAACGCAGTCGAGGAAAAACAGGGTCCAACCCTCCCAATCGCCGGCGCTGCGCACGGCCGCGAGCCGGGCGTAGTATTCCGGCTGGTTCCGCTTGAATACCAGGCTGATGTAGAGAAGAGGCAGATCGAGCAGCCCCCAGTGCTCCACCAGGAGCGCGATCAGCAACCGGCCGATGCGTCCGTTGCCGTCGAGGAACGGATGGATCGTCTCGAACTGTACGTGCGCGAGACCCGTCCGGACCAGCGGCGGGAGATCGCTGTCCTGGTGCAGCCACCGTTCCAGCGCGTCGAGCGCACCCGACACCTCCTCCGGCGGAGGGGGCACGAAGCGGGCGTTGCGCGGCCGGCTGCCACCGATCCAGTTCTGCGAGCGGCGGATTTCGCCGGGCTGCATGTTCTCCCGTCGTACACCCGCCATCAGGATGCAGTGTGCCTCGCACAGAAGGCGGATGCTGAGCGGCAGCCCCTTGGGATCCGCGATCCGCGAAAGGGCGTGGGTGAACGCGTCAAGGAATCAACCGTTTCTTTTTCAACCCGGTAATGAATCGATCGGTTTCTTGTCTACTCCGGCCCGGGGACCGGAGAAACCCACCCGGCAAAACCGGGCGAAGTCCTTGCAGATGCACCTTGATCACACCACGAGAGAAGTTATATTTCGTAGATCCAGAACGAGATATGTAGAGAGATCCTATGTCCCAGGAAACGGGAAAATCGTGGAGAGGCCGGCACACCAAATAGGGCATCCGTGGAAGTTCCGCAAGTAGTCAGTCGACGAATGGGTCCGATCCGGCGGAGCGGATGTGTCCAGGGGGCGCCCGGCATGAATGACCGGCGATGAACAGGACAGAACTTCTCGAACTCATCGCCAACGGCGAGAACTCGCGCGTCGAATTCAAGCGTGACGACTGCCATCCTGATGACCTCGCGAAGGAGATGTCGGCATTTCTGAACCTCGTGGGTGGCACGATCCTTCTCGGAGTCGAAGACGACGGAACCGATTCCGGTCTGACCCGAAGCCGGGAGGAAGCACAGCAGTGGGTGATGAGCGTCGCCCGGCAGAACCTTCAGCCCGCCACCACACCCGTTTGGGGCTGCATTGCAACGGACGGCGGAACCTGGATCGGTGTGGTCGAACTTCTCACCGACAGTGCGGGCAAGCCTCACAAGGCGAAACGGGACCATGCCTGGGTGACGTACATCCGTGTCGGCAGCACGTCACGAGAGGCGACGCGCGAGGATGAAGACCGGCTCTACCAAGCGGCTCGGCTCGTCCGCTACGAGGTCAAGCCGGTGCCGGATACGGGATCCGAGAGCCTCGACATCGATCGAATCGAAAACTACCTGCGTCATGTTCTGAAGCGTTCGGCACCGAGCCGGGGGGACGCCATAGGTTGGCGGCAACTCCTGCTCAACTCCGACTTGCTGGTGACGATGGCGGGCCGTGTCTGCGCCTCGGTTGCGGGCCTTCTACTCTTCGGCGAGAACCCGAACCGCCGCCTGCAGCAAGCCGGCGTGTCGGCGGTGGCGTTTCCCGGCACCGAGAAGGAATACAACACGGTCGACGAGGAGAGACTCCGAGGTCCCTTGGTGTCGATGGTTTCCCGGCGCGGTTCTGTGGTTGATAAGGGAGTCATCGACCGCACGGTGGACTTCGTCATTCGCAACATGGGCAGCGTCGCGTGGCTCGAAGGGGGACGCCGGCGCCGTAAGAAGGCGTTGCCCGTCGACGCGGTGAGGGAAGCCGTAGTGAACGCGGTGGCCCATCGTGACTACACCCGTGAAGGGACGGACATCGAGGTTTCGCTCTACGGAGATCGTCTGGAAGTCATTTCGCCCGGTCGGCTTCCGAACGGGGTCACCGTGGAGAAGATGAAGGAAGGTGTGGTTCGAATGGCCCGTAACGATCTGCTCAAGGAAATTCTTCGCGACTACGGCTCCATCGAGCACTATGGAATGGGCGTGCGCCATCGCATCATCGAGTCGATGCGAATCCACAATGGCACAGAGCCGGATCTCGTCGAGCAAGAGGACCGCTTCCTCGTCCGGCTGTGGAAGGAACCAAGCCGAGCCTGAACGGACAAGGGCAGAGTAGCCCTGACCGCATCGGTGGAAACCGCGTAATGTCCTTGCGCTTGCGAGAAGGGGACAGTCACTGTCTTTTCGACTGTCTTTATAGATACAAGAGGAGACTGTCCATGGTTGCAAAATCACAGATTTGCAAATACGGGTCCAGCTTGGCCGACCGCATCCCCAAGCCCATCGCCGAGCAGAGGGAGGTGCAGGAGGGCTCCGCCGTTGAGATGGTCTCGCGCGGCAACCACGTCATACTGCGCAAGAAGAACTACAGCTTGGCCGACATGCTGGCGACTGTGACGGACGAGAATCTGCATCCCGAGGTGGACACCGGGCCCGCCCAAGGCAATGAGGCATGGTAGAGAGGGCCTAAGTCCCCGGACACGGGGAAATCTTGTGGCTGTTCTTCAATCCAAGTTGGCCATGAACAAGCCGGACGCCGCCCGGCCCTGGCGCTGTGCCCGAGAAGCTACAATCGGAAAACCGGCCTCGCCCTGTTCTGTCCCATCGCCTCCTGAGACAAGGGCTATCCCTTTGAGGTCGCCCTTCCTGCCCCCGGCAACTTCACGGGGGTCGTTCCGGCCGACCAGATCAAGAGCTAGATTGGCGGACCCGGCGAGTCTGTTTCAAATCGAAGGCGCCACCCCGGGTAATGAGAACTGAGAACGGGACTGGCACTTTCTTTCCTTTCTTTCAGCCGGGTCAGGCCATCCTCTATTCGTTGCTGCGGTTGGCTCGCTCCTGAATGTCGGCACATCTCTCCATCAGGGTTTCGAACCGCTCTTCGTCATCATGCAACATCCCATCACCGAGCATTCTGCCGTAGTCGTCAGCCAGGGCTCTATAAAAAGGGCCGTGTGGGACCAGTTGCAACTCACCGGACACGGCGGCTTCATAGTCGATCCAACTCCCTCCGGCGTCCTTTTCCCGGAAGAACGCCGACTTGTGCCGTGCTACCGAACGCGCCAAGCTGCGGTCGGCAAGTGACTTTGCGGCGACGCCCGCATCGTCCAAGCGAACCAGATCATACCAGTGCCGTGAGAGCCGTTCTCCCCGGCTTCGCTGCTGGCGGCAGAAGACGTGCACGGCCGTCGCCTTTTCCCAGAAAGTGCGCTCCGCCAGCATGACGAAGGTGCGAGTTGAAGGAAAAGCCACCTCCGAAATGTACGGCGCCGCATCGCACGCTATCGAATGCTTTTTCCGGGGCTCCCCAGTCGAGCGCGCCCCAAACTCCACCATCACTTCGGGTCTCACGAAGCCATAGTAGTCTGAGGCCAGCGGCTCATAAGCGATGAAGACTCGGTCTCTGTCAGCGTGAACTCGGGCGGAGGGGTCCAAACCTGACAGGTTCGCCTCAATGGCAGGCAGCGCATTGTCTTTTACCCACACCGCCAGCCGCTTCCTGATTTTCCGCGTCCATCTCTGCTCCTGGCTACGAGTAGGCGGAAGCGCGTCCTCTCCACGGCCTGTTACCAGGTCGGGAGCAATGGCCCGGATGTCATAGGTGATGTCAAGGTCTTCCGAGAAACGACGGATGGCATGATACACCTTGGCCAGAGAAGTGCCTCCCTTGAAGGTTAGATCCCTGCCGAAGGGGCTTTCCGTGAGAGCCCCTAACGTATGCACGACCCATATGTCCTTCTCCAGGAGATGAGAACTCCTTCCACTCAGGCTGGCCGCAACCCCCAAGACTTCCCGCCGGTCCTCGGAAGAAAGCGACTGAAAAGACGTATCAGCCATCGGCAACCAGTCCGCTCACGGGTTCGGCCATCCAGGCGGGCATTACGGCACGCGATGCCGCCAACTCCTGCAGGTCTTCGGCGGAGAGTTTGCGCCTGATCACGTCCAGACTCGCCTCCACTTCGTCGGGCCCCAGCCAGGACAGTGCGCGAACTGCCGCGCCGGCCGGCCGGTGTGGCGCTGCCAGTTGCCAACGGGGGGCATGGCGCAGTTCCACCATCAATTCACCGAGCTTCAGCCTGCGATTGGGTCCGGAGGTCAGGTACACGGACCGCACCGGGACCTGGGTGGTGAGACCCAGGAAGTTTGCTGCCGCGCCGCCACAAGGGACAATCACCTGACCCCAGAGTGCGGACAGTGATGCGATCACCTTCTCGACCGCTGGTGGCCGAGGACCGAAGCGGGTCTGGATGGGCCACACGTATACACCCGGGCAGACTCGGATCAGTCGTCCGCTACGGGCAAGGCGTGACAACGCCTGGTCGATTGCCGCTCTGTTCCCCAAGTGCAGAAGAGCGCTTGGGCACAGCAGCGTACCCTCCGGTGACTCGGCGGCCTGGGTCATTATCCGGCGAGGAAGGCTGGGCACTGAGGTCGTCTCCGCAATAGTATGTCAGAAATACAGCATAATTTCTGACATTTTGCAAGGTGGAAACCGCACAATGTCCTCGCGAGTAGGGGACAGTCACCTTAATTTTCGTTTTCGATGCTTACTTTTACGATGGCCGTCAAAGCATCCGGATCGGCCCCGGGTAGCGCCTAACGGCTTCATCCATCGTCACCCCTTCAATCAGAGCCTGTGCGACCAGGAGTCGGTCGAATGGATCGTTGTGGAACGTCGGCAGTCCATGCACCACCAAGACATGGGCACCGGTGACGTCCAATTCCGTGTAACCATTCTCCAGCAACCCACGGCGCAGCAGGCTTGGATCGACGCTGAAATCCGCGCGCCCCAACCCGTTCTTGATGGCCACCTCCCAGAGCGATGCCACCCTATAGATCAACTTCGTCGCAGGGTTTTCGATCAGCGTGCGGGCATCGGCCGGCAACCGGCCCGGCACGCCCGCGGGCCAGAGCAAAGCATGAGTGTCATGGCGGACACTCATGCTCCGCCTTCGAAAAAGGTCTCGACCTCGTCAGCGCCCATACGGTCGAAGTCGGGGGGAACCGAGATTCTGCCGGCCAGGAACCCGATTCGGCACACTGTTCCGGGATCCGGCGCCTCTACCGCGACAACTTTGACCAGCGGCTTGCCGGCCCGGGTGATGATGAACGGCTCGCCATCGGCAGCAGCCTGAACGAGACGCGAAAGGTGCGTCTTGGCTTCGTGCAAATTGACGGTGCGCATGCAAGCCTCCAGAGACTTAGTCCAATAAACCTGCTTTATTCGAGATCGTGCTGCAAGGGGCGAGTGGACGGGATGGAGCTTGTTATTCTCGGCATGCCGCACCGACGCCTCGGCCGTGAGCAGCAGGTACTCGCCCCGGCTTCACATCGAGACGCGCTCCGCGACGTTGCGGGTTGACGGAGCCGCAGGGAACCGAATGCTTCGTCTGCGGACGGAATTGGAAAGGGAGAAAAGGCGAGTTCGTACTGGGGTGCCGGGGGACGGAATCGAACCGCCGACACGGGGATTTTCAGTCCCCTGCTCTACCGACTGAGCTACCCCGGCTCTCGAAAAGGGTTGTATTCTACCAGAAGCCGTGAGGCCTGCAAGATGGATCCGACCCAGCGTTCCCCCGGGAAATGAGGCCGAACAGCGAGAGCAATCCACTGTTGGTCTTTGCGGCGGCTTCGCATCCGGCGGTTCCGGGTCGGCGGATAAGAACTCCCCCACTGGCCCCGGTTCGGCGAAATCCTGCGAGAAAAAGAAGGAGTGGGGGTTTTCCTACGCCCACTCTCACGGGGGGACTGAAAGTCCCCCCTCCTATTCGCGCAACTCCGGCCCCGCCGGGGCCCAGCGAAGGCAACCGCGGCGAAGAGGGGGACAAGAATGTCCCCCCTCCCAGGTTTTTCGACGAATTGGGCAGGGCCCCGGTGGGGGGAGGTACCGGGGCCCTCGGGCCCGGGACTTCAGTTGACCCGGACCGCGATCTGCTTGGGTTTCGCCGGCTGGAGCTTGGGGATGGAGATGCTGAGAACTCCGTTCTTCAGCTCGGCCGAGACCTTCTCCCGATCCAGTCCGCGGGGAAGCCGGAAGGAGCGCTGGAAACGCCCGTGCCACCTTTGGACCTGGCGGTAGGTGCGATCCTCCTTCTCCCGGGACTTGTGCTCGCCCTTGACTTCCAGATAGCCGCTGTTGACGTTGACCTCGATCTCGCTCTTGTCGAATCCGGGCAGCTCCATGGTGAAGACCAGGCTGTCTCCGGTCTCGTACACGTCCGAGATGGGCCGGCGCACGGGGTGGATCTCTTCACTTCCGGCGGGAGCCAGGAAACGGGTGTCCCGGAGGAAGCTGTCCATCAAACGGTGCAATCCGCCGAAACCTGCGAATGGCGTTACTCTGGTGAGACTCATTGTTGACCTCCTCTTCATATCAACGTTGTCGTTTGTTCCTTCTTGGCCAGCCACTGTTCTAGTAAGATCGGTTCCGGGAGCTGTCAAGGTCGACAGCCGGGGGCGGCGTGAACGTCTCCGGGTCTTGGGAAATAGATAGAGTGGAACGGGAGCAGAGGCGACAGTGAGGCGAGTCTACCTGGACAACAACGCCACGACGCGAATGGACCCCCGGGTGCTGGAGGCCATGTCGCCCCACTTTCTCCAGGACTTCGGCAACGCCTCCTCGATCCACGAATTCGGTCAGCAGGCCCGCGAGGCGGTGGAGACCGCGCGGCAGGCGGTGGCCGACCTCATCGGCTGCCTGCCCAAGGAGATCGTCTTCACCAGCGGCGGGACCGAGTCCGACAACACCGCCATCCGAGGCATCGCCGCCGGCCACTCCGGAAAGGGCCGTCACCTCATCACCACCACCATCGAGCATCCCGCGGTCCTGCGGACCATGGAGCGGTTGGAGGAGGAAGGATTCCAGGTGACCTACCTGCCGGTGGATCGCCAGGGGCTGATCCGGCTCGATGACCTGCGCGCCGCGGTTCGCGAGGACACGATCCTCATCTCCGTCATGCATGCCAACAACGAGACCGGCGCGATTCAGGACCTGCGCGCGGTGGGGCGGTTGGCCCGGAAAAAGGGAATCCTCTTTCACTCCGACGCGGTCCAGTCGGCCGGAAAGATTCCCGTGGACGTCAACGACCTGGGAGTGGACCTGCTTACACTTTCGGCCCACAAGATCCACGGGCCCAAGGGAGTCGGGGCCCTCTATATCCGCCACGGGGTGGAGATGAAGTCCCTGCTCCTGGGCGGCTCCCACGAACGGGGACGGCGGGGGGGCACCGAGAACGTGCCGGGCATCGTCGGCCTGGGCAAGGCGGCCGCCCTGGCGAGGAAAGGCCTGGCGGATTTCGACCTCCGGGTCCGGTCTCTCCGGGACCGGCTGGAGACAGGACTCCTGGAGCGCATCCCCCAGGCCAGGATCAATGGATCCACGCTCCGCAGGATGCCCCACACCACCAACCTGAGTTTTCGAGGCGTCGAGGGAGAGGCCCTTCTCATTTCACTGGACCTTCAGGGGATCGCCGTCTCCACCGGCGCGGCCTGCTCCTCCGGATCGCTGGAGCCTTCCCATGTCCTGAAGGCCATGGGGTTCCAGAACCGCCGCGTCGAGAGCGCGCTTCGGCTCAGTCTCAGCCGAATGACCATCGAGGAGGAGATCGCGACGGCTCTGGACGTGCTCCCCAGCACCGTGCAGAGGATGCGGGAGCTCTCCCCTCTCTACCGGGAAAGTCGAAACCGTGTACAGCGAGAAGGCCAGAGAGCTCATTCGTGAGCTTCCCAACCGGGGAAGCCTCGCCGGCGCCACCCATACGGCCCGAGCCGAGAACCCGGCCTGCGGTGACATCACCCATCTCTATTTGAAGCTGAATCAGGACGTCGTGGTGGACAGCCGCTTCGAGACCTATGGCTGCCCGGCCGCCATCGCCGCCTCGGCCGCCGTCACCCAGATGTGCCGGAATCTCCGGAGCGGGGAGTGCCGGGAAATCACGGCCGAATCGATCCTGGACTACCTGGGGGGGTTGCCGTCCCACAAGCTGCACGCTGTGGATCTGGCCGTGGACGTCCTTCGCAAGGCTCTGCGGTCTAACGAACCGTGACCCGGACCGGGTCTCCTACTCTCAGGCCCACAATCTGAGCCGCCGACCCCTCCGAGATCGCGATCTCGTAGTACCCGCTGCTCCCCTTCAGGTAGACCAGCTCTCCCGCCGGCGCCTCGGCGTAGGTGCGGCAATGCCGGCCGATTCTGCGGCCTCCGGCTTGAAACTCCACCAACGACGGCTGACGGCCCAGGAGATCCCGAAGCTCGCGATCGTGGACGCTGGTGATGACGTTGCCGAACCGGTCGACCTGCAGGACCACTCCTCCGATTCGCCCGGACCCCTCACGTTGCAGGAGGGTCAGCGGCAGTTGGCGCCAATCGGTCACCTCCGGTCCCAGCCGATCCGGTTCCAAACCGGAGGCCAGCCAGGCTGCGGCTGGGCCGAAGACGTCCCGCCCGTGAAAGGTGGCCGAAACCGTCTCCCGGCAATGCCGCTCCGACTCGATGGAGACGACCTGCCTCACCTTCTCCCGCCGGTAGATCATGGTGAAGAGGCCGTTGTCCGGACCCACAAAGCGGTACCGGTCGGTGGCGACCACGATGCCTCGCCGCTCGGAACCCACCCCCGGATCCACGACTGCAAGGTGAATGGTCCCGGCCGGGAAGTAGGAATAGCTGCAAGCCAGGTTGAACGCCGCCTCGAGAATGTTGTGCGAGGAGATCTCGTGGCTGATGTCGACGATTCGGGCTTGGGGGCAGATCTGGAGGATGGCGCCCTTGACCGCGCCGACGTACGGGCCACTGCTCCCGAAATCGCTGCTGAAGGTGATGATGGGTGGGGACGCCATGCGATCGCCCGCGCTACTTCCGGTTCTGCACGAGCCTGTTGATGCCCGTCTCGAACCGCCGGAGCCCCTTCCTGAGCGATTCGGGCCGACAGGCGAACGAAAGCCTCAGGTAGCCTTCTCCCTCGGACCCGAAGGCGGCGCCGGGAATCGTGGCCACCTTGTCCTGGAGCATCTCCAGACTCGCCGAGAGGCTGTCGAGACCGGTTTCCTCAATCGAGACCATGACATAGAAGGCCCCGTCGGGCGGAACGAACGCCTGTCCCATCCGCCGGCCGAGCCACCGGCAGGTAAGCAGGCGATTCCGCACCATTCGTTGCCGCAACCGCTCGATCTCGTCCCTGCCCTCCGGCGTGAACAACGCCAGAGCCGCCCTCTGGGTCAAGGTGGACGCGCAGATGGAGGTGTTCTGGTGGAGCACGGTCACCTTGTCGATGATGGCCCGGGGTCCGCAGGCCCAGCCCAGCCGCCATCCGGTCATGGCGGCGGCCTTGGAGAACCCGCAGATGACGACGGCGGCATCCGTCGCATCCAGAACCGACGGCGGCGGCGTCCCGTAGTGGGTCTCCCGGTAGATCTCGTCGCTGACGAGCACCAGGTCGTTCTCTTCCGCCAGGCGCGCTGCACCCTGGAGTTGTTCCAATGTGAGGCTCCGGCCCGTCGGATTGGACGGCGTGTTGAGAATCAATGCCCGGGTTCGAGGTGAGACCAGGGCCTTGAGCGCTTCCGAATCCAGCCGGAATCCGTCGCGGGACCGCAAGGGGTAAGGGACCGGCGTGGCCCCGGCCAAACGGACCGCCGTCGGGTAGGTGACGTATCCCGGATTGGGAACCAGCACCTCGTCTCCCGGACCCGCCAGGGCGAACACCGCGTCGAACAGGGCCTCCTGGCTCCCGTTGGTCACGCAGACCGAATGACCGCCGCGGCCGCCGTGGTACTCGTGGACCCGGCGGCAGAGCTCGGGGATCCCGGCGTTGGGAGAGTAGCCGATCCGTCCACCCTGCAACACCCGGCGCGCCTGCTTCCGGACCCGTGGAGGATCCGCGAACTCCGGCTCGCCCAGTCCCAGGTTCACGCAGCCCGCGGCCCGGGACATGATCTGGCGGATCATCGAGATCTCAATGCCGTCCAGGCGTCGGGCGAATCTGGGACTCATGAGGATCCGGCGGGGAGGCGGTGAACTCGGCGGACCGCGTCGACTGCCGCCACGGGCTAACGGAGCAAATCTTCGAGTTGGACCGACCCCTCGGTTTTGGGATCCCGGTACTTGACGATCACCGGAGCATACAGGGACAGGCCGTGTTCACTCCCGAAACCGTCGCGGACGGGCCGGGATCCGGGCACCACCACGGCGCCGGGTGGAATTTTGAGAGGAGCGCCGGGCGCGGACCGGTAGACGGTCTCATGGACCAGGTCGTAGACCGGCGTCGACCCGGTCAGGATGACTCCCGCGGCCAGGACCGCCTCGTGGCCGACGATGGTCCCCTCGTAGACGCCGGTGTTGCCTCCCACCAGGGCGTCGTCCTCCACGATCACCGGGAGAGCCCCCACCGGCTCCAGCACACCGCCGATCTGGCACCCGGCGCTGAGGTGCACCCGCTTCCCGATCTGGGCGCAGGATCCGACCAGGGCATGGGAATCGACCATGGTCCCCTCGTCCACGTAGGCGCCGGCGTTGATGTACATGGGAGGCATGCAGGTCACCCCCGCGGCCACATGGCAGCCTCGGCGGATCGACGAACCTCCCGGCACGATGCGCACGCCCGAGGAAAGGGAGAACCGCTTCAGGGGAAACGTGTCCTTGTCGAAGTAACGGAACCCCTCATTGATGGAGACGTCGCTGAGAACGCCCATCCGGAAACCGGCGAGGATTCCCTTCTTGACCCAGCCGTTGACCGTCCACTCTCCGTCCACCTTCTCCGCCGCCCGGACCCGCCCCGAATCCAGGTCATCCAGGAAGGCGTCCAGGGTGACCCGATCCCGGGGAGTGAACTCCTTGGCTTCGAAAAGACGCTCAATGGCTTCTGACATGGCACAACTCGAGGCGGTCCAGCTCCCGGTCCATCTTCTCCTTGTTCCCGTCGGCCATGGAGCAGAGGGGCAATCGATAGGACTCGGTCAGGCGCCCCATTCGGGACAGGGCATACTTGACCGGAATGGGGTTGGACTCCACAAAATTGAGGTTCATGAGATTGAGATAGCGATGGTGCAGGGCGCGGGCCTCGACCAGACGCTCCTCCCGGACCAGCGCCATCATCCGGGACATCTCCGCCGGGATGACGTTGCTGGCCACGGAGATGACCCCTTCCGCCCCCAGGCAGGCCATGGGAAAGGCCAGGCTGTCATCGCCCGAGAGGACCCGGAACCCTTCGGGCCGCCGCCTCAGCAGTTCCATGATCTGATCCAGGTTCCCGCTGGCCTCCTTGACGCCCACGATCTTGTCCACGCCGGCCAGGCGGATCTGGGTATCCACCGAAATGTTGGTTCCGGTCCTCCCCGGGACGTTGTAGAACACCAAGGGAACGTCCAGGTCACGGACGACTTCGGAAAAATGCCGGAAAGTTCCCTCGGGGGTCGGCTTGTTGTAGTAGGGCGTCACCGAGAGGATGGCGTTCGCGCCTGCTTCCTGAGCGCCAAACGCCAGTTGACAAGCATAAAGGGTGTCGTTGGTCCCCGCTCCGGCCACCACCGGAACCGCTCCCGCTGCCGTCTCCACGCAGGTCTCAATGACCCAGACGTACTCCTCCTCGGTCAGGGTGACGCTCTCGCCAGTGGTCCCGCAGGGGACCAGAAAGTCGATTCCCGATTCGATCTGCCACTCCACCAACTTGCGGTACGCGTCCACATCCACGTCACGCTGAGATGTGAAGGGGGTGACCAGGGCAGTTCCACAGCCTTTTAGTTCAATCATTCTGCTCTCCGAAAACGGCATCCTCGAACGCGTGGAAGCCCTGCTTGCCCTGGATCCACCGCCCGGCGAAGAGAGCGCCCCGGGCGAAGCCGCCGCGGCTGCGCGCCTGGTGCTCCAGGGTGATGGTATCCACAGCAGAGTCGAACCCGGCGACGTGGATTCCGGGGAAATGTCCCGCCCGGACGCTGACGGCGTCCACCGAACGGCCATAACATTCACTCAGGATCTTCTCCATGGCGATGGCGGTGCCGGACGGCGCGTCGAGCTTCTGGACGTGGTGGGTTTCCACCAGGTAGGGGTGGTATTCCTCGAACCTCGATAACATCTCGCCGGCGCGCCGAGTCAACTGGAAGAAGATCTGGACGCCGAGGCTGAAGTTGCCCGCCCAGACGCAGGCGCCGCCGCCCCGGATCACCGTGTCCCGGACCGCATCGATCTGGTCATACCATCCGGTCGTGCCCACCACGATGGGAATCCCGCAACGGACGGCGTTCGCGACGTTCATCGGAACGATGTGCGCCGTCGAGAAATCCATGAGGACGTCGGTTCTGGCGAGCCAATCGCCTGAGAAACCCGCCTCCAATGGATTCTCGTCGATGTCCATCCAGTAGACGATCTCGTCGCCCGCCTCTTGCGCGGCCGCCTCGATGGCCCTTCCCATCTTTCCGTAGCCGATCAACGTGATGTTCATGTCCACCCCGGACTTTCCCGGAAGTCAAAGAATTGCTGAACCGTGAACCGCCCTTACTTGACGGGCTCGAACAACTCCCGGTCCGGCTGCCGGAAGAACTCTTCGTGGAGCAGCCAAACGGCCTCCTCCATTGTCTCCTCCGCAACCAGAAATGTCATGTTGATGCGCGACGCCCCCTGGGAGATCATCTGAACGTTGATTCCCTCCAGAGCCCCGAAGATTCGGGCCGCGATCCCCGGGGTCTCCTTCACGTCCTCGCCGACGATGCAGATGATGGCCATGTCGGGCGCGACCCGGACCTCGCCGAACTCCGCCAGATCGCTGCGGATCGCCTCCAGCTCCTGGGAGGAATCGACGGTCAGGGAGACGTTGACCTCGGACGTGGCCACCACGTCCACCACCGTTTCGTGGGTCTCGAACACCTCGAAGATCCGTCGCAGGAAGCCATAGGAGAGCAGCATCTGAGTGGACAGGATGTTGACGATGGTGATGCCCCGCTTGCAGGCGATGGACTTGATGGGACTGGAGGAGGAGACGGGGGCCGCGGAAATGAAGGTTCCCGGCTGGTCGATCTGCCTGGAGTTGCAGACATGCACGGGGATGTCCCGGTCGATCGCCGGCACCAGCGTGCTGGGATGGAGCACCTTGGCCCCGAAGTAGGCCAACTCGGCCGCTTCCGCGAAGGAGATGGCCCGAATCTTGTAGACGCCCGGAACGATCCGGGGGTCCGCGGTGAGGACGCCCGGAACGTCGGTCCAGATCTGGATATCTTCGGCCTCCAGCGCGGCTCCGATCAATGAGGCCGTGTAATCGGACCCTCCCCGCCCGATGGTGGTGGTGACCCCTTCGACCGTGGAGCCGATGAATCCCGGCGCGACGATCACCTTGCCTTCCCGCAACCGGGGCAGAAGCTGTTTCCGCACGCAACTCCGGGTGAGGTCCTGCAGGACGGCAGCCCTGGTGAAGTGCTCGTCGGTCCGGATCAGATCCCGAGAGTCCACCAGCTCGGCGGGGATTCCGTTCTCCTGCAGGACCTCGGAGAAAATCAGCGTGCTCAAACGTTCGCCGAAGGAGGCGACACGATCCATGCTTCGGGGACTGGTCTCGCCCAGCAGATAGAGTCCCTGGACAATGTCGGTCATCTCCTGGAAGAGGCCGGAAAGCGACGTTTCCACATTCGACCAGCGGCGGCCCGTGAGGAGCTCGCGAGCCACCTTCAGGTGCAAATCCCTCAGGCCGTCCCGTATCGACCAGGCCGTGTCGATATCCCCGGAAGAGGCGCTTCGAGCCATCTCCAACAGGCCATTGGTGGTCTTGCCCATGGCGGACAAGACCACGACCTCGCCCCGGGAGAGTTGCCGCCGAATGACCTGGACGGCTCGCGTCACCGCGTCCGTGTCTTGAACTGAGGTCCCACCGAACTTGAGTACGATCACACCGTCATCTCGCGCAATTTCGAGAAACCGTAATATACCCCGAATCCTTCACGGGAGATCCAACGATCACTGTGTGGAGGTCGCCGGAGAAAGAGGGGAACGAGCACTCGGAAGGCAAAAAAAGTGTCCCAAGTGATATTCGCGAGTTGCACTGCCTCGGAAAGCACGTCCTTCCGACCCGAGTGGGGCCAGTTTCCGCGCCCCCAAGTGGAGTATCCGCCGCCGTGTTCGACCAAGTCCCCGGAGGAACCTGCCCTTGCCCCTGGCGACTTCGACTCCTCTCCAAGGGGGCCGTCCTTCTTCGAGGATCCCCGGTAAAACCGGCTGACCTCAATATCGAAGCGACCTGCCGCCCTGGAGCCGCACCCCCGATGGCAGCCTCCGAGTACCCGCGTTCGCCACCCTCGCCCGAAGGCTCCGGCAGGTCCGGCGCGCCTCTTCGGCGCTCGCCCCTCAACCGATCGAAACTCGAAACCGGCGAGGAACTCGCCCGCCCGCCACTGGCCGCCTCCCCTTTTCCAGGACCGGAATCCCGGAGCCGGATCAGCTGGCCGCGACCGGCGCCGCCTCGGGGCCAACTTGCGTCTACCCCTTGGGACAAGAAAAATTCTACGCATTTCTCAGACCTGCGCAACCAGAAGATTCACCAAGAAATTGAGCCTTTTTATTGTGGATTTCGGCTGCAAAACCCTATCCGTAATTGCAACTTCACTTATGTTCCACACAGCCACAATTTATCCACACCTTGTCCACATGCCTTTAAAAACGTCCCAAAGACCATATCCGCGAAGTTTTCTCGGGAGCATCTTCACAAGTTATAATTAGGCCGATTTGGTTGTTTGTAAATCCGCTTTTTTCTTCTTGGACCCCTGACAAAAAATTGACGATGCCATCTCCGGACACCCCTGACGCCCGAAATGGAGTCCACGAAACATTGCGGATTCGGAATTGCCGGACTGGTGGAGGCTCGCGAGTATACTCGCCATAACAGAGGCGCGACGTGGAAGACCGGCCGAATCGCATCGTCTCGGGAGGACAGACGGGAGTCGACCGGGCGGCCCTGGACGCGACCCTGGAGCTTTCGCTCGATTGCGGCGGCTGGTGCCCGAGGGGCCGGCGCGCCGAGGACGGTCCTCTCGATGACCGCTATCCGCTCCGGGAGACGCCTCTCCGGCGGTACGAACAGAGAACCGACTGGAACGTTCGAGACTCGAACGGGACCCTCATCCTGTTCCGGACTCGAGCGGACAGCGGCACCCGGCTCACCTGGGAGCGGGCCCAAAGCCGGGGGCGGCCTTGCCGGCGGGTCGACCTGGACCAGGACCCTGGAATCGAACCGGTCTTGGAATGGATCCGGAGGCACGGGATCCAGGTTCTGAACGTGGCGGGTCCCAGGGAGAGCTCCAGCCCTGGAGTCTACGACCGGGCCAGGGCATTCCTGGTCAGGCTGTTGGGGGAAAGATCCGATCGAAGTTGACGGTCTGGATCTTGCGCCGATCGTCCCGGTCCAGACCGAGGCGCTGCAAGATCCGGGACTGCACCGCCCAGACCGGACGTTGCCAGCCCCGCGGAAAGAACGAAGAGTCGGTTCCAAACAGAATCCGGTCCGGACCCAGGATCTCGAGAGTGCGGGCGAAGACCTGCTCCAGGGTCAGCCCCGAGTATCGAATCCAGGAATTGGAGCTGGACGTGTCCAGGTGAACATTGGGACAGAGGTCCCCCAGCATGAGGGCCTCGCGGAACATGCCGGCGCCGAAGTGGGGGAGGATGAACGGCAGATCGGGCCAGGCCAGGGCCAACGGATGAACGTTCAAGGGATTCGAATACCTGAGGTCGAACCGGGCCGGCAATCCCAGCTTCTTCCTGGCCCCGACCGTCAGCACGCCGCAATGAATGAACAACGCCGTGCCGGGCACCGATGCCAGCCGCTCGACCACGTGAAGCACCCGCGGGTCCGAGAGTTCATATCCGTGCATGCCGGGAAACAGGCAGGCGCCGCGGAGCCCCAGTTCCGTGACCGCCCGGGCCACCCGGTCCGTGGCGGCCGGCCGCGTCGGGTCCACCATGAAGAAGCCGACGAAACGGCCAGGATGCCAGGCCAAGGCTTCCGCCACAGACTCTTCATCCTCCGGAACGCTGGCGATGATCGCCGCCCGGCCGACCTGGTGGCGATCCAGCTCCGCAACCCAACGGTCCGCCAACTCCCGGTTGGAGCCGGGCGGCTCCCACGCCAGGATTCGGCAGGCATCGGCCACGGGGTCGTCCCCTTGGATCCCTCTTTCTCCTGCCAGCGTCCGGACGAAGTTCCGGGAGAAGAAATGGCAGTGCGCGTCATTCGGCTTCATGATTCTCCCCTTCCCGTAAATCACCCGATCTGAACCAGCACCACGGAGACGTTGTCCAATCCACCCTTGAAATTGGCGGCCTGCACCAGGTGACGGGCCATGGCGCGCACGGACCCGGATCGGCAGACGTCTTCGATCTCACCGTCTCCGAGCTGATCGCTGAGACCGTCGGTACAGAGCAGAAAGAGATCTCCGGCCCGGACGTCCACGGCGAAAACATCCGCCTCGACCGGGGGGCTCAGCCCCAGCGCCTGTTCCACGAGGTGCTTGTGGGGGTGCCGGCGAGCCTGCTCCTTGGAGAGAAGTCCCTTCCGGTAGAGCCGGAATACCGGCGAGTGATCGGTGGTCAACTGGTCCAATTTTTGGTTCCGGCACCGATAGACACGACTATCGCCCACATGTCCGATCCAGGCCTCTTCCGGCGCCGGTCCGGAGAGCAGGAGCGCGCTGAGAGTCGTTCCCATCCCCTTGCGCGCCGGGTGGGCCACCTGGTCCCGGTAAACCGCCTCGTCCGCCTGGCGGATGGCCTCGCGCAAGGCCGATGCCGGGGGCAGGACACCTCCCGCCATCACGCGCCGGAAAGCCGTAGCCGCCAAATCACTGGCTACTTCTCCGGCGGCATGCCCTCCCATCCCGTCGCACACTCCGAACAGATGGTTTTCCGGACACTCGATCAGCGTGTCTTCGTTCACGGGACGCACCCAGCCCACGTGGGTCGCGCAATGGTGCCGGTAGCCGGGAGTCTTCATCTCGGGAATTCTCAAGGCAGCGAATTCAAACCGTTGGGGCCGTCCAGCAAACGGAGATGGCACTGGACCAGCCCATAGACGATCAACACCAGCAGAATCCAGGCGCCCACCTTCTTCCAGGGTGGGTGGGTGAGCTGAATCCCGCAATAGGGACAGTACGTGCTGCGCCGGGGCAGGGTGTACCGGCAACTCGGACAGACTTCCGGAGAATGCCGTTTGGATTTGCGGTCAGATGTCACGGCAGATCCTATCCGATATCAAATCCGGGCCGGCGCTCCTGCCGGCAGCCGCCCGAAGATCGGACCGGCGATGAATTCCGCCTTCATAATTCACCCCGCAGGAGCTTCAGGAATTCCTCTTCGTTCAAGACCTCCACCTTCAACTTACGGGCGCGCCGGAGCTTCGAACCCGCGTTGGCTCCGGCGACCAGGTAGGCGGTCCTCTTGGAAACCGAGCTGGTGACTTTTCCCCCGTTGGCCTTGATCATTTCGGAGATCTCCCTCCGGCTGTGGGTCGGCAAGGTCCCGGTCACCACCAGCGTCTTCCCTTCCAGGGCCGTGGTCGCGGTCCTGTCGCCGCCGGCCATCTTCAGTTGCAGGCGGGCCGCCCTCAGCCTCTCCACCTGCCCGCGATTCTCCTCGACCTCGAAATATTCGGCCACACTGCGAGCGATCTCGGGTCCGATCCCGGGAATCTCCATGATCCGCTCCGGGGACGCCTGCATCAAGCGCTCCACCTCTTGAAACTCGCCGGCGAGGAGTGCGGCGGCGGTTTCTCCCACGTGCCGGATCCCCAATCCGAAGAGAACCCGGGGAAAAGGCTGCTGCCGGCTGCCTTCGATCCCGGCCAACAGGTTTTCGACGGACTTCTCCTTGAACCCCTCAAGACCGCTCAGTTGCTCGGCCTTCAGAGAGTAGAGATCGGCCGGACCGGCCGCCGGCTCCAGTTTCAGCAGCTTGCGGAGCGTCTTCGGACCCAGGCCCCGGATATCCAGCGCCGACCGGCTGACGAAGTGCTTGAGCGACTCGAACCGCCGGGCGGGGCAGTTTCCGTTGCGGCAGTAGGCCAGGGCCTCGTCCGGATCCTGGACGATGGGAGTCTCGCACTCCGGGCACTGGCCGGGATAGGCATAGGGCTCCCCCCGGCCCTCCTCCTCCTTGTCCACCGGCCCCACCACCTGGGGAATGACGTCTCCCGCCCGCTTGATCACAACCCGGTCTCCGGGGCGGATGTCCTTCTTCCGGATGTCCTCCTGGTTGTGAAGCGTGGCGGTCCGAATGGTGACTCCGCCCAACTCCACCGGCTCCAGAATCGCATAGGGATTGAGCGCCCCGGTCCGGCCCACGTTGATCCGGATCTCGAGCAGGCGTGTCTCCGCGACTTGGGAGGCGAACTTGTAGGCGATGGCCCATCTGGGCTCGCGGCTCACGGCGCCCAACCGGTCTTGGAGGTCGAGCCGGTCGACCTTGACCACAACGCCGTCCACCTCGTAGTCGATGCTGTCGCGCTGCTCTTCCCACGACTGGCAATATTCGACGACCGACGGAAGACCGGCATGGGATTCGTGATTAAGATTGACGGGAAACCCCCACCGAACCAACTGTTCGAGAACTTCTCCCTGGGATGTGAACTCCAGACCTTCCGCATAACCCAGGGAGTAGGCGAAAAACGCCAGGGGCCGGGTCGCGGTCACGGCCGGGTCGAGCTGGCGCAGGGCTCCGGCAGCCGCGTTTCGAGGGTTGGCGAAGGGCGCCTCCCCTTCCTCCGATCGCTGCCGGTTGACCCGCTCAAACCCCGACAGCGGGAAATAGATCTCTCCCCGGATCTCGGCAATGGCCGGATGGGGTCCTTCCCGGAATCGAAGAGGAAGGGACCGGATGGTCCGGAGGTTGGCCGTCACGTCCTCTCCTTCCAGACCGTTCCCGCGGGTGGCTCCGTGACGAAGACGGCCGTCTTCGTAGGTCAGGGAGACCGCCACCCCGTCGATCTTGAGCTCGGTCACCAGCCGGACCTCCTCGACCTCCAGTTGAGTCGCGATCCGGCGGTAGAAGGCTTGCAATTCGGTCTCGTCGAAGGCGTTGGAGAGACTCAACATGGGCACCCGATGGGCGACCTTCCGGAATCGTTCCTGCGGTTCGGCGCCGACTCTCCGGGTGGGAGAATCGGCCGAGATCAGGTCGGGGTGCCGCTCTTCCAGCTCCACCAGTTCCCGGTACAGGAGGTCGAATTCCGGGTCGGAGACGCTGGGGGCGGCCAGCACATGGTAACGGTAGTTGTGATCCTCGATCTCTCGGCGCAACTGGGCGACGCGCTCGGCGGGGTTCACGGGATTGGACTCCTGGACCCGCGAAATATAGCAGCCCGCGCCAGCCGTCGCCACAGCGTCCGATCGGCGCACGGTGCCCGCAAGCTGGTCCCTTTTTCCTTCCTGGGACTATCTGCTATTCTTTCAGCGGTTCGATGGCCAAGCCGATTGTATGCAAGATCGCCTTTACCGTGACGTTTCCCGTCCGGTACGAACGTCGGGGCCACGTCTCCGCCCGCAAGATGCACTGCCTTGCGACGCATCAGCTCTCCAACCTGGAAATCATCCAGACCATCGACCATCTCTTCGAGTGTCCCACCTGCCTGGACGCGTACCGGTTCATCCGCTCGGCGGTTCTACAGGACTGTAAATAGGCGATCGCCGGCAAACCGGAGGAGCGGCGGTTTCCTAACCGCCGATTCTCGAGACGTGGGGGGAAACGGGCGATTGGAAATCCGTCGCTCCGTCTAGGAGCCTGCGCGGCAGAAATTGATCTGCTGCGAAAGCGTATAATCGGTCCATATTTCCCCGATTTCTCGGCGAATAGAACAACTATGCGCCTCTAAATCGTGAAAATCTGGCCTCGATTCTCCACTTTCTCGCTACGA
>JAJDTT010000310.1 GCA_022827025.1 Acidobacteriota bacterium
AAAGTAGATGCTGGGAACTCCGTCGTTGTTGAAATACGTGTCCCAGAGCGGTTCGGGAAGGCGTTTCCAGTGGATCCCGTCTGGAGAGACGGCCGCTCCCAGGATGCCGCTCATGCTCTTGGCATTCGGCTTGAACAACCGGATATTGGTGAGGCTGGTGGTCTTGTACCGCTCCTCGGGAGGCGCGTTGGGATCGACGAAGATGTGACCGTTGATTCCGGCAAGTCCGTTGAGGGCGATCAGGTTGTTGTCCCGGCTTCCCTCGAACTCCACCATGCCCATGGAGACCCGTTTCCAGTTCAGGCCGTCCTCAGACTCCGCGTAGCACACCCCCGAGCCTCCGCTGTCCGACCCCAGTTTCAGGCGGCCGTCAGGGGCGATCACTGCGCGGTCCCGTACGGTCCAGCCGCAGCCATACCAGAGACGATAGCGGCCGTCCTCGTGGATCACGGCCTTGGGCCCGATGCCGCTTCTTTCCCAAGGTCTTTCCGGTTTGAGCCAGGGACCGACGGGCCGGCCCTTTTCGATGCGGATCCTCACGCCACTGGCTGCCCGTATTCTCCGGGAAGCGGTGGGTCCGTCGGAGACGTACATGGTGGCCTTGTAGTAGTCGTTTACTTTGGCGATCAGCTGCCGGTCGTGCTCGGTCACATGGGTCAGATCGACGGGAAAGATGGCGTTTCCCGGATCCACCTTGGTCCAGTCGGTGAAGATATGAGTCACCACCGGGGAGGCGTCGTTCTGGGACAGGGAAATTCCCCACGAAAGACTGCAGACCATCCCCACCAGAATCGAATTGAAGCGGCGTTTCGTGTTCATTTGAACAGTGTTCCTCGGTAGTTGAGTCAGCGCCAATTGAGAATCCGTCCTGGCAGGGAACTCGACTTCAGCCCGGCCAGCGGATGCAGATTCTATCGAAACTTCAAGGAAAAGAGATCCGCGTCCTGCATCACGAAGCGCAGTCTCACCGGGTCTCCCTGGATCCTCCGCATCAATTGTTCGGAGGTCTTCCGGGAACGGCTCCGGTCCCACCGAACGGTATGCTCGATCTCATCTCCCCACACGATGGGCGATTCCTCCAGGGCGAAACCCGGCATCGGATTGCCGTAAACGTCCTGGATCTCGATCTGAATGCCTCCGGCGGCGGAGGTTGCGAAATTCAGGATCAGGGAGTCGCCTTCGAAGATCAGCGGTTTGGTCAGAAATTCACCACCTGCCGCCCCGGCATTCACGGAGGCGAAGCCGTCGGTCCGCATCACGAACCGCTCCAGGTGGACGCTGGGAAAAGTGTAGTGCCGCTGCACGTAGATGGAGAGTTCGTCCGGTCCGGTCGGGACCAGGCCGGTCGCCGGCGTGTTGGCGCGATGAATCCAGTTGCGGACGTGGCGGCCGGGCCGGATGAAGCCTTCCATGAAGGTGCGCTCCCAGTGATGGCCATCCCGGCTGCTGAGGAGGACCACGTCCGAAGCTCCCGCATACCGCTGGGACCGGTAGGGTGCCAGAGTGCGCCAGGGGACCATCCGCCGGGGAAATGCCAGAAAGATGTGGGGAGCTCGAAAATAGGGATTCGCGGCATTCGTATAGAAGTGCTCGGGCGGCGCGTCTCCCACGTCGATGAATTCGGGTGGGCTCCAGCGAATGAAATCAGGCGACGTGGACCGGACGACTTCCCGAACCCGTTGCCCCCGGAGGCCCCGGAGATAGGCGACGTATTCCTCCCGTTCCGCATCCCAGAAGGCCAGATCCCCACCCCAGTCCACAGCCTGCGTGATGAGGGGTTCGTCCTGAATGAGGCGCCAGTGGATCCCGTCGGCGGACACGACTCCCATGACGTGTTTCAGACCCGGAGTATGGTAGTTGGCCAGGGCCTTGTAACGTTGATCTTCGGGCGCCCTGGGATTCTCGTCCTTGAAGGCCATGAAGCAATGGGAGGGGTCTCCGAGTGCCCCGGTCCAGACGATGTTGTTGTCTCTGGATCCATTGAACTCGAACAGCCCCAGGGAGGGGCGGGTCCAGTGGATTCCGTCCCGGCTCTCGGCGTAGCAGGTCCACGCGGGATGGTCCGGAGTGACCGTCTCCCCCGGCTCCAGCATTGAGAAGACGGTCAGACCCTTGGCGGCATGAGTGCTCCCCCGGTAGTACATGCGATACCGGTCCCCATCCTTGAAGACCGAGATGTAGTCGCTCGTGCCCCCTTCCCAAGGGCGGTCGAAAGAGAGGACCTTGCCGGCCGAACGGGGGGGATGAAGCTTCAACTCCACGCCCCGCATCGATTCGATCAGGGTGTCGTCGACGAACAGCTCCAAGCGAGAGCCCAGCTCCAGCGGATTCGCCTGCCGGTCGTCTCGAGCCGGAGTGAAGTGAGTCCCAAGGATAACCAGCAGGAAGACAACAACGGCGCTTCGTCTCATCGTTTCATACTACACGGAGGTAGAAGCGCCGACACGAAAAGCGGGTGCATCCCACCCTGGAGCGCATGACCGGTTTTTCCATGAAAAGAGATGGTAGCCCCAACGGGAGTCGAACCCGTGTTACCGCCTTGAGAGGGCGGCGTCCTAGGCCACTAGACGATGGGGCCACCTGACGATTAAGAATTTTCTATCCAAACCGGGCGGAGTTGTCAATCCCGGAGACGGCTCCCGGACCGGTCGGAAAGTAGCGACGCGCCGCTGTCGTGTCAGGCTCTCAACCTCTCGACCAGACGCGCCTCGATCTTGGGATCGATGATCGCCGTTTCCGCCAGCAGCTTGAGGAAACGGACCTTGTCCACTGCCGTTTTGACGGCCTTGGGTTCGCCTGGAAACACGATCTCCATCCCGCCTCGCCCGACCTCCAGACGATAACCTCCCTGCCCCAATCTCAGCCGGGTTTCAATACAGTCCCATCCTTGAGACCGCGCCAACTCCAGGGCAGCCGAGCGCTGTCGAGCATTCCAACCCTCGAGAAACCATTCAGCAAGCGGTTTCGGGCGTTCCGGTGCCGGTCCCAGGTCGAAGCCGCTGGCGGACATCCGGTGGCTCATGGCAGCCATGCGGTGGGAAACGGCCCGGGAGGCTTCCGGTCCACCCCGCAGGGAAAGGGGCAACGACAGCCATCCGGAACGGGCGCCGAACAGGACGGCGGCTGCCAGCCAGTCTTCATCCCTCAGTTCGGACGCCTGGAACTCCAGCAGCTCGGCACAGGTGCGTCGAAGAAACAGCAGCGACATCGCCCGAGGCAGCGGGGTCGAGTACTTCTTCCACAGGTCCGACACTCGGAACCGTCCCAATCCGGTCAGGGACTCGAGGTCGTCCCGGAGACTCCGCACGCGCTCCCGCAACTCGGGTGACACGCGCGTCGAGGCGGCGCCGAGGTAATCGGGCAATACACCGGCCGCGTCGTCGCGGTCACCGGAACCCACCTCTTGGACAAGTCGACCGGCGGCGCCCCAGAACAACCGCCGCCACGCAATTTGGCCGGCAGCGTCAGGCAACGGCTCTGAAGCTGACCGCGCCTCGCCACCGGAGCAAATCCAGGCTCCGAGGCCGGCAAGAATAGTGTCCTCCAGCTCGGACACGGGTTCCCGCACGGGATCGAATGCCACTCGACAGGCAGCGACGCTCAGAGTCTCTCCCGCCGCGGGCATCCGGTTGGCGCTGCGATTGCCCATCAGCCGGAGCATCGCCATGATGCCGCCGGCGGCCTGAACGGGGCCCAACGGTGTTTCGCGAGCGCCAGGAACTCGTTTCGGCGGCCAGGGACCCTTGGGGAGATTCGAGAAACGCGGTCGATCGGTTCTGGTGGTGAAGTCCGCCCAGGGCACGTTGGAAAAATCCCGGGCGTCGGCCTCGCAGGCCTTCCGTTCATCCACCGAGCGAAACAGGATCTTCTCGATCGACGACGCGGGAAGCGGCGCCGGCAGGAACAGTAGTTCGGCTTTGCCCAGCCGGTCCGGGAATCGGCCCGCCTGCAGATCTTCCGAGTCGAGAGTCACGACCCGGCCGGAGAACCCGTTCAGAGAGATCCTGACGATGCACGGCTTGAGGTGCCCCGCCTCGGAGAGGCAGTGATCGATGGCGGCGCTGCCGGGTCTGCCGGTGAACAACGGGATCCAGCCCGGGCAGCAGTCGAGGGTGTCCTGGTAATACTTGTCGCCGAATGCGGTGGGCGGCAGCAGGAGGCCCGCGCTCAGCATGTACATCAGATTCAGGTGATTGGTGACCAGATAACCCGCTTTCGGCGCTTCTCGCGGCGTTGAGGACCGGGCCGATTGAACCATGTCATGCAAAAGAGAACCCTGAGCCGTCAATTGCCCGTCCTCCCTGTCAATACGCTTCGCCGAAGAACCTGGGGATCTTTCGGCAGTATCGCTTCGATTCGACTATCGACCCCGGTCTGCCGGAGCAGGATCACCTGCTCCCGCGCCCGGGCCACCATGACGTAAAAGAGCTTCATCGTCGATTCCCGATCGTCAGGCCGATAGTAGTGGCGGTCGACGTCGGCCAGCACGGCAACGTCGAACTCCAGACCCTTGCAGGCCTGGCAGTTGATGACCAGGATCCCGCCTTCATCGAACCGGACGTCGGGACGATGGTTGCCGTGGAAGGTTGCGATGGTCGGAGGATCATGGTCCAAAGCGTCCCCTCCCACGGCACGCAATCCATCGAAATAACGCCGGCGGACATCGTTGTTCGGAGCCAGAACGCCGACCAACCTCGCGGGATCGCGATCGACCAGCCGGACAATCCGTCGGCAGATCTCCGCAAAACGCTCCGGAGGGTATTCGAAGAGCCATGCCGGAACCCCCTGTCGCTTGGGCAGAATCGGTCGGGGGCTGGCAGGGTCGTCGGTGTAGAACGCGCGCGCCAGCCTCGCCACCGGCGTGCTGTTGCGATAGTTGTACGTCAATTCGACGACGTCTTCCGTGTCGATGTCCAGTTGCGTTTCGATGTCCCTGCGACTGCTGTGGGCATCGGTGATCTGCTGATTCTGATCCGCCGCCACGAAGAACCGTTCGAAACCCAGCTTGACCAGCGACCGGTAGAAGTCGGGCGGCATGTCCTGGCCTTCGTCGATCACCAGGAACGGAGGATCTTCGACCCGGTCCGCCCGCCCCACGAGATCCAGGACCGCATCCCAGTCGATGGGTTCGAAACCGCCAGGACGATCGGCGTCTTTCTTCGGCGGCAGTTGGTGGTGGATTTCCCAGAACTTCCGACCGAACCACCTGGTCCAAGTGGTGATCGACACCGTCTCGCCGGCAAGGGCGACGCTCCAACGATGGAGCAGATGGTTGTGGACCAGGAAAACATGAGGGTCACGATCCCGGGCATGGCGCCGGACCCGCATCAGCGCCAACACCGTTTTCCCGGTCCCAGGGCCGCCGACGATCAGGTGCTGGCCCTCCATTGGAAGAGCTCGAGCCGCTTCCTGCTCCTTGCTCAGGTCCTGGATGCCCGGAAGCTCGAACCGGCGCGTCGCCATGTCAGCCTCGCTGTTCCGGACGTTTCGCGATGTCGAACAACCCCGGAACGCCGCCGGCGACTTCCGTGACGAAGGCGCGGTCCAGCAGCACGTTGCCGAAGGCGCAACTCGGCTCCGGAACCAGGGCGCAGGCATGGCAGGCGGCACGGTTCAGGAGCCCGGGGCCATGGCCTTCCTGCCGGGCGCAGACCGGATCCAGAGAGCACCATTCGGCCGCCTCGACCACTGCGCTCAGCAGGCGCAGAAAGCGGTGCGGCTCGGCCTGACTCATCAGACCGCCCAGCGAACCTTCCGTATCCGGCACGGCGACGTAGATGAGAACCCCTGCCATCGATCCGGAGTCAGCGGCGCCCTCGCTCTGGCAATAGATGCGTTCCCGTAGCGACGCTGCAGGATATCCGGCCTTGGTCTCCAGCTCCCGGATCATCAGGTGGGACAGCGTGTGGAGAGCCAGGAAGCGGGGAGAAACTGTCGGAGGTCCCATCGGTGAACGGACGCCCGACCCGTCGAAGCGGTCGAGAAATATCCGGGTCCGGTTCCGAACCTGGCGGTTGGCCTCCCATCGCCTCAGAAACGATTCGCGCAAGGTGAAGAAGATCCCTTCTCCGTAGAGTTCCAACGCCGGCAACCAGTCGGCTTTCCCGGTGAGGTCCGGCGGGGTCATGCGGCCTTCGAGCCGCCGGAACCCATCGAGCACCAGGATCTCCTTGAGGCGGTTGACGGCGATCAGCCGGTCCACGGCGGCGATCAGCCGGGCGGCGGTTCCCTGCAGCTTCGATCCGAGATCGGACCATGCCCGCGTGTGATGCTCGGTGACGAAATCCTCGTCCTCCTGCAGGTCCGGGATCTCCCCGATCAACGCCCGGTACTCGCCGCCGAACAGATCTCCATCGCCCACGGATTCCCCGTAGAGGGGGTAGCCGCGGTCGATCTCCTTGAGCGCCTCCTCGACTTCATCGATACCGCAACCCCACTCGGCCGCAATTCCTCGGAGAGTCGTCCTTCTCTGCAGGCCGGTTCGCGACTCCCGGATCTCCTCCTGCCTGTCCGTGCTGCTGTAGAGCCGGTCCACCACGGTCCCCTTCCGGATGCGGGATTCGGGGGGGATGACCAAGGCGGTCCGCGTCTCCGGCGAGTGGATCCGAACGTCGTTGATCTCGAGGATCCAGGCCAGCCCCTCCGGCCTGTTCTCGGGAGGTTTGCGAAGCCACGGCTGCTGCCATTCATGCTCGGAATAGGGAAAGCGTAATTCGATCGGACCGGAGGCAGAACATCTGGTGCAAAGAACCCGGTACCCCCGATCGGCAGGCTGGATCTTCAGGTACGGACTCTCCCAATCCGCAACACACGCTCGCCGGGCCGGGCGCCTCGGCTCGAAGTGCGCCAGAGCATGCCAGGGCACCTCCGCCAGGTAGCCATGTTCGTGAGCCAGCACCCAGGGGACCTGTTCCAGCCTGCCGCCGCAGACCGGAACGTCGCCACCCACAGGGTGACTCGGCCCCGGACCCGAGCAAAAGGACGGGTCGATCTGCACCTCGCCGCGCGTCTCGGCCCGACCCGTCCGGGGACGCCGCCACGGGCGATGCTGCAGCAGGCCGCACCGGGAGCACCAAGTCCAGCCCGGAAAACGGAGCGCCGGTATGGCATGTCCGGAAACCCGGCCGTTCTTCTCCACCCGGGCCTTCGGGGGCGTGCGCAGGACCTTGCTGATCTTCAGGGAGCGGCGCACCCGCTCGACGTGGCGAATCCCTTCTTCGTCGCCGCCCCTCCAGAATGTCGTGTCCTTCACCGTCACCAGGTGATCCGGCCCCCGGACCAATGCGCCCACGGAACAGTGCCGCAGCAGGTGTGAGAGCCGCACCGGCAGCGCTTCGTCAGTCATCGTGTTGCAACACTCCCGTGTCCTCGACGTTTCGCATGGAATTCAGCGTCCGCCACAGCCCCCGAGCCGGCGGCTCGTCGAATTGGCGCAACAGCCCGTCGGCGGCTCGATCCTTCGCCCGGTAGTTCAGCCGTCGTTTCTGCCGCTCGCAACGCCGCGCTTCCTGATGCCAACGTTCGGCAAGCCGGTCGAGGTGGCGGCCCGTGACCTCGCCCCGGGCCTCGTCGGCATCGCGGCAGCGGCGCTTGAGTCGTTGGACCACTGCCCGCACCCGGTCGTCGTTCGCGTCGAATGCGCCGGCGTCCTGGTTCCGGCTCAAGGCGTCGCACCCGTGGCGCAGGGCGATCACCAGGGCGGCATGCAGGGCCCGGGTGCGGACCTGGTAGGTGAACGGCGTCACGCTGGTCGGCTCCACGAACCGGTAGAAGGACTCGTGGTAGGGACGGAAGTTCTCGTAGTGGGAGAGGCTGCGGGCCTGGTGGCGGTAGTAGTTGGCGATGACGAGGCCCGGGACGTCGGCTCGCCCGATTCGGCTGCTGGCCTGGACGTATTCGGCGGTGGTGAGCGGCTGGCCGTTGATGACCATCGTGGCCAGCCGGTCCACGTCCACGCCCACGGAGATCATGTTGGTGGCCAGCACCGCGTCCAAGCAATCCGGCTCGCCCCGGCGGAGATGCAACCGGTCGAAGGTCCGCGCGTTCCTTTGAGGCGTGGAGAAGCTGGTGAGCTGGACCACCGACTGCCGCAACTCGGCAGCCCCTCGCGCATCGGTCCGTTCCGGTTCGGCTTCGGCGCCGTCCCGGTCCGCCTGTCTCTGCTCCTGGTCGAGACGCCTTACCAGGTCGCGCACGTAGGTGGCGTAGGCGTTGTGGCTGTTGCCGACGCCGCGCAGGCTGCCGTGGTAGATCACCTGGGTCCACCAGGCATCCAGCAGGTCGTCCCGGTCCGGCTGATCCTGGAACACGGCCAACGGCGCCTGGAGCAGAGCAGCGGCCAACGGCGCCAGGCAGCGCCGTTGATCCAACGACGGCGCCAGGTAGCCAACGTAGAGCCGGCCGGGCCTGGAATGATCCACCCGTGCGAACCACGAATCGTCGGCCGACAGGCCCGGTGGCGGAAACACGGCGAGCTCTCGACCGTACAGGCTTCTCACCTGCTCCCGCGCCATGCGGATGGTCGCCGTCGAGGCGACGTACTTGGGACGCACGCCGCGTTGCTCCAGCACCGTCTCCAACCCCGCCTCGTAGAGGCCGGCCACGGACCCCAGCGGTCCCGCGATAAGGTGGAGCTCGTCCTGGATCACCAGTTCCGGCGGGCGGCGGGTGGAGCGGCTTTCGGGCGGCCGTCTGCCGAGAAAGACTGAAGACCGCGCCTCCCAGGCCAAGCGGGCGAACTTGTCGACGGTGGCGATCAGGAGCGTCGGCGGGCATTGATACAAGGACTCGTCAACGACGTTGCAGGGCAACGGGATCGGCTCGCCCGATTCGCCATCGGGACCGAACTCGCACTCGGGATTCCGGCACAGGAAGGCAAACGACCGGAGCGTCGCCCGGTAGCTCCCGGGCGCCTCGAACTCCCGGTTGCACCACGGACACGCTCTCAGCACGAGTTGGTGACCGGCGTCCTCATCGCCCGCCGCCAGTTCCTTCACGCAATCCTCCGCCTGCCGGCAGGTGTTCGGACTGGCCGCGCGGCCGACCCACATGCCGACGGTGATGGGCTCTTCGCCCAGCCGCTCCGGATCCTGTCGGCGCAACAGCTCAAGGGCGCAGATGATGCGGGTCGCGCGCTCGAACTGCTGCCTGGTCAGCAGACGCAGGGTGTAGCGCATCAGAACCACGGTGCCGCCGCCCAAGGTCCCGTGCTGCAAACGCCGCCACGCGATCAGAAACGCGATCAGACCCAGGTAAGCTTCCGTCTTGCCGCCGCCCGTGGGAAACCAGATCAGGTCCAGCACGTCGCGGAAGTCGTCCTTCTCCCGGACGGTCGACTCGATGACGGCCAGCAGAAAGGCGAGCTGAAACGGCCGCCAGCGATACACCCGCGAGTCCTTCCGTTCGTCCCTCTTCCCTTCATCCCGGCTGCGATCCTGCTGCCGCATCTGCTCCAACATCGCGCGGTTGGCCTGCCGGAATGCGAACCTCGCTCCGGCATCGGCCCGGAGCAGCGCCACACCGCGGCGCATGCGCTTTTGCGCCGTGTCCATCCGTCGGCAGATCCGCGCCGCCGTCTCCCGCTCCACGGTGGTTCCCAGCCCTCCGGAACCCCTCCACTGTTCCTTGATCCATCGCTGGTAGCCATCCACGAAAGCGTCGAGCCGGCCGAGGACCATGTCCCAGGGCGCCGCGGCAAGGTCGTGCAAAACCAAGACGTCTTCATCCACATCCCGGGCCTGGACCGTCACCAGGGGCACATCCACCTCCGGCATGAATTCGGCCCGGATCCTGGAGGGTCTCCCCGGCTCTACCGACCAGTCCACGGCCGCCCCGTGGCCCACCGCATAGATGCGCTTGTGCCGATATTGGAGTTCGAGTTCCCGCTCCTCTTCGGTGAGCAGACTGGGGTCCACGCGCGGGTATTCGGCCAACTCACCATTCAGGATCTCGCATTCCAGACTCGCTTCGAACAGGCAGCGCCCGTCGCGGTCCTCTCCGATCCCGGCCGGCTCCCGGCGGTTGGCGAAGACCACGGTGAGGATGCGGCCGTCTCCGTGCCCGCGCTCGCGCACTTCAAGGAGCACGTCTTCGGGCAGCGCAGGTTCGCCACCGGGCCATTCCAGGGCGCATTCAAGGGACTTGCGCTTGTATTCGCGCCTCAGGAATTGTCCTTGAGGATCCCTTTCATCCGTCCGTTCGTAAATTGCCGCGGAAGCCGTAATGCGCAGACTCAGGTCGTCGAAGGTGCGAACAAAGAACGAAAAACTGACGGAGGAGGGGGGTACGTAACGCCTTCGCCGAACCGGTTCCGCCAGATTCTTCTCGGCGGCCTCACCATCGCCGACAGGCGTCTCGTGCTCCTCGTCGTCCTCCGGAATCGCAGGATCGAGGCCCGAATACCCCGGTTCCACGGGGTGCAGAACGCCAGTGGGATACCGCTCGAGAGGCGACCCCTGCAGACGGCCGCCGTGTGCCGGACCGATCAACTGGAGACGCACCCAGTCCACCAGGCGCTTCCGATGCTCCGCCCAAGGACTCTTCGATAAACCACTGCTGCTTGAAATCACTGACCTCGCGGTTGGCGGCTGCAAATCGCGGCGCCATGATCCCGGTGCTGGCTGGCCGGTGGCCGGTGGTTCGGGCAGAGTAGTACTCGGGACCATCGGCTGCCCCGAACCAGTGAGTCGGCGGTCGGAGAATCGCGCTTCCGAAGAGGGCGCCCACAAGGGGCGCCCCTACCCGAATTTCTTCGTCCACGCGCACGGGAATTTGGGATCAAGGAACTAATCGAAGTGCTTCAGCTGCAAGCGCTCCGCGGCGTGGTCCGTCTGATCTACGACGGAGGCCGCGGCGACGCCCATGGCAATGGAAATGGTCTCGCTGATCTCCTCCCGGGTGGCGCCGTACTTGAGTGCCTTCCGGAGATGACCGTCCAGGCAACCCTCGCACTTGAATCCCAGGGAAGCGGCGATGGCGATCAACTCCTTCTGCTTGCGGTCGATGGGAGAAGACTTGTAGGTCTCCTGGTAGAACTTGAAGTAGATCTTCCGCATCCGGGGCTCGACCATACTGTAGGAAGGCCATTTTCCCCGATTCTCCGGGGTCTTCTTCTCTGCCATATTGGGGCAAAGGTTAGCACAACGGCTCGGGGCCGTTCCAGGCTGGCGCCACGTGGTCAGCTCAGTCAGAGATAGCCCCAAAGAGGCAAGAAAGACCTTGCCTTCCGGTGACATCGGTAGATCGCGGACGCCGCGCTGTTCTTGGTCTCCACCCCAGCAGGCAAGGGCGTTCGGGAATGGACGGCGGAGCAATTCTGCTACTATCTTTGACCCGTGTCTGCCGTGGGTTTTCTACTTCTGCTGGCCCTCCCCGCCATGGGCCAATCCCGGGACCGGGCAAGGGTCGAACTGGTATCCGAGCACGGTCCAATCATCGTCGAGGCCGACCGGCTCGTCCGGGAGTCGAGGGATCTCTGGGTTGCCGAGGGGCAGGTCGTCGTTACCCATCAGGACAGCACCATCGAAGCCGGGAGAATGACCTACGACTCCCGGACCGGCCAGCTCCTGATCCTGGAGAGTTTCGAGGTGAAACGGGGCGACCTCCGGCTCAAGGGTTCCGATGGGGAGCTGAACCTGGAGACGCAGACGGGGATTCTGAGGCAGGTGGAGGGCTCTACCGACAGGAACATCCTGGTCCAGGCCGAGACCCTGATCAAAACCGGCCCCGACAGCTATGAGGCGCGCAACGGCTTTCTGACCGCCTGCCAGGAGGCCGTCCCCAAGTGGAGCTTCACCGTCGAGAAAGGGACCATCAAGAGCGGCGAGAGGGCTCGAATTCACCACACCTTCTTCAAGATCAAGAACATCCCGGTCTTCTACTTTCCCTTCATGTCGATTCCCACCGAGAAGAAGGAGCGCTCCAGCGGATTCCTCCTTCCCAGCACCGGCTCCTCCGACAACAAGGGCCGGCGTCTGAGCCAGTCGGTCTACCTGATCCTGGGCCGGAGCACCGACATCATCTTCCATGAGGACTATTACTCGAAGCGCGGTTTCGGCCACGGCTTCGCCCTCCGGACCCGGCCCAACCAGACCAGCTCTCTGGAGTTGGACGGGTACTTGATCAAGGACAGCATGGAACAGGGAGGCGCCAGCCTCAACGGCCGGGGCGAAACCAGGTTCGGAGACGGCTACCGGGCAGTGGCCGATTTCAACTTCGTCTCCAATTTCACCTTCCGGCAGGTGTTCTCGGACAACTTCTTCACCGCCACCCGTCCCACGGAAAGCTCGACCCTCTTCTTGACCCGGAACCGGGGACCCAGGAGTCTCAACGTCTCCTTTTCGCGGGAAGAGACCTTCTTTCCGGAGGGGAACGTCGTGGTTCAGAGCGCTCCGGGCGCCCAGTTCCGACTGAGCGGCCACAGATTTCGGGACATCCCCATTTATCTGGATCTCGACACGTCGGCGGAGGGGTTGACCCGGCGCGATTCGCTGATGGAAACCTCCGGCCTGACGCATCGCCTGGATTTCTTTCCTCAAATCTACACCTCCCTCCCTCTGGGCCAGGGCCTCCGGCTGACTCCCAGACTGGCCCTTCGGGAGACCCTCTACGGGAACAGTCTGGCCCAGGCCGGCGACAGCGACTCGCGGGAGGTGTTCAGCGAGGAGAGCTTCTCTCGCCGGTATGCCGAACTGACGGTGGACCTGAAGGGATGGGGCCTCTCGCGGATCTACGGCGACCCTGCGCAGGGCGGGCGCATGAAGCACCTGATCGAGCCGACATTCCGATACCAGTACCGGACCGGCATCGACCGGTTCGACCGGCTCCTCCGTTTCGACCACCTGGATTCCATCACCGATACGAATGAAGTCGAGTACGGACTCTTCAACCGATTCTTCGTCAAGCGCCGGACCCCGCACGGCTCCCAGACGCACGAATTGCTGGCCCTCAAGCTGGTCCAGAAGCACTTTCTGGACCCCGACTTCGGCGGTGCGTTCCAAGCCGGCGCGGTGAACCAGTTTCTCTCCTTCCATTCCCTCACCGGCTTTCCCTTCGGGGGTCTGCGAAGAGGTTTCTCTCCCATCACGGCAGTAGCGCGCGTCACCCCGGAACCTCGTGTCAATTTCGACGTCCGGACCGACTACGACCCCGATTTCCACCGCGTCCGAAACGTCGCGGTCATGGGATTCGTCCACAGCAGGCGGTTCCTTCTGGGCACCGCCTACTTCGTGACCCGGGAGCTGGAGCCCGGCACGATTCAGACCAACCAGGTGCAGGGACAGATCGCGTTGGGACACCTGGGCCGGGGCGCGTCCCTGTCCAGCACCCTCAGCTACGACGTCCACTCCGCCCGATTCCTGAACTACCGCACCCGCCTCAACTATTTCTGGGACTGTTGCGGGGTCTCGCTTGACTTCGTGGGGTTCAACGTCGGGGTGCGCCAGGAGAACCAGATCCGATTTTCCTTTTACCTCAAGGGAATCGGAACCATCGGGACCATCAAACAGCCCCGGAGCGTCTTCTGACGAATTCCCCTGCCGAGGCGGCCATCCTGCTCTCGCTCGGGTCCAACTTGGGCCGCCGGGAAGACTACCTGGCCCGCGCCTTGAACCGGTTGGACGAACGGGGAGTGGAACCGGTTCTCTGCTCTTCGGTGTACGAGACCGAACCCGTGGGAGTCGTGGACCAGGGCCTTTTTCTGAATCTGGTCTGCCAGGTGGAGACCCGCCAGGCCCCCGCATCGCTGCTGGCCACCTGCCTGGACGTCGAGGCTTCGCTGGGCCGTTCACGCAAACATGCCAGGGAGCCTCGCAACATCGACATCGACATCCTCTTTTTCGGACAGGAGATCGTCCGCCGGCGGGACCTGCAGATCCCTCATCCACGATTCCGGAGCCGGAAGTTCGTCCTGGTCCCGTGGAACGAGATCCTGCCCTGCTTCAGAGACCCGATTTCGGGGCGAAGTCCGGCCGAATTGCTGCGAGTCTGCCCGGACCGGACGCGAGTCGCACGATATTGCGCGGCGACGCGTCACCCGGAGCCTGCCTTCTGGAAGATCGGATAAGGCTGCCATGAGGGCGCCGGAGCCGGTGCGATGCCGTGCGGCCATCACCATCGGCTGGTTCCAGCCCGTGGCGAAAGTCTCGCGAGCACCGAGACCGGGGCTGCGCCCGCCGGACAAGGCGCTCTGAGGGAGCATACCGGGAGTATGTGACCGAGGAGCAACGCAGTCCGCCGGGATGCAGACCCGGTCGAATGCCGTGACGACTTTTGCCACGGGCTGGTATACTCGGCGGCGTTTTTCGGGACTTGCCGAGAGTTCGTTTTCCGGCCGCATGACCGTGGTCGAATTCGGGGAGTGCCTCGGCATACCTGGTCGTGATCCGTTTGGGGCCGAGGCAGGATGACTCAGACCGAACCTCAGGAAACGCCCGCCAGCCAGGAGAGCACCCTGCGGGAGTACTTCGTCACCACCGTCGTCTGCACCATCTTCGCGCTCTTCGTCACGACGTTCGTAGTTCATCCGATGACGGTCCCCACGCCCTCCATGGAACCGACGATCCTGGTGGGTGACCGGCTACTGATCGACAAGTTCAGTTTTCGCAACGGTTACTACCCGGGTATTCCGCTGGCCCCCGAGCGCGAGATCAGGCGGGGAGACATCGTCGTCTTCAAATTTCCCAACAATCCCGACACTCTCTACGTGAAACGCGCCATCGGGCTGCCCGGCGAGGAGTTGGAGATTCGAGGGGGATCGGTCTACATCAACGGATCAGCGTTGGACGAGCCCTACAAGGTGCATCGAGATTCGGCCCTCGACGATGGCCGGAACTATCCGCGCGATCCCCATCGGGGCAACCGCCGGAACAATCCGACGCCCATCAAGATTCCGGACGGCAACTATTTCGTCATGGGGGACAACCGTGACGACAGCGCCGACAGCCGCTACTTTGGATTTCTGCCCCGAAGCCATATCGTGGGCCGGCCTCTGGTGGTCTTCTGGTCTTACGAGGACGCGTCGGATGCGTATCTGAAGAGTTCGATCCCCGAGATGCTCGGCCTGTACCTGGAGAGGATCGTCTTTTTCGTGACCCGGACCCGATGGAGCCGGATGGGGCACGTGGTCAGTTGAACCGGAGGTCGCCGGGAGGCCAGGAGGACGCACCGGGGATGATCAGAACGCTGCTGGCCTTTTGTTCGCGAACCGGGGCCTTTCCCGCCAGTTGGCGAAACCGGCTCTCCCACGCGGGAGTCCTGGGAATATTGGCGGCGATCTCCGTCGGTCTCGTCCTCTGGCTGCGGACCGACTCGACACCGGCGCTATCCTCCCCGGCGGTGCCCGCTGCAGTCGAAGCGGATGCCGGCCCACCTTCCCAGCCGGCGACCGCTGACAAAACCCGCCGGCCCGACCCCGGCTTGGCACGGAAAATCGACGCTCTACTGGACAGCAAACGGTACCGCCGGGCCTCGTGGGGAGTCGATGTGCGCTACGTCGACGGGGGAGCCGTACTCTATTCCCGGAATCCCCTGAAATACTTCGTTCCGGCCAGCAACATGAAGGTGTTCACGACGGCGGCAGTCCTGAACCATCTGGGACCCGACTTCCGATTCGAAACCCGCCTCGGCTACGAGGGACAACTCCAGGAGAACGGGGTTCTGACCGGAGACCTGGTCCTGATCGGGGGAGGAGATCCCGGCTTGGCCAACAATCCGGGTTCCGGCTCCATTTTCAAGCACCTGGACAACATGGTCCGGGAGGTGGAACGGGCCGGCATCCGCCTGATCCAAGGGGACGTGATCGGCGACGACTCGTTCTTCTCCTATGCGCCCCACGGACGCGGATGGAACAAGAAGGACCTGGAGTACCACTACGCCCCCCGAGTCTCCGCCCTCTCCTTCCATGACAACCTCCTGAATTTGGTGGCCCGTCCCGGCAGACGGACCGGACAGCCCATCCGTCTTGCCAGCTACCCCTCCAACTCCCTTTTCCAACTGGTCAACATGGGCACCACCGTCGCGGATGGTCCGCAAGCCACCGGATACTTCTTCCGGTCCCTGGGAAACCACAAGGCGGTCATCGGGGGCCAGATCCCCGTCAACAGTCCGGGCTGGACCCGCCGGATCACGATGGAGGATCCCGCCCTGTACACGGCGACACTCTTGAGGGACCGTCTTCGCAAGCGGGGCATTCGGGTCTCAGGCTCGGTCCGCTCCCGTCACACCGCGCCGGCAGACGGCGTGGAAACGCAGGTCATTTACGTCCACGAGTCCCCGCCTCTGATCCAGTTCATCTTTCGGGTCAACAAGGAGAGTCACAATCTCTACGCCGAGATCCTGCTCCGAACCCTGGGCGCCGTCGTCAAAGGCCGAGGCAGCGATTCGGGCGGATTGGAAGTGGTTTACGAGCTGCTTCGGGAAGCGGGGGTGCCGTTGCGCCTCACCGATATTCAGGACGGGTCCGGGCTCTCGGAGCAGAACCTGATCACCCCCCGGGCGCAGTCGATGTTACTTCAGCACGTGGCGGGAAAGTCCTTCTTCCCCTTCTTCCTGGGCAGCTTGCCCATTGCCGGCAGGACCGGCACCCTCAGCGGGCGGATGGGGGGAACGCCCGCAGCCAACCGCGTCTTCGCCAAGACCGGGACGCTGTCCAACGCCATCACCCTGGGCGGATACGTCCAATCCCGATCCTCGGAACTGCTGGCCTTTTCCATCCTGGTCAACGATCACCGCTTCGGCCACTACACCGCCCGCCGCGGCATCGACGAGATCTGCAGCCTTTTGGCCAGGCAGTAGGGAAACTGTCCAGACGTCACCCCGACGCACCTGTTCCGACCGGTTCAAGGTTTCAGTCCGTCAGTGGTTGACCGGTCCCACGCGTCGGCGCCGTTACCCCCATCCCATTCATCCCACGCGGCCGCATAGTCGCGGGCGAGTTCCTTGGTACGCAACAGATGCAGGGCTGCACGCACCACTGCTGACCGCGACTTGAAGTCTCGCGTGCGCGCATAGTCGTCGAGGAAGTGGACTTCATCTTCACTGAGGCTGATGCTCAGTTTCATCTTTCGCAGGCCCCCCGCACCACGTCCCGGCGGTTGGCTTGGCCTTGGTCTGGTTTGAACCGAAGAGGGCACCCACAAGGGGTGCCCCTACGGGATTCGAATTCGAGGCTCGACCCGTTCTGAATACATGTATTTGCAGGAAAAGACACTAACAGCCCGTCACCGGGTGACTCCAACCGTGCCGCTATTCCCGCGCGTTCGAACAGACCGAACGCCTTTTTCGATGGTCTCCCGGTAGTAGGCCTCATAGAGGGGCGCAACGTGTTGCGCCGAATACTCGAGGGATCGCTCCCGGCAATTGATTCTGAGTTGCCTCAGCCGATCTTCCGCAAGCAGGCTCACGGCGGCTTGAGCCATGCCGGCCACGTCACCAACCGGGTGGAGCAGGCCGGTCTCGCCTTCCTGGATCAACTCCGGGACCCCGCCCACGCGCGTGGCCACCACCGGAACTCCGCAGGCCATGGCCTCCAGCGCCGCCAGGCCGAAGCTCTCGGTCTCGCTGGGCAGCAGCATGACGTCGCAGACCGAAAGGTAATTCTCGATGGCGTCCACCATGCCGACGAAGAAGACCGAGTCACCGATCCCCAACTCGCTGGCCAGGTACTGGGCGTTGGATCGTTCCACCCCGTCGCCGATCATGAGCAGGACGGCCGGGATCTGCTGTTGCACACGGTGAAAGACCCGGACCACGTCGTCCACCCGCTTGACCGGCCTGAAATTGGACAGGTGGACCAGGATCTTCTCGCCGCGGGGGGCGAACCGCCGGTGAATCTCGGGCGAAAAGCGCCGCTGCATGCGGTCCACGTCCACGAAATTGGGAATCACGCGGATATCGCATTCGCTGCAGAATTCCTCGAGCGTCGCCTCCTTGAGGAAATGGCTCACCGCGGTGACCCCGTCGCTCTGACGGAGTCCGAACTGGGTGACGGGCAGATAGGAATGGTCCCGGCCCACCAGCGTGATGTCGGTGCCGTGGAGCGTCGTGATCACCGGAACCCAGCGGGGATGGATCATCTCCCGGGCCAGGTAGCCGCTGATGGCGTGGGGAATCGCGTAGTGGACGTGCAGCAGGTCGAGATTCTCCCGCTTGATCACCTCCACCATCTTGGTGGCCAGGGCCAGGTCGTAGGGAACGTACTCGAAGAGGGGGTAGGCCATGGCCTCCACTTCATGGAAGAAGATCCGTTCCCCCAGTTCCAGAAGGCGGCTGGGCATGGACGAGCTGATGATATGAACCCGGTGTCCCCTCTGGGCCAGGCACTGGGACAACTCGGTCGCGACGATGCCGCTGCCGCCGTAGGTCGGATAGCACGTGATGCCGACGTTCATGGCAATAGGGACAGCATTCCGGTCAGGCCTACCGAGAATGGCGGGTTTGAACGCGCCGCGGTGATCCCGGCCGTCCCGGGTTCAAATGATCTCGTCCACCTTGAACTGGATCTTGTCGAAAGCTTCCTTGGAGATAGCGCCGGTGCGGCCCGATTCCAGCTTTCGAGCCACGTAGCGTTCCCCCTCCCGGGAAAACTGGAAGTTCCGGGCGGGTCCGTCCTTCAGTTCGATCCGGACCCGGACCTGGGGCGCGGGCAGATCGGTCCCCGCCTCGACTGAGCCGGCGTCGATGGACTCGAACTTGATGTCGTCCATGGGATACCAGAACTTGTAGGCCAGTGCCTCCTTGTCCTTTTGCTCCTCCGGCTTCTCCAGGATCCACTTGTAGTCTTCGCGGCGGGCATGGATCACCCGGTCCCCGATCGTCACCACGACGGCGGCGATATCATCCTGGTCCACGTCGATGACGTCCTTGTCACGGAACTCCCACAGCTCCTGGACCAGCTTGTCCCGGACCTCCTTGCCGATGCTGAAAACCGGAGACCGGGCGGCATTGCGCGCCAGGTACTGTTCCTCGGCTTCCTCGAATTCGTTGCCCAGCTCGAGGGTTTCCCACTGATCCTGACCCTCCTGCTGGAAGCGGACCCTCAATTGCGGTTCCTCCAGCCCGTACCGGCCCAGATCATCGCTCTCCTCGGCGACGAACTGCTTGGCCTCGGCGAACTCCAGGGAGGACAGGAGACCACTCACGGCGCTCTGGTCGGCCGCCTCCTGCAGAGGCGATTCCAGCATCCAATTGCCCTCTTCCTTCTTGAGACGCAGCTTTTCCGAAGCGCGAAAGATCTCGACGACCGCGACCTTGTCCCGCTCCATGGAAACCACTTTCTTGTCCCGCCAATCCATCAACTCCTTGTCGGCCGCGGTGAAGAGCCGATTCGAGACCACGTGAACCCGGGACTCTCCCTGGACCTGGACATAGAGGTTGCTTTTCGTGAAGTCGTCGCTGCCCACGCTCAGGACTCTGCTCTCGTCACCCGCCCCGACCGTCAGTTTGAGACGAGGTTCGGCCAGTCCGTACTCCTCGGGTCCCGCGCCCGTCTCCGCGAACGTCCGGTCGATGCGCGCCGTCCCCAGGTCGCGAACCAGTGAGTCGACGCTGGTCTTGTCGGCGGCCGCCTCCAGCGGCGCCTTGAGGACCCAGCTCTCGCCGATCTTCTCCAGCAGGATCGGATCTTGTCCGGTCCGGTCGATCCTCACCGAACTGATCTGGTCCTGTTCCAGGCGCAGAAGGCTCTCCTCCTGCTCCTTGGCCGCTTGCCGCGTCTTCTCGCCTTCGATCTCGTAGAAGTAGACCCAGAGGACCAGGGCCAGGAATGCAACAAACAGGATGCCGATCTTTTTCATGGTCATCGTCCGGAAACTGCTCGGGAGCCGCTCCCGTCCCCGGAGCCATTCCCGGGAGGACACCGGGGCTCGGCTCAGGGGCCGCCCAGCTTCATTTCCGCCTGAGCCACACCGCCATGCCGAAGACCAGGGTCACCAGAGGCATGAGGATGACGGTGGCCCAGAACATCAGGGTCGATTCTCTCCGGGTCAGATTGACCCTGCGGTTCTCCGGATCCCTGGACTGGACCGCCACCAGGTCCGTGTCCTCCGCCAGCCAACTGACGGTCATTCGAAGGAAATCGCCGTTGGCGGAAGTGGTGGAGTAGGCATTGGTGGCGAAATCGGAATCGCCCACCAGGACGATGCGCGACTCGCGGGATTCGGCTTCACTCGGGCCACCATCCTCGACGCCGCCCTCAGGGTCCGGTTCAGGAGACGCCTCTTCGGCGCTGTCCTCGTTCCCACCCTCTGCGTGGTGGGACGACTCCTCTCCTCCCGGTTCACCGCCGGTCTGAACCGTCTTCACGGCCACGGCCGCCAAAGCCAGGGGCCCCTGGATGTCCTGGTCCTCGTCGAATGCCGCCTGGTTGCCCTCCAGGTCCGTTTCTCCCCAACTTCGGGCAGACGTGGAGAAGAGCTTCGACGAGCTGTACCCGAGCGGGCTATCGGTCGCTTGCACGCTCTGAGCCATGGGGAAAAAGGTCATGACTCCGCTCAATTCATCCGTAATCGGGTGGGTTTCGTAGCTGGAGACGATGGGGGCGGCCACGCCGAGCCCGAAGAGCTGACCCACTCCGCTGGCGTCGATCACCACGTTTCCGTCCACGCCCAATCCGTACTCCCCCAACAGGCCGTCCATGGAGAACCTGGTCCGGGGGTCCAGCATCAGAAGCAGTTTCCCTCCGCCCTCCAGGTATTCCTTCAGCAGCCCGACCTCGTTGGGGAGAAAGCTCACCGTGGGACCGGCGGCAACCAGGACCGCGGGATTCTCGGGCAGGGCATTCTCCTGCGCCAGGTTGGTGCTCCGGACGACGTAGTTCTGTCTCTCGATCGCCTCCTTGACCTGGGACAACCCGTCAGGGCCGGACTCCTCCAGGCTCCGCTCTCCATGACCGGTCAAGAAGTAGACGATCTTCTCTCCCTCGCGCGTCACCTTGATAACGGCGTTGGTGATCTTGGCTTCGTCGAAATCATCCACGATCTCGGTCTTGGCCCCGCTGACCACGGCGACCTGGCCGAAGCGTTCCACGTCGTACTGGGCCGCCCGGCTTGGCTCTTGCTGCGGGTCCACCACCTCATAGTCGACCCGGGTGGAAACATATCGGTACTGCTGCATCAGGTCCTCGAAGACCGTGGACTGGATTTCGTCCTGGAAGAACCCCACGACCTGGATCTCCCCTTCCAGGGCCTCGACCACCTTCCGGCTCTGGTTGGAAAGGGAGTAGAGCTGATTCTCCGTCAAGTCGATTCTCCGGTTGTGGCGGAGATTGAGGAAGCTCAACAGGCACACGATGGCGACCACCAGCACCGTGGAAGCTCCCGCGGCGGCGCCATGGCGTCCGCGGCGCGAGGTCAAGCTTGACCGCAACTGCCCCAGGTTCAGGACGACCCAGAGAACCAGCAGGCCGGCGCCCCCGTAGACCGCCGCCTGGGCCTTCCAGTCCCAGAGATTGTTGACCGAATAGTAGAAGTAGCCCCCGATCAGGCCTCCCGCGCCGGCATAGATCAGGGTCTCGGAGGTGCCGAAAACCGAGACCAGAGACTGAATCAGTTTCTTGAGCACTTCAGGACCTCCATTTCGGGGAGTTCAGGGATACCGAAGTCAGAAAGAGTCCGATGAAGATCAGCGACAGATAGAAGAAAACGTGGCTGGTGTCCAGGACTCCCCTGGTGAAGTCTTCGTAGTGGTTCATGATGGAGAGGTAGCGCAGGACCTCGTTGGCCAGCGTCGATCCGGTTCCGGCCATCCAGTCCACGACCCACAGGATGATGAAGAAGCCGAAGGAGAGGATGCCTGCGACGATCTGGCTCTCGGTCAGCGAGGACGCGAAGATCCCCAGGCTCAGGAGCGAACCGCCCAGCAGGAAGGCTCCCAGGAATCCGTTGAGAACCGGGCTCAAGGGCGGTAGCGGGTCGCTGTAGAAGTAGAGGAGGCACAAGTTGAGAATGGTGGGAACCAGCATCACCAGGAGGAAGACCATGACCGCCGTGAACTTCCCCAGAATCAGTTGCAGGTGGGTCAGGGGCGAGGTGAAGAGAAGCTCCACGGTGCCGCGCTTCTTCTCTTCCGCGAAGACACCCATGGTGATCAAGGGCATGAGAAGCAGAAATATGGTGCTGATGACGCTGAAGAAGCTGCTCATGATCGCGGAGAACACATCCACCGGGGGCGGTGCGGACCCGAACTGCTGGGACTGGAATCCCATCTGCTGAACCCTCTCGATGAGGGAGGTGGTGATCCCGAAGAAGAAATAGCCCGAAACCGCGAAGAAAACACCCAGCACGGCGTAGGCGATGGGGCTGACGAAGAAACCGTACAGTTCCTTGCAGACGATGGCGAAGTAGTTCCTCACGATGCCGCCTCCCCCTCCCGATCCGGATCCTCCCCTTCCCGGAAGGTTCCCTCCGACGTCTCTTCCTCGGTGGTCAACTCCACGAAGACGTCCTCCAGGCTGACGGACCGGACCTTCAACTCGTAGAGATCGAGTCCTCCCCGGATCACCTGGCGGGCCACCGCGTGGCGGACCTCCGCCTGGCCGTCCGCCTCCACCAACACGGACGACAGGCCGTTCCCGGCTTCTTCAACCGCCACCCGCGTCACGTGGGGAAGGCCGCCCAGCAGTTCATTCACACGGCTGCCGTCACCTCCCACCGTCAGGTCGATCTGTTCCCCGCCCTGCATCCGGCTGGTCAGGTTCCGGGGAGAATCGACGGCTACGATCCGTCCCCGGCTGATGATGATGACCCGGTCGCAGGTCATGCTCACTTCGGGCAGGATGTGAGTGGAGAGGATGATGGTGTGCTCACCTCGAAGACTGCCGATGAGCTCCCGGAACTCGATGATCTGCCTGGGGTCCAGACCGATGGTCGGTTCGTCCAGAATCAGGACGTCCGGGTCGTGGATCAGGGCCTGGGCCAACCCGACCCGTTGCCGGTAGCCCTTGGACAGGTGCTTGATCAAGCGTTCGCCCTGGCCCGCCAGTCCACACCGGTCCTTGACGATCTCCATTCGGTCCGGCGTCTCGGCACCGGCCACTCCCTTGATGGTGGCCACGAATCGAAGGTAGCTGTCCACCGTCATTTCGGTGTACAGGGGTGGACTCTCCGGCAGGTATCCCACCCGGCTCTTGGCCTCCAACGGGTGCTCGAAGACGTCGTATCCGGCCACCACGGCCCGTCCCTCGGTGGCGGGGAAGAAGCCGGCCAGGATCCGCATGGTGGTGGTCTTTCCGGCTCCGTTGGGACCCAGAAACCCGAGGATCTCTCCCTGGCGAACCTGGAAGCTCACGTCCTCGATGGCCGCCAGCAGGCCGTATCGTTTGGTCAGATGTTCCACCTCGATCATCTGCTTCCAATCTCCTGGGAATTTTCTCTGGGAATGAAGAATCTTCAGGCACCGCCGGTGGCGGCTCCCGACTCGATACGCTAGGTCGGACCCAGACCGGCGCTCCTCGAAACTTCTCGAGACGCACCGTACCGATCCGTCACATAATCTTCCAGAATCCGAATGAACCGGTCGGAGATCCCATCGCCCCGCAGCGTCGTGAATTGCCGTCCGTCCACGTAGACGGGCGCCTTCGGTTCTTCGCCGCTCCCCGGCAGGGAAATCCCGATGTCCGCATGCTTGGACTCGCCGGGACCGTTGACGATGCAACCCATGACCGCCACCTTGAGGTCCTCGACGCCCGGATAGAGTTTCTTCCAGTCCACCATCCTAAGACGAAGGTGCCGTTCGATATGTTCCGCCAATTCCTGGAAGAAGCTGCTGGTGGTCCGGCCGCAGCCGGGACAGGCGCTGACCTGGGGTGTGAAGCTGCGCAGGCCCAGGGATTGAAGAATCTGCTGGGCGACACGAACTTCCTCGGCTCTGCTGGCTCCGGGCAGCGGGGTCAGGCTCACCCGGATGGTCTCTCCGATGCCGTCGTGCAACAGGACGCCCAGAGCTGCCGAACTGGCCACGATCCCGCGGCTTCCCATCCCCGCTTCCGTCAGTCCCAGGTGCAGAGGGTAATCACAGGACCGTCCCAGAACCCGGTAGATCCGGATCAACTCGGGCGCCGAGGACACCTTGGCGCTCAGAATGATGCGATTCTTGGGAAGGCCGTACTCCCGGGCCAGTTCCGCAGACTCGAGGGCGCTGGCCACGATGGCCTCCTCGAGCACCACGGCGGCGCTCGCCGGCTGGGCCCGGGCTGCGTTGACCTCCATCAGCCGCGACAGCAGATCCTGGTCCAACGAGCCCCAGTTGACGCCGATGCGAACCGGCTTGTCATATTCCAGCGCCAGTTGAATCAGCCGCCGGAAATTCTGGTCGCGATAGCGGCCCTTTCCCACGTTGCCGGGATTGATCCGGAACTTGCTCAGGGCTCGGGCGCAATCGGGATGGCGGCTGAGGAGCAGGTGGCCGTTGTAGTGGAAATCTCCCACGATGGGCACATCGTTCCCCTCTCCTCTCAGCCGGCGCACGATTTCGCCGACGGACCGGGCCGCGGCGTTGCTGTTGACGGTGATCCGCACAATCTCGGATCCGGCTGCGGCCAGTTCCCGGACCTGGCGGACCGTGGCCCCCACGTCGGCGGTATCCGTATTGGTCATGGACTGGACGACGATGGGCTCATCGCCGCCGATCGCGACGTTCCCCACCTTGACCTGGACCGTCTTTCTGACCCCGGACATGGCTGAAATTCTACATTACGCCCCTCTTTCCCAACAAGCCGGGAGGCCCTCGGAAACTCCGATCCCCCGCCCTCCGGAGGGCGGGGAAAGTTGTGATGGACGGGCCGATTTCGTATCATGATGCCGCCCACTTCGAGGCGCGGATTTGGGCCCTGGTGAGACCATGGAGGTGCCGGAAGCGGGTTCCTGACTCGTCCATTTTTCCCTCGAAGGAGTGATTCGAAGATGACCGATATCATGGAACGCCTCCTGGAAGCGTCGAGCCCGAAGGAGTTTTCGGGCTGCATGAAGGAGGCTCAAGACCATTTCGCGGCTCCCGCCGATTTCGTGGAGGCGGTGGCGGGCTACCTTCCCACCCGCTTGTACGAGAACTACTACGGCGACTCGGTTCCCCGCGGCTTCTTCGGAATCATGGCGGCCACCGAAGCCCAGACCGTTCTGCCCGCGGAAACCGGGTGGCGCCCCTATGTTCAGCAGACCTGGAGCGCCGCCAGGGAGCGGAAGCGGACTCCGTGGAACCTGGACAAGATCGACGCCCGCAACCAGGAGAGCCCGCAAAGGCGCTGGCACCACTTCACCCAAGCGGCCGAGTCGGCCGACGTGTCCGCTGCGCTGGCATGGGCAAAGGGATTTCTGGCCAACCCCTCGGACCGGGACTATTTCCGGATCCAGGGACTGTCCTACGCCCTGGCCGATACGGCCCAGGGAGGGTTCAAGTTTCTCTACCTGCTCCAAGCCTGGAAACTGGCTCAGTCGCTCCAGTGGAAAAACCAGGAAGCGATCCTCTTCCCCGCCCTCCATTTCCTGGTGGCCGGTCCCCGTGAGAAGCAGTTGTCGGCCCAGGTCCGGGAGTACTGGCAGGTCAATCCCCTGACCGCGGCCCTGAAGAACAGCGGGACCGTTTCCGAGGAACTTCGCTCCCGTTTCGAACAAAGCTGTCTCTTCGGAGAATCGACGGATGAAGCGCTCGACGCGGTGACGCTTCTGAGCCGATCCGGCGCCGGTGTGGAAGCCATCCGCGACCTGCTGCTCCTGACCGCGGCTCAGGCCGTAGCCAACTCGCGGACCGGCCATTGGCCGGGTCCCGTCCGTGCCCTGAACTTCGCGCACCTCTTGCGGGACTGGGTGAACCTGGTGGAGCCCCACCGCCGGACCTTCGCGTTGCTGCTGGGAGCCGCCCTGATCCACCAGGCCTCGGCGAAGAGCTCCGATGGCGGCCAGAATCGGGTTCTGGACCAGCTCCCCGGTCACCTCCTTCCCGAAGATGCCAGCCAGGTCCTGCGAAGCGTGGTCAGCCATTCGGACCCGTATGCATCCGCCACGGCGGCCCAAGTCATTCTGGACCGGAATTCCGGGGACGGCGCCGGCCTGGCGGCGACTCTGATGGATCTGGCGGTCAAGAACGACGGGCACGTCTGCGGCGGAGACGACATCCTTCTGGTCAAGGTGGCGGCGGACTGCTACCAGGCTTCGTCGGCCCCCGGCAAGAACCGGTACCTGGTCGCCACGGCTTTTTTCTTGGGCCGGATTCCCAAGAGCTACGAGCTTTTCGGTGCCTACGGCTTCAAATAAGACACGTAGGAGCGCCCGACGCGTCGGACCACCTGTCGCAACAGGCGCAGCTTCGAATCAAACACGTAGGGGCGCCCCTTGTGGGCGCCCTCTTCCGCCCTTGCAGGAGGGGGGACGTTCTTGACCGCCACTCTTCCTCCACGTTCCATTCTGAAACACAGAGAAAAAAGTTGAGGAGAGACCGTCTCCCCACCACCAGCGATCTCGCCGTCATCGGCGCCGGTCCCATCGGCTTGGAGGCGGCCAGCCGAGCCGCCCTGGCCGGTCTGAACGTCGTCGTTTTCGAGAAAGGGCAGGTGGGCCACCACCTCTCCCAGTGGGGTCACGTCCGGCTGTTCAGTCCCTTCCGCATGAACCACTCGGAATGGGGCCTGAAGCTGGTCAAGGACGCCTTTCCGAAGCTTCCCCTGCCTGAACCGGACAGCTATCCGACCGGCTCCGAAATGGTCGAGACCTACCTGAAGCCGTTGTCCCGGATACCTCAACTCTCGGGCCGCATCCTGGAGGGGATCGTCGTCCGGTCGGTGGGACGGGAGGGGCTGGGCAAGCACGACCTCCTGGGCAAGCCTGAACGTTCGCATCACCCCTTCAGATTGCTGGTCGAACGAGAGGGACGGCGCCGGATCCACAGATCCCGGTCGGTGGTCGACGCCTCGGGCGTCTATTCCCGTCCTCAATTCATGGGCAACGGCAACATCGCCGCCCCCGGCGAGTGCGAAGCGCAACAGGCCGCGCCCGATCATTTTCACCGGCACCTGGTGGACGTGAATGGAAACCAGCGTTCCATGTTCGCCGGACGGCGGGTGCTCCTGGTGGGAGGCGGCTATTCGGCGGCGACGACCTTGGAAGCCTTCCGCAAGCTGACCGAGACGGCGCCCCGCACCCACGTTTACTGGGTCAACTGCTCGGCCAAAACCGTGCCTTACGAGCAGTATCCGCACGATCCCTTTCCCTACCGGGACCAGATCGCCGCCTTGGCCAATTCACTGGCCCGGCGCCCGCCCTCCTGGCTGTCGTATCTGGGAGGCTCCATGGTGGACGAGATCCTGTCCTGGTCCCCGCAGGGTCCCTTCCGGGTCGTGGTTGACGGAACTCGAAACGGAGTCCGGAGGCGGCGGGAGATTGAGGTAGACGAGATCGTCTCACAAGTGGGATTCGAGCCGGACAACTCCATCTACCGGCAGCTTCAGGTCCAGGAATGCTACGCCACCGCGGGCCCCATAAAACTGGCGGCCAGCCTGCTGGGAGGTTCCGGGGATTGCGGCGATCAGGCTTCTCCGGATCTCGACCTGCTGACGAATCCGGAGCCCGACTTCTTCATCGTGGGCAACAAGAGCTACGGGACCAATTCCACGTTTCTGATCCGGCAAGGCGTCGTCCAGGTGAGGCTGATCATCGACCACTTGGCGGACCGGCTCAAGTCCCGGCATCAACCAACAGCGGTTGCTTGACCGGTGCGAGGCCGGAATCTACGTGGGATACCGACGGCACCGTACCCCGGGGAGACCGTCACGAGGGGCACCGCGAAGGAAGAGGGCAACCACAAGGGTTGCCCCTACGACCAGTCTCCGATCTCATCCAGTAGATCCTTGATCATCCGGGCCGTCAGACCCCAGACGGAATCGCCCTGGTAATCGTAGAAGTAGACCGGAATCGGACGGCCTCCGCGATGCCGCGTCTCCACCACGGGACGGGTGTCGCGAAAGAAGGCGTAGGGCACCTGCAGGACCCGTTCCACTTCCGAGGGACTCGGAGTCAAGGAGAACCCCGGTTTCAGATAGCCCACGTAGCAGGCGACGCGGATGTCGGTCACGGCATGATAATCGTGAAAACGGCCGAGCAGCTCTACGTAATCCGGCTCGATCCCGACTTCCTCGCCGGTCTCCCTCAGAGCCGTCTGCCAGAGGGAGCCATCACCGCGCTCCTCCACGCCTCCCGGAAAGCAGATCTGTCCCTTGTGGGTCGCGACTTCCTGGGTCCGCTTGGTCAGCAGGAAAGAGGGTTCACCCCCGCGATCCAGAAGACCCATGAGGACGGCAGCCTGAGCGTTGGATGCAGCCGGATTCCGTCGCTGCGGAATCCGCAACAGCCGCCGCCGGATCCGCTCCTTCCACTCCACTTCCAAGGGGACGGCTCCTGGTCGGGGTCAGTCGGTGGGACCGCCGGAGATGTATTGCTCCAGTTGCCGGATGGTGAATTCCTGCTCGGAGATGATGGACTTGACGACGTCGCCGATGGAGATCATCCCCACCAGTTCTCCCCCCTCCATCACCGGAAGATGCCGGATCCGCTTTTGGGTCATGAGCCCCATACAGTCCTCCATCCCCTGCTCGGGCCGGACATAGACCACCTTGCGGCTCATGATCTCCCGGACCCGGGTACTGTGGGAGGCCTTACCCTTGAGGATGACCTTCCTGGCGTAGTCCCGCTCCGAGAAAATGCCCACGAGACGCCCTGACTCCAGCACCAGGAGCGCTCCGATGTTCTTTTCGGCCATGAGCTTGAGAGCATCCAGAACGGACGTGCCGGGGCTGACGGACCAGACATCGTATCCCTTGGATTGGAGCAACTGGCGGACAGTCTTCATGGCTTGGCTCCGGATTCAATTCGGACGGCCGCCGCCCGGATCATTGCCAATGATCTCTTCCTCACCGACGAGTGCCAGGACGCGATGGCGGATCGCTTCCGACATCCACAGCGGTGACGTGTTGCTGATGCACTCAGACATGATCGCGTTCCAAGTCGCTCAGCTCCGCCTCGAGCGGAAAGACCTTGTAGCGATTGAGCGTCAGCAGGAACTCCACCCGCGCCATCCCGGCTAGTTCCGCAGCTCGCCCGGACGAAAGACGGCCGAGCTCATAGAGTTTGACCGCAGCCAGCATACCGAGTTCACGAGCAAATGCGCGCTCGTCAGTCTTCTCGGCTAGAAGCACGCTCTCCGGAACGCTGATTGCGATTTTGCGCATTGTCATTTTTCAGATGTCCTGTTCGAGAATTTGGCCGTGGTCCCTGAGCCAGCGCCGCGCTTTTTCCATTGTTCGAGTCAGGCGCTCACGTCGTGCGATCCAGAAAGGCACGCGGGGAGAATACCTCAACGGAGCCATACCGTGGCTCCGTGAAATGCCGGCTATTGCCGGTGATCAGAACCGCGCTGCCGGCCGTCGCAGTCGCCAAACAGATTTCATCATCCTGGTCGCTCAGGCCGAATGTCACATTCGCCGGCTCGACCACGATGGCGACATTTTCAAGATGTCTGATGGCAGCCGTCAGTGTATCGCGGTAAGTAGCGTGCTTGGGTCGTTCGGCGACGGTCTCGTATTCCGCCACGATGGACTCGGAAAGGACGATCTCGTGCCGCCGCACTACAACGTCGATCACCCTGCGGCACACGCTGTCAATTCGAGCCGCCGCAACCAGAACGTTGCAGTCGATAAGAACCTTCATTCCCCACGGTTGCGGCGCTCTCGACGGGACGCGGCGATGTCGGCGATGGTGTCTTCCATGATCTTGTCCTCGGAGCGGCCGGCGTCTTCGGACGAAATCTCCGTCGCGGCGAATTTGGCAGCAATACGGTCGGCGGCGGCAATTCGGTCCACCACGCCCGTGGGCCGAAGGAGGATTCCATCCCCGACTACGGTGACCTCCACGACGTCGTCTTCCCGCAGATTGACGCCTCCACGCAGCCTGGCGGAATTGTGACCTGGAACTTCGGCTGCACTGTGACCAGCGTCATGGAGGCCTCACATTGAAGTCAGATAATCGGTGGGGCGCGGCCCCGGCGAATCATCGGATCTGGAACTGGTGCCGGAGGCGGGATTCGAACCCGCACACTCGTTTCGAGCGCCACCCCCTCAAGATGGTGTGTCTGCCAAGTTCCACCACTCCGGCACGAATCTATTGCTGGCCCTCCGGCGCCGCCTCGGCCGGCGGGGTTTCCGAAGGCGTTGGAGACTCGGGGACCGCGGATTCCGGAGCTCCTCCCGTCACGGGCACGTCCTCCATCACCGTGGACTCCGTTCCCTGGGTGAAGAGAATCGCCAATCCCAAAGAGGTCACCATGAAGATCACGGCACACAAGGTGGTCCCCTTGGTGAGAAGCGTCGCCGCTGACCGGGCGCCGAACGCCGTCTGGCTGGTGGTCCCGCCGAAGGCGGATGCCAAATCTCCCGCCTTTCCCGACTGCAGGAGAACGACGAGAATCAAAACGATGCAGGCGAACACATGAAATATCGTCAAGAGGGTCATGTTGATCTACCGGTGCCTCCACAGGCCGCCTCCGGCGCCGAACCGGGCGGCCAAATCCAAAATCCGCGAACTCCTGTCTTCTTCGGTCTCCGAAAAACGGGCCGTGCGCCCATTATACCGATTTGTACTCGACTATCCGTGAGAATGACTCGGCTTCGAGACTGGCGCCGCCGACCAGAGCCCCGTCGATGTTCTCCCGGCTCATCAGCTCTCCCGCGTTGGCCGGCTTGACGCTTCCGCCATAGAGGATCCTCGCCGCGGCAGCCATGTCCGCGGAACAGCGCCGGGCCAACCATTCCCGGATCATGCCATGCACCTGGTCGGCGATGTCCGGAGTCGCCGTCATGCCGGTGCCGATGGCCCAGACCGGCTCGTAGGCCACCACCAGGCCACCCAGACGCGAGGCCTCCACCCCCGCCAGCGCTCCCGAAAGCTGCGCCTGGATCACTTCCTCCGCCCGGCCGGCCTCCCGTTGGGACAGGGACTCCCCCACGCACAGAATCGGGATCAGAGGCGTGGAGAGAACGGCCCTGAGCTTGCGGGAGACGGTCTCATCCGTTTCGAAGAAATACTGGCGCCGTTCCGAGTGTCCCAGCAGGACGGAGCTGCAACCGCAATCCAGGAGCATCCCGGCCGAAATCTCGCCGGTAAAGGCGCCTTCGTCCTCCCAATGGAGGTTCTGTCCTCCCACTTGGATTCCGGACCCCGAGAGGGCCTCATGGACGGCCGCCAACGCGGTGAAGGGCGGGCACACCAACACTTCGCGAGACTGCAGCGCGGGACCGCCGTCCAGGAGGGCCTTCAGCCGCGCCGCCGTCTCCCCCGCTTCGGGGACGGTTTTGAACATCTTCCAGTTCGCCGCAATGATGGGTTTTCTCTGCTGGCTCAATTTTCTCTCTCCACTGAATTCAGGTTCCGAGGGGTTCAATCGCTCCCGGTCAGGACCGCGACCCCGGGAAGGGTCTTCCCGGCCAGGTAGTCCAGGGACGCTCCCCCGCCGGTGGACACGTGATCGATACGATCCCGGATCCCGGCCCGGGCGACGGCGGCCGCCGAGTCCCCGCCGCCGACGACCGAAAAGGCTCGGGACAGCCCTACCGAACGGGCCACCTCCAGCGTTCCGGCGGCGAACTCCTCCACTTCGAATACGCCGAGCGGACCGTTCCAAATCACGGTCTCGGCCTCTTCGATCTCCTGACGGAAACGCCGGCGCGTAGCGGGCCCGATATCCAACCCCATCCGGCCGGGCGGAATGGACTCCACCGGCACTGTCCAAGTCTCTTCTCCAGGAGCGCACTTGCGGGCAACCACGACATCCTCGGGAAGCACCAGGCGAGTCCCGCACGCTTCTGCTTCCCGGAATGCCTTGCGCGCCGTCTCCAGACTGGATTCCTCGACCAGTGATTGCCCCACGTCGATTCCGAGAGCCTTGAGAAAGGTAAAGGCCATCCCCCCGCCCATCAAGATGGTGTCGGCCAAGGTCAGGAATTTCTCGATCACGCCGATCTTGCCCGAAACCTTGGCGCCGCCCATTATGGCCACCACCGGAGGACGGGGATCGGAGAGGACCCGGTCCAGATGACGGAGTTCCTTTTCCATCAGGAGTCCGGCCGCTCCGCGTCCCAGGACCGTGGGCACTCCGACGGTGGAGGCGTGGCTTCTGTGGGCCGTACCGAACGCGTCGTTGACGTACTCCTCCACGGGAGCCGCCAGCCGGCCCGCGAAATCAGGGTCGTTCTCCACCTCCGCGGAATGGAACCTCAGGTTTTCCAGCAGCAGGATTTCCCCCGGTCCGAGAGAATCCACGGCCCGCCGGACCGGCGGTCCCAGGCAATCTCCGACGAATCGAACCGGACTTCCCAACAGCGACGAGAGGCAGCCGGAGACCGGCTCCAGAGACAGCGACGGGTCACGCCTCCCCCGGGGCCGGCCCAGGTGGGACGCCAACACCACTCTCGCGCCCTTCTCGACGGCGGTCCTGACGGTCGGGATCGAAGCCCGGATCCGGGTGTCGTCGTCGACCCTCCCCGCCTGAATCGGCACGTTGTAATCGACTCGGAGGAAAAGCGCTCTTCCCGCCAACTCCAGATCCCGAATCGATCGCTTCCGTGGATACACCTGAACTCACCTCGACAGCGCCGATCCGAGCCGTGGTTCGGGCAAGGCGGCTATCGGCTACCCACCAACTCGGTCAACTCCAGTACGCGGTTGGAATAACCCCACTCGTTGTCGTACCAGGCCAGCACCTTGACCATGTTGTTGGAGAGCGTCTTGGTGAAGGGACCGTCCACTACGGCCGACGCCGGATTTCGGTTGAAGTCGGTGGAGACCAGCTCTTCTTCCGTGTACTCCAGGATCCCCTTGAGCTCTCCCTCGGCCGCACTGCGGAGGGCGTCCTTCACCTCTTCCGCATCCACGTCGGTCTCCAGGGTTGCCGTGAGGTCCACCAACGAGACGGTGTGAGTCGGAACCCGGATGGAGATGCCGTCCAGGCGCCCCTTCAACTCTGGCAGCACCAAGGTGACCGCGCGCGCCGCACCGGTGGTGGTGGGAATCATGGACACGGCCGCGGCGCGGGCGCGCCTCAGATCGGAATGGGGCAGATCCAGGATCTGCTGATCGTTGGTGTAGCTGTGAATGGTGGTCATCAGCCCCTTGGCCAGACCGAACCGCCGATGGAGGACCTTGGCCACCGGAGCCAGGCAATTGGTGGTGCAACTGGCGTTGGAGATGATGGAGTGATTTTCGGCGTCGTAGGCCTCCTCGTTGACCCCGAGACAGACGGTGACGTCGGGACCCTTGGCGGGCGCGCTGATGATCACCTTGCCCACCGAGCCGCCCAGATGCTTCGCGGCCAGCTCCCTCTTGGTGAAGAAACCGGTGGATTCGATGACCAACTGGACCCCCTCGTCGCTCCATGGGATCTGGGCCGGGTCGCGCTGGGAGAAAATCCGGATGGGCCGGCCGCCCACGACCATGTGGTTTCCGTCCACTTCCACGTCTTGCTGCAAGCGGCCGTAAACCGAGTCGTAGCGCAGCAGGTGCGCCAGCGTCTGCGGACTGGTGATGTCATTGATGGCCACGACCTCGACCGGCGTCTCCCGGTCCAGCGCCGCCCGAAACACGTTCCTGCCAATTCGTCCGAAACCGTTGATTCCAACTCTCAATTCCGTCTCCTCCTGCTTGAACTTCAGTCCTTCGAAAATCGGCGGCCAGTATAACAGTCCGGTCCAACAGTCCCCACGGCGGACCGGCAGGAAGGCTTTTCCCAGTGTGCTGTCCCTCAAAAAGACGTAGGAGCGACCCTTGTGTGGTCGCCCGCCCGGCACCGGCGGACGAGATTGCTCGAGAGAGACCA
>JAJDTT010000129.1 GCA_022827025.1 Acidobacteriota bacterium
GCCGCAATTTCGACGAGGTGCTGCGGGTGCTGGACTCGGTGCAATTGACCGCCACCCACAAGGTGGCCACGCCGGTGAACTGGAATCATGGCGACAAGGTGATCATCCTGCCGGCGGTCTCGGACGAAGCCGCCCGGGAAAAGTACCCTCAGGGTTGGGATTCCCCCAAGCCCTACATCCGTTTCGTCGATCAGCCGGGGGACTGACGCGGATCGCCTGCGCCAGGGGCCGCTCCATCTTCTGGATATTCATGTTATGTTGACGCGAAATTGGGGATTCCGTACGCGAGTTCTTGCGGCGCCGGCACGAAAGCATACGGTTCACGAACACGACCATGGATGGACCCGAAGGCTTGTCAGAAACGCCGCGCAAATCTGAACGTTCCGGCGAATTGCCCACTCCCGACACCTTCCTCGAGGAATCGGATGCCCTCCGGATGCCCCGCGAAGCCATGCTCGAACTGGCCCGCCGGGCCGCGGAGCTGTTGGTAGAACGCCTCGAGCGGTTGCCGGAAGAACATGCCTGGGACGGAGAGTTCCGGCAGGACCTGGTGGACCAGTTGATGGAGGATCCACCCGAGTCGGGCCGGCCGGCGCTACAGGTTCTGGAAAGGGCCGCGCGCGACATCCTCCCGCTGGCGATTCGCAACGACCATCCTCGATCCTTCGCATTCATCCCCTCCTCTCCGACGTGGCCCAGCATCGTGGCCGACTTCATGGCCGCCGGTTTCCACGTCAACCAGTGCACCTGGCTGACCTCCAGCGGCGCCAGCCAGCTCGAGCTGGTCGTCATCGACTGGTTCTGCCGCTGGGTCGGCTACCCGGAGACTGCGGGCGGTCTGCTGACGAGCGGGGGTTCGGCGGCCAGCCTCGACGCCTTCGTGGCGGCGCGCGAAGCCGCGGGCCATCCCGACCGGGCCACGGTCTACATGGGCGACCAGAGTCACAGCGCCCAGATCCGGGCGGCCAAGATCATCGGCATCCGGCCGCAGCACGTCCGCAAGGTGGCCAGCGACAGCCGCTTCCGGCTCGACATGGACGCGCTGGTCCGCGCCGTGGCTGACGACCGCGCGGCCGGGCTCAACCCCATCGCGGTCTGCTCCAACGCCGGGGCGGGCAGCACGGGCGCCATCGATCCGCTCGAGGCGGTGTCGGATTACTGCGAAGCGGAAGGCCTTTGGCATCACGTGGATGCCGCTTACGGTGGTTTCGGGATGGTGACCGAGAGGGGCAAGAGGTTGCTGCGCGGAATCGAGCGGGCCGACTCCATCGGACTGGACGCCCACAAATGGTTCTTTCAGCCGTACGAGGCGGGCTGCCTCCTGGTGAAGGACCTCAAGACGCTGGGTCAAGCCTTCCGGATCCCCCACGACATGCTGCAGGACACGATCTGGGGCGGGAATCACCCCAACTTCTCGGACCGCGGCCTCCAGTTGAGCCGCTCGGTCCGGGCCTTGAAAATCTGGGTTTCCGTTCAGACCTTCGGCATGGCGGCCTTTCGCCGAGCCGTGTCCAAGGGGATGGCGCTGGCCTCCGAGGCCCAGGAATACATCGAAAGAAGCGCGGTGCTGGAAGTCCTGAACCCGGCCTCTCTGAGTATCATTTGCTTCCGGGTCAACCCGGCGGCCGAGAGTATCGACGAGAACTCGCTGGAGGAGGTCAACCGCACGGTGCTGGCCCGCATCTTCTGGGACGACCGGGCATTCATTTCTTCGACCCGGCTGCGGGGAAGATTCTCTCTGAGAATGTGCATCGTCAACCACAACACGACGTGGGACGACGTCCGCGAGACGTTGGAGGCCGTCGAGCGGTTCGGTTTGATGGCGGTGTCCGATTGGAAGGATGGGTGAGTAGGTGCGGCCGCATCCGGAACCTCGTTCCGGCGGCATTCGATCCGGGAATCTGGTTTTGAATCTCTTGACGGCAGTTGTCCAAGTCCCGGTCAATGACCTGACCGGCCGACCGGCCGGAAGCCCGTCGCGATGCTTGCCACGGGCATTTGTTTATTGGATGCTTGGCGCCAAAGCGCTCACACCTTAACGGGAAAGGAAAAGTTTCCATGAAGTTCTCAAGATCGATGACGCTCTGGGGGATGCTGTTCAGCTTGTCCGGAGTTTTCGGCGTCATGCCGATGGTTCTTGCCCAGGACGAAGAGCGGACCACGGCCAGAGATGTGTGGGAGGCGGCTCCCGAAGACAAGAAGGAGACGCTGAAGAAGTTCGTCGAATCCGCAAGAGATCACTTTTTGACCCTACCCATCCCTGCGCTGCTCACGCTTGGGGATACCCTGCGGGAAGAGGGCGGGGATTGGAACTACAAGTCCATGTACCTCGTTGTCCTGACCCACGAGGGCGACGTGTTTTATCACGGCGAAGATCCGAGCAAGGACCGCAGCGACGAAATAATCGACGAGGTGGACGACAATGGGAAAATGGTCGTCAAAGAGATCGTCGACACGCTAATACAAAATGAGGAAGATGAGGTATTCGTCGAATACACGTGGGACGACCCGTCGACCGACGAGGACGTGAATCCCAGATACTGTTACGCCATCAAAGGCGGTCATCCCGCGTTGCCCGGCCAGGTGTTCATTCTGGTCGGTGGCTACCACAACAAGGTGGGCGCCACGGAGGATGAAACCGGAGACCTCCCCGAATTCCCGGAGATTTCGGCCACGGACGTCCGGGACCGGGAGACTTTGAAAGCCTTCGTTCAAGAGGCGGGTGCCTGGGCCATTGAAGCCCTGCCGACAATGAGCTTCGATCTGCAGAAATTGGCGGCCATCTTCAGGCTGGAAGGGGGACATTGGAGAAGCGGCTCCACCTACGTGTTCGTGATGGCGCCTGACGGAACCGTGATCTTTCACGGGGCCCGTCCGGACCAAGAGGAACAGATTCAGATCGACCTGGCAGACCGAAATGGATTCATGTTCGTAAGGGAGCTCGTAAAAAAGGCCATTTCGGGGGGTGGATACGTCGATTACTACTGGGATGACCCGGGAGTGGAAGGCGATGAGGAATTGGGATCCGCCAAGGTCGGCTACGCCCAGACCTTCACTGTACCGGAAGATTATCCGGGCTTGGGGGGTGCGACGGTCGTCGCCGGCTCCGGCTTCTACAAGGGCAACCAGTTGGCTCTCGACTTCGCCCACTTCGCCAACGGGGGAGGCATCACCTCGGACGTCGTGGTGGTGAACGCGTCCGCCAACCCGGTCCAGCCGAACATCTACTTCTACGACACCATGGGTGAACTGATCGAGGCGGCGTCGGTCGTGGACGCCATGGGTCAGGGTCTGGAGGTCACGAGCTATGGAGCTGTGACCGTCCCGAACGCAATACCGTCGCTGGGCGAACTCACCATCTCGACCCAAGGCATGGGAGACCTGATGACCGGGTCGGTGAAGGTGGTTTCCGACAGTACCGACAGCTCCATCGGCGGAGTCCTGCGCTTCGACCTGACGGGTGTCGGCGTCGCCGGTGTCGGCGCGAGCGCAACCGTCCGCGACGCCATCTTTCCGGCGCGCCGAATGGCAGACGGGATCAACACCGGGGCGGCGTTCCGCAACCTGAGCGAGTCGGAGCAGATTTTGACCTGCCGGCTGATGAAGGACGGGCAGCAGCTCGGTGACGACGCGATGGTCGATTTGCCGGCCAACGGACAGGACGCCAAGTTCATCCACGAGTTGTTCGACCACGACACGTCCGACTTCACGGGGTCGGTCCGCTGCACGTCGCCGGAAGGGGAGCAGGAATTCACCGCCGTCGCCCTGGAGTTGGATACCAGCAACGGCGTCTTCACCACGCTCCCGGTGGTGCCGGTGGCTATGGACGGCTCCGGATCCGGCAACGGCAACCAGGTCACCCTCTACTTCGCCCACTTCGCCAACGGGGGCGGCATCACCTCGGACCTCGTGGTGGTGAACGCAGCCGCCACGGCAGTCCAGCCGGAAATCTACTTCTACGACACGATGGGTGAACTGATCGACGCGGCATCGGTACTGGACGTCATGGGCCAGAGCCTGGAGGTCACGAGCAGCGGAGCACTGACCGTCCCGACCGCAATACCGTCGCTGGGCGAGGTCACCATCCCGACCCACGGCATGGGAGACCTCATGACCGGATCGGTGAAGGTGGTTTCCGACAGCTCCATCGGTGGCGTCCTGCGTTTTGACCTGACGGGTGTCGGCGTGGCCGGCGTCGGAAGCAGCCAGCCGTTCCGGGATGCCATCTTTCCGGCTCGCCGCATGGCAAACGGGATCAACACCGGGGCGGCGTTCCGCAACCTGAGCGAGTCCGAACTGACCCTGACCTGTCATCTGATGAAGAATGGCCAAATGCTTGGCGATGCTTGGATGGTCGATTTGCCGGCCAACGGACAGGACGCCAAGTTTATCGACCAGATGTTCCCGGGACCCGACACGTCGGACTTCACGGGATCGGTCCGCTGCATGGCGCCGGACGGGGAGCAGGAATTCACCGCCGTCGCCCTGGAGCTGGATGCCGCCAACGGCATCTTCACCACGCTGCCCGTGGTGCCGGTGGCGCAATAGAGGGTGACACCGGAGGAATGGATCCGCGAGAGCGTCCGTTCGTCAGGGAATAAGGAGAAACCACTATGAAATTATCGAGATCGCTGCTTCTCATGGGAATCTTGGGGCTGGCGGTCGGCTTTTCCGCCCTGCAGCCCGCCCTTGCTCAGGACATGGGGATAACGGCCAGGGAAGTCCTGGACCGGGAGACCCTGAAGGCTTTCGTCAGATCCGGAAAGGCATACGTGGAAGGCATCACCGATGCTGCCCGGATCGACGATCTATTCAACGAGCAATGGAAGTTCGGTTCCGTCTACCTCTACGTTTCGAATGACGAGGGCGTCGTCCTCTGGCACGGGGCCAATGCGGCCCTGGTGGACCAGGACCTCAGCGGTCTGAAAGACCAGTTCACCGGAGCCCCGTTCGTCGAGGAACTCATCGCCGCGGCCAATTCGGGGGGCGGCTATGTCGAGTATCATTTCGACGATCCGTCGATTGAAGGAGACGAAGACCATACTTCCCCCAAGTTGGGATACGTCGAGCCCTTCACTTCTCCCCTTCCCGACCTCTTCCCGGACCAGGAAGTGTTCATCGGCTCCGGCATTTATCTCGGACATCAGCTCGCACTGGACTTCGCTCATTTCGGCAACGGTGCCGCCATCAGTTCCGACATTGTGCTGGTGAACCTGGCCGCCACGCCGGTCCGGCCCGCGGTCTACTTCTACGACGAGATGGGGGAACTCATCGACCCGGCATCGGTCGTGGATATTGGGGGAAATCTGGAAGCCACGGATCACGGGGCGGTCACGCTCCAGTCCGAATTGGCGCCCCTGGGAGAAGTCACGATTTCGACCAACGGTGAGGGAGAAACGGTGACCGGGTCGGTGAAGGTGATTTCCGATGGCCCCGACAGCCCCATCGGCGGGGTTCTGCGTTTTGACGTTCCCGGCGTCGGCGTGGCCGGCGTCGGAGCCAGCGAGGCGGTCCGCGCCGCCATTTTCCCGGCCCGGCGTCAGGCTGGAGGCATCGATACCGGTGCGGCGCTCCGTAATCTGAGCGAGAAGGACTTGACGCTCAGCTGCAGCTTGACGATGGGCGGCGAGGTGTTGGAAGAGGCGGAGGTCCCGCTGGCGGCCAACGGTCAGGATGCCAAGTTCATCAGCGAGATGTTCGAGCACGACACATCGGACTTCACGGGGTCGGTGCGCTGCACGGCGCCGGGAATCGCGCAGAAGTTCACCGGAGTCGCGGTGGAATTGGATGGAGGGAACGGCATCTTCACCACGCTGCCGGTGATTCCTCTCGAGGGCGTGATGCCGATGCCGTCCGCGGATGGAATGGCGGTCGAGCAATAACTCGAACCGACGACCGACTGGAAAAAACAGACCAGGTCTTCTCCCGGCGTCGAACTCTTCGTATCGCCTGCTCCAAAGCCGATACGGAGCGCTTGCGTCCTCCACAACGTACAGGTGTATTTCCCTTGTGACTGAATTTCGGTTTCTGCACGCAGCGGACATTCATCTGGACAGCCCCCTGAAAGGGCTCGCCCAGTATGAGGGGACGGCTGCGGAGTCCATTCGCACCGCCACCCGGGAAGCCCTGGAGCGGCTGGTGGGACTTGCCATCGAGGAGCAGGTCTCCTTCCTGATCATCGCTGGCGACCTCTATGACGGCGACTGGCGCGACTACCGGACGGGCCTGTTTTTCGTCAGCCAGATGGGCCGCCTCAATCGGGCGGGGATTCCCGTCTATCTGCTCTATGGCAATCATGACGCCAGAAGTCAGATCACGCGCCGGCTCACCCTGCCCGGCAATGCCCATGTCTTCCAATCACGGAGCCCTCAGTCCTTCGAGATCGGAGAGCTGAATGTTGCGCTCCACGGACAGAGTTTCAGGCAACGAGACGTCCCGGACAATCTGGCGTTGAGCTATCCGCAACCCTCCCCGGGCGCCTTCAACATCGGTGTGCTGCACACGGGACTCGGGGGGATGGGCGGGCATGAGAATTACGCACCGTGCTCCCTCGCGGACTTGATCAACAAAGGCTACGACTACTGGGCGCTGGGCCATGTTCACCGCGCAGAAGTGCTCCACACCCGTCCCCATATCGTGTTTCCGGGAAATCTGCAGGGACGGCACGTGCGGGAGACCGGCGCCAAAGGCGCCTCACTGGTGACCGTCGACAACGGCGAAATCACAGAACTGGATGCCCTGCATTGCGATGTGGTGCGTTGGACCGTTGTGACGGTCGACCTGGGGCCCGCGGCAGGTTTTGGAGAGGTCTTGGATCGAATCCGAAACGCCCTCGAAGATACCGTCGACACTCGCGCCGGAGGTCGACTTCTGGCGTGCCGCATCGTCCTTCGGGGCCGGACCGAAGTCCATGACCGGCTGCTGACGGACGGAGAACAACTCCTCGCCGAGGCCCGCTCCATCTCCCTGGGTCTGGGCGAGGACACCGCCTGGGTGGAAAAGGTGGTCGTCGCGACCGGTCCGCCGGTCTCCCCGGAGACCATGGCCAACCGTGAAGACGCCCTCGGCGAGTTGCTCCGGATGCTTCAGGGAGCGGACTCCGATGCAGACCTGCGGCGCCGGATCGAGACCGACATCGGCGGGATGATCCGCCGGCTTCCCGCGGAGGCGCGATCCGATGTCGACGATTCGGTCCTGAAAGCCGCAATCGACGGCGACCACGCCGGGGTGATCGCCGGAGTGACCCCTTTCCTGTCCGCGCGGCTGCTGGGAGATCAGGACTGACATGCGGCTGAGCCGCCTTGACCTTGTTCGCTACGGGCACTTCACGGACCGCTCCTTCGAGCTCCCGGCCGGCGACGTCGACCTCCACGTCGTGTTCGGTCCCAACGAGGCCGGAAAATCCACGGCGCTCTCGGCCATCGAGGATCTCCTGTTCGGCGTCCCTGTGAGGTCGCCCTACAACTTCCGGCACGACTACGCGAGCCTGCGCATCGGCGCTCTGCTCGAGAACGGCGGGACCTCGCTGGAGGTGGTCCGCCGAAAGGGCGCCAAGAATACGCTTCTGGGAACCGACGGTCTGCCGCTCCCCGGCGGCGAGACCGCGTTGCAGCCTCTGCTGGCCGGCGCCGACCGTTCCTTCTTCGAGCGGATGTTCAGTCTGAACCACGTCCGGCTCGGAATCGGCGGCCGGGAGATACTGGAGGCCAAGGACGACGTCGGCCAGATGCTCTTCTCCGCCGGCGCCGGGATCGGAGGCCTCCGCAACCTGCTGGGAACACTCTCCCGGGAAGCCGACAATCTCTGGGCGCCAAGAAGAGCGAGACACAGAGAGTACTACCGTGCCCACGACCGGCTGGTGAGCGCACGAACGGACCTGCGGGAGCAGACCGTCACCGCAAACCAGTGGCGGGAGTTGAAACAGGCGTTCGAGCGCACCGAGGAGGTCTACGCGAGAATCGAGTCGGAGTTCGAGGCGTTGTCTGCCGAAGACCGGCGGCTCAGCCGCATCCGGCGAGTCTACCGCGATGTCAGCCGCATGGCCGATCTGCAAGAGGAACTGGACATCGCCGCTCTGGAAAAAGTCGTCCTGCTGCCCCGGGACGCCGGCCGGGTCCTGGAGGAATCGGAGCGAAGGGACAATGAACTGACGACCCGGATCGACATGCTTTCCGGCCACCTGGCCAGGACGCGCGAGGAGTTGCGAACGCTCCGGTACGATCGCGGGCTGGTCCTTCGCGACCAGGACATCAAGCACCTCGACGAGCGCCGGATCGAGGTCCGCCGGGCGACGGCCGACCTCCCGAAGCGGCGGGCGGAACTTGAGGCGGCGGAAGCCGACGTGCGCGACCTGGCTTCCGACCTGGGCTGGCCTGAAGACGTGGGCAAGACGGACGCGCGAATCCCGAAGCGGAACAAGCTCGGCGAACTGCGGTCCCTCCTCACCCGGCGGGGCAAGCTGGTCTCGGACGTCGAGAATCGAACCGATGCCCTGCAAGAGGCGCAGGCCGAATGGGACGAGATTCAGCAGACGATCGACATGTTCGGCGAGACGCCCGACGTTTCGCGATTGCGGGCCGTGATCAAGGCGGTCCGGGAGCGTGGCGACGTCACCGGGCGCGTGCGCCAAGGGGAATTGGAGGTCAGGCACACGCAGCATCACCTCGACCGGCTGCTCCGCTCCCTGCGCCCGAACGTCCCGAGCGCTGAGGCCGCCGCAGAAATGGACGCGCCACCGGCGGCCACGGTGCAACGCCTTCGAGACGAGATTCAGGATTGGGACCGGCGGCGCCGAGAGGTGGTTCGGCAACTTGCAACCGCCGAGCCGGAACTCGAGCGTGCCCGGAGCAATTTCCGGCGCGCCGCCAGGGACGAGCGGATCGTTTCCGTCGAAACGCTCCGCAAGGCCCGGACTGACCGTGACGCCCTCTGGAAACTGATCGAGAAGAGACACCTGTCGAACCGGCCCCTCACCCGGGAGGAGGCCGAGCGCCACGCCGATGCTCCGGATGATCCGGCAGCGGCCTTCGAACTCGCAATACGCCACGCGGACGACCTGGCGGACCGGAGATTCGACAACGCCGAAGCGGTCGGACGTCTGGCGGAGATGTCCCGCGCCATCGACGAGCAGGCAGGCAGCGTGGCCCAAAAGCGCCGGCTACAGGAAGCCCTCGTCCATGAGGGTGAACGACTGGATGCCCAATGGCAGGCGTTGTGGGATCAGGCGCCGATTTCGCCGCTGGCGCCCGATGTCATGCTGGAGTGGCTGAGAACGAGAGACAGGTTGCTGGAAGTGGCCGAGGAGCGGGCCGAGGCGGCGAGGGCACTGGTCGTCCTCAAGGGAGAGGAACGCGAGGCGAAAAAGGATCTCTTGACGGAATTGTCGGCACTCGGCGCCGACCTCGGAGCGTTGGAGCAGGAGACCCTTCCCGTACTCCTGGAGCGCGCGGAAGGGTTGCGTTTCGATTACGAAGAGGAGGCGAAGGCCAGGAATGGTCTTGAGAAGCGCTTGCAGGAGGCCGAGCACGCCATGGAAAGGCGCCGCCGTGAACGGGTTCGGGCGAAGCAGGCGTGGTTGCAGTGGCAGAAAGCGTGGTTGTCGGTTCTGACCGAAGTTGGATTCCCGGTCAACTCGAACCCGGATGGGGTTTCCGTCATGATCGACGTCATGGACCGGATACGGGAGAAGTCCCAGCGAATCAACGACCTGCGCTACCAACGCATCGGCAAGATCGAGCGTGACATCGTGGACTTCGAGGCCGCAGTGGCGAAGATGGTCGACGAGTTGGCGGAAGACCTTTCCGGCACACCGGCCGAGGACGCCGTTCTCGAGATCGAGAAGCGCCTGGCGGAAGCTCGACGAATCCGTGACCTCCGCACCGGGAAAAAGCAGGAGACGGAAGAGTTGGAGAACGACCTGCGCACCTTGGAGGAGCAGCGCGAAACGGCGCGCGGATCAGTCCACTACCTCAGGGACGCGGCCGGCGTCCGGACGAGAGAGGAACTGAGAAGCGCCGTCGAGAAATCCGATTCTCTTCGAGCCCTGCAACTTGAACTGGACACGATCCTGAAAACGCTCGATCAGCAAGGAGACGGCCTGTCGGCAACCGAATTGGAAGAAGAATGCGAGGATGTCGAAATCGACCAGATCGCAGCCCGGGAAGAAACTACGGATGCGAAGCTGAAGAGATTGCGGGAGCAACTGACCGCCGCCGCCGAAGAAAGGGCACAGGCCAGAGCCGCGTTCCAGTCCATCGGCGGCGACGCCGTGGCGGCCCGGCAGGAAGCGGTCCGACAGGAAGCCCTCGCAGACATCCGCCAGGTCTCGGAGCGCTATGTCCGCGTACGGACCTCCGCCCTGTTGCTGCGGTGGGCCATCGACCGGTATCGCCGGGAAAAGCAGGCTCCTCTTCTCCGGCGCGCCGGTGAACTCTTCGCGACCGTCACCGGAGGTTCCTTCACCGAACTTCGGGGCGATTACGATGCCAGGGACCGGGCCGACCTGATCGGATTGAGGCCGGGCGGAGAAGTGGTCCCCGTCTCGGGCATGAGCAACGGAACGGCGGACCAGCTCTATCTCGCGTTGCGAATCGCTTCCATGGAAGACTATCTGGGCCATGCGGCCGCCCTGCCGTTCGTGGCCGACGACCTGTTCGTCAACTTCGACGACAGCAGAGCGCGAGCCGGCTTCCAGGTGCTGGGAGAATTGGCAACGAGGACACAAGTGCTCTTCTTCACCCACCATATGCACCTCTTGGAAATTGCGCGGGAAACGCTGGGCAGCGCAATTTCCGACGTGATCCTGACCAGGGATTGAGGTCTGCTGCCGACCGACGCGCCGGCTTGGGGAAGAAGGCGTAGACGACCCACGAGCCCCATCCCCCGCTCTTTTTGCCCGGGCGCCGTACTCGATGGCGCCCGAACCGGCCATGACGATGCCGGCCGGTGGGGGACTTCTTAGAAACTTCCCATCCCCGATGACCGTAGGGGCACCCCTTGTGGGTGCCCTGCGGGGTCGCATCGTTCCCCGGCTGAGTCGCCGCTCCACGTCCCGGCGCCCGGAAGGACGCCGGTCCCAGTCGGCGACTAGAAAGTCGCCGCTCCATGGACAATCCTGCCCAGTTTCTCGCGGGATCTTGCCGGAGGCCCGGAGGGGCGACTTCCAGTCGCCCACTGGAAGGGCGGTTTCTAGCCGCCCTTCTTCTTCTGAGAAATGCGGGCCAGTCCCCGGCCCGGTTCCCCCGTCACGTCCGGAGCCACGAAACAGGCAGCCGAATCGGCTCCTGAAAGCCGGCACTCTCTTCTCTTTTCCCTACTTCCCCAGGCTCGGAAATCATCGTCGGCGACGGCGTCTCCGGAGAAAATTTCCAAAGCTCCCCAGTTAAATCACCTCCGAAAACACAGCCATCAAAAAAAACTGTGACCGATCCCGATTTCAGACGTTGTACTGATTAGAGGGAAAGATCCTGAGACTTCAAGACACCGCTGATACTGAGTCTCCCGCACAGACCGGATGGCGACGGCCACTCTGCACGGCTTCTGCGACTGGGATGCGGGTGAATGACCACGGAAGCAAAGACCAGGAGGAATATCCCATGCAAGACATAAGTGTCTCTCTTACCGCTGTGGTTTTCCTGGCTCTGATCGCTCTGCTTGTCGCCGCCGCGGCGACCCCGGTGGAGATCGCGGGCACGCTTCAGAACGTGCGCGCGGTTCCACTCAGCGGAAAGATCATGGCGATTCAAGAGACGCCGCATATGAACTTCACCCCGTATGAGCCGGCGTTATCCCGGCTTACCGCTCCGGCTCCTGGCAATACTCAGATGGAAGACACCATTTTGGGAGATCGTGGAGCGACGGTGGTGGTCCAGATCGTGGACGCCCAGGGTGTTTCTCCAGTCCCCGATCCGATGATGCTGCGGCAACCATGAGCATCACCAAAAACGTCACTGATCAACTTCCGGAAAGTAGGTGCATGATGATCCTTCAAGCCATGAAATCGTACCGGAACCAAGTCCTCACTCTGATCCTGGTGGCATTGATCGCACAGCCGTTGCACGCAGGGGTGATCCCGGGACACTGGGAGACGGTTTCTAATCTGGACATGGGAACGCCCATCACGGTGGAACTCAAGAATGGGGATCAAGTCATCGGAGACTTTGAAGGTCTGTCCGAGTCGGGGGTGGACGTCGAAACTCGCTCGGCGCGGGCGGTCATTCCGAAATCCGACATCCAGACCATTGCCACGCAGGAGCAGGGTGGCGTGGGAACAAGCGCTGTAATGGGCGCCACAATCGGCGCCGCGGTTGGAGCCGGGCTCCCCTTGGTCGCACTTGCCCAAGATGGATCTGGTGACATGGGTTCGGGTGGAGCGGCATTAGCAGTTCTGTTGGTCGCCGGGGTAGGAGCGGCCATTGGATCCGTCGTGGGTGCGGCTGCCGGGATCGGCACGAAGACAGAGGCAATCGTGGTCTACAAGGATCCCGAGATTCCTTAAAGAGAACAGCTCCTGCGCCGGTCAGCACCTGGCGGAGTCTGTAGAGAAGAACGGCAGCGAGTTGATCCTGCTCTGGTGTCCACGATGAGAACGATTCCCGCTCTGTGCCCTGCACCGCTTGAATTATTCGTCTTTCCCCGCTTTCTACAATCAGCAATCGGCGCAAGTGTGGTGCTATCTCGATACCGAGGGGGCGTTCCTTACCGTCAGATCGAAGAGGACGTGACAACCTCCAGTGCGTCCGGTCCGGGCAGCCCTGACCAATAGCGGTTCCCGGCGATCCGGACGTCGCGGCCCCTTCAAAAAGGGCCGATCTTGAGAAGCTGCTCGGCGTTCTTGTGGGCGATCTTCTCCTTGACGGTCCGGGGCAGGTCAACCGCCCGAAACCAATCGGCGCCCACCTTGTTGCTCACGAACGGGTAGTCCACCGCGAACATCACCCGGTCCTCGCCCATGACGGACAGCGCCAGCCGCAACAGCTCGTCTCTGAAGAAGGCGCTGGTCGTGATCCAGAAGTTGTCGTGGAAGTACTGCTGAACGGGCTTTTGCAGCTTGTCGGCGGTGATTCGGGCCAGGTCGTCGCCAAAACGCCAGTAGACGAACGGCAGGCCCTCTCCCATGTGCCCGACGATGATCTGCAACTTCGGAAACCTGTCGAAGACGCCGCTGGCAATCATGCGCAGGCATTGCAGCGCCACCTCTTGGTGCCAACCATAGCTGGCGCCGCTGAGAACGCGGCTCACCCACTGGTTGCCGAGACCGTTGTAGTAGATGTCCATCACCTGGGGAGAAGCCCAGTTCGGGTGGATGTAGATCGGCACGTCGAGCGCCTCGGCGCGGGCGAGCACGGGGGCGAAGTCGGCATGGTCGAGGAACTTGCCGTGGACGGCCCCGTAGGTCATGCAGCCCAGGAAGCCGAGCTCGTCCACCGCGTACTCGAGCTCGTCGGCGGCGGCCTCCGGCTCGCTCAGGGGCAGCGTGGCGAAGGCGCGGAAGCGATCGGGGTAGGCCGGAATGACCTCGTTGGCGACCCAGGAATTCAGCCTGCGCGCATAGGCGACGCCTTCGGCTCCAGGCAAGTTCTGGGCGCCGGGCGTCAGGGCCGACAGGACCTGGATGTCGATGCCGGCCGCATCCATGTCGGCGATGCGGCCGGTGCCGACGTCGTCGATGTCGAACCGGGGCACGCCCCTCGGGAACCTGATGTCGTTGAGCCGTCGCAGCTCGGGGGTCGCAAAATGCTCTTCGAGTCCGAGCAGGAACAGGTCCCCATCCTCGCTTGCGGCGGTCGCCGCCATGCTCGCGGGCAGCGCCGTCGTCGCCGCGGCGGTGACGCCGAGAACGCCGGCGTGGCCGAGGAAGTCGCGCCGGCTCAAGGTTCTGCGAACGGACCCGTGTCCGGGCTGAGAGTGCGCGTCGATCATGATGTGAACCCCCCTTTCACCGCGATTGTCGGCGCCCGTGGTTGCACGGCTTCGCCATCGCCCATTGCCGCCGGTGTGGGCGGAGAGTCGGCCCCGAGGACCCACCTTGCGAACGTCGCCACTGCCCATATTTACACGATCATCACTTTTATGAGCCGAAATATCGCCCACATATCGCACGCGATCTCGCTACTGTTTGTTTTACCGAATCCGTGTCAGGTTGGCAACCTGATGTCGGTCACTTGTCCCGAGCCTGCACGTGAAGTGCAGTTGGCAACCCCATGGCGATCGCGGTCCTGGGTGGCACGACGGCTCGAGCCTGCACGTGGGCGGTCGGCGTCGGCGCGGCCCGCGCGTAGCGGCGTCTCGCTGGCTCTTCGTCGGCGGGAGGGGCTCACGAAGCGAGGAGGTCCGCCACGCATCGGAAGCACTCGGGGTCGTCGCGCGCGGGCCTGCGGCCTCGGCGACAAATGAGCCGTTCCCGCCCTGTCTCACGCACTTCCAGTCGAGCTGCCCCGCCGGCATCCGAGCCGCGGCCGGGTTCGCTCGGCAAAGGAGGTTGAGCTGATGAGACATGGGATCGCCGTCAGCGCCGCAGTGCTCGTGGCAGCGCTCTTGTGGGCAGGGGGCAGTGTCGCTGCTGCACAGGAGCCGCCGAAGTTGGACGTCTTCGCGGGAGGCGGCCTCTTGATCAGCGAG
>JAJDTT010000027.1 GCA_022827025.1 Acidobacteriota bacterium
AAAGCTTCTGCTATCGGCTGCAACGGCGATGGCTGCGAGCGTTGCGGCGTCGATCTCAGCGCGACCGCTTCAGTTGGGGACGGCTGCGACGGATGACGGAATTGCTCTGGCCATCCGTGAAGATCCGTCACCCGTGGCCGGAGCAACGGTTCCGCTGGCCGTCCACACCCAAGGTAGGAGCCGGATGCCCTAACGGGCACGTCCGGATCTGTGCGGGGGGCGGCAGGAAACTGCCGTTCCTACCGTGACTTCCAGTCGCCGACTGGGATCGGCGTCCTTCCGGGCGCCGGGGGTAGCGACGTGGAGCGGGGGCGTGGAGCGGCGACTTTCTAGTCGCCGACTGGGATCGGCGTCCTTCCGGGCGCCGGGCGTGGCGACGTGGAGCGGCGGCGTCTCCGTAACCTGTGAAGGAAGGATCCGTGCCCGGACGATCCGCTCCACGTCGTCGAGATACTCCGTGAAGCCGTGCCGGGTTGCCAGCCACAGCGCCAGTTGAGCGGCGTCGCCCGGGGAAGCCGTCTCTCCACGGTTGTCCATTCCCAGGTCGTGGGAGATGAACCCCGATCTCTTGACCATGGTGCGAACTGTCCTCCGATAGGTCGCCTCTACCGCATCGATGTACTCATGCTGATCCGTGAGTTCGCCGTAGAGAAGCAGACCTCGGAGCGTCCCGAAATACGAGTGGGTGTGATTCGATCCGGAATCCAGGTTCAGGCGGCCGTCGGGATGGGTCGTGTGACGAAGACTGATCGGGGTTGTCGAAAAAGGAGTGCAGGTTGCCCAACATGGCGGCTTCCCGATCGGGCGGAATCCGGAATCCGGTCGCGGCCTCCAGCCGCAGCATCGCGTCCCACCATCGGCCGACGTTGTGCTGGGGCCAGTTGAAGCGCGCGCGGGCTCCGTAACCGGAGTCGATATCAATCGCCCAATAGGGGAGGTAGTTGCGCGTGGGACAGAGGTTTGCCACCAGATTTCGGCCGGCCAGCTCCATCGAGCCCTTCAGATCCATCGGCTTCATGGTCTGCCGCCTCAGAGTAACGGGTTCCGCGGCTTTGCACCGAAACGGACACCCGTCAATCGCTTGCGTTTCTTCATAGGTGAAACTGGGATCAGATCGGTCGGGATCTTTCTCCGCACTCAGCCGGTGGTGGCCGTCAGGGTCAGGAGCCCCGCCACCAGGAACAGGCCGATCGCCGATCCGACGGCGATCAGGAAACCCCGCTGCACGTTCGTCCGCTGGGCATAGGCGCCGATCGCCATGGGGATAAAGGTCCAGCCCAGGCCGCTGATGGCAAACAGGAGTCCTACCGCGCGTCCCTGGACCGGCCCCGGAAAATGGCCGAGCAGCAGAGCCATGATGGAAGGGAAGATCGGACCGAAGATCAGGCCCGCCGCGATGACGAGAGCGATCGCCGTCCGCCGGCTCCGGCTCCGGACCACGCCCGACATGACCCCCACACAGCCCAGCGCCAGGACCAGGATCAGCACTGCTTCGCTGGGGGCTTCCAGTCCCAGTCCGGAGACAAGTCGCGCGGTGAACGGACCCAACACGAATGCGGTGAACAGGCGCGATGCCATGTATGCCAGCCAAAAGGCCGACAGCAGTGTTGCCGCCCGGGTCTCGGAAACCCCTCTGTCTCCCAGGAAGGTGGTGGTCCACGTGCCCATCGCCGCCTCCAGCGGACCGTGGAAGAACAACGCCATGGCGCAGAGCCACATGATTGGATCACCCAGCAGGGACCAGGTCTCCGGGCCCATGATGCTGCCTCCCGCTCCCGCCGACATCGCCGCCGGAAGGTCGGAGTACCCCGCCATCACTGCCTGGAGGGCTACGAGTCCGGCCAGCAGCCGAAGGCCCCAAGCGAGTCCCAGGCGGCCAAGGGCCCAGGAAACCAACAGCGGAGTCAGGAATGCCCCCAGGCCGAAGAAGACGTTTCCCAGGTTCGTGGCAAAGGAGATCGCCGGAATATCCTCGGCGAGAAAGGCGGGAGGCCGCAGCACGTGGGGTACCAGCACATTGATCACGTTGATCTGCGCCGCCCAGGCGGCACTGAGCAGAAGCACCGAGACCAGGGCTGTGGCATAGCGGTGCGAGGCCGCCAGCGTCAGCAGGCCGAGCACCATCAGGACGGTGCCGCCGATCAGGATCACGTGACGTCCCATCAGATCGGTCAGAAAGCCGGCGGTGAGGATCACCGGAATCGTGGTGAAGCCGAACAGAGACACCAACCCGCCGACCCGGCCCTCGTCGATCCGGAGCTTCTGCGCCAGCGTCAGTTTCACGCTGCCCAGCAGGGCAAGACCCATGCCGGTGATCAGCAAGCACGCGACGGTCGCCGGAAGAAGCAGGTTCACAGTTGCTCGAATGTTATCAGTCGTATCCCCGAATCCCAGACAAGAGTATGCTTTCTCTTGAAATTCGGCTGCCCGGGCGGACCGGGTTCGTCGTTACGAATTCCTCAATCCTAGAACTTCTGGATCCGATGTCGGGACACGCATTGAGACCTCATTCCAGTGTGCCATGGCCTTTGGTGCTGGCTGTTTTTCTCTTGTCCTGCAGTTGCTCGCAAACCCGGCCACCCGACATTTCGGAAGTCCGCCCGCCCAACATCGTTCTCGTATTCATTGACGACATGGGCTACGCCGACATCGGTCCCTTCGGCGCCCAGGGATACCCGACACCGAATCTGGACCGCATGGCGGTGGAGGGCATGCGATTCACGGATTTCCAGGTTTCGTCCGCGGTGTGCACGGCATCCCGGGCGGCCTTGATGACCGGCTGCTATCACCCCCGGATCGGCTTGTCCGGCGCTCTGGGGCCGAGTTCCGACATCGGCATCCACCAGCAGGAAGTCACCCTTGGGGAACTGTGCCGAAGCCGGGGCTACGCCACGGCCTGCTTCGGGAAATGGCACCTGGGCCACCATCCCAAGTTCCTGCCGCTGCAGCACGGCTTCGACGAGTACTACGGGCTGCCTTATTCCAATGACATGTGGCCCTACCACCCGACTGCCGGAGACCGCTTTCCCGATCTGCCCCTGATCGAGGGCAATCAGGTCGTCAATCCCAAGGTCACGGGGCAAGACCAGAGCCTGCTGACGACCGAGTACACCGAGCGCGCCGTGGATTTCATCGAGCGGAACCGGGATCGGCCCTTCCTGCTTTACCTGCCCCACAGCATGGTCCATGTGCCGCTCTACGTCTCCGGCAAGTTCAAGGGCCGCAGCGCGCGGGGTCTGTTCGGCGACGTGGTCATGGAGATCGACTGGTCCGTGGGGCAGATTCTCGATGCGCTGGACCGCACCGGTCTGGACCGGAACACGCTGATGATCTTCACTTCCGACAACGGGCCCTGGCTCAGCTACGGGGACCACGCCGGGTCTGCGGCTCCCCTGAGGGAGGGCAAGGGGACGTCGTTCGAAGGGGGAATCCGGGTCCCCACCCTGATGCGCTGGCCGGGTCGGATCCCGGCGGGAACGGAGTGCAACGAACTGGCCGCGACCATCGATGTCTTTCCCACGGTCGCCGCATTGATCGGCGCCGAGCTGCCGGGACACAAGATCGATGGGAGGGACATCCGGTCCCTGATGTTCGCAGAACCCGGGGCTCGCTCGCCTCACGACGCCTTCTATTCCTATTACCGGAACGGTCAACTGCAAGCCGTACGGGACCGTCGCTGGAAGCTGCATTTTCCTCACCAGTACAGAACGCTGTCGGGCCGGGCCGGCGGGACCGGCGGCCACCCGGTCCCCTACGATCAGGCCGAGACCGGACTGGAGCTGTTCGACCTGAAGCAGGACGTGGGAGAGGCCTCCGATCTTGTCTCGCAGCATCCGGAGGTGGTGGAGCGGCTGCAGCAGCACGCGGCCCGGGTCCGGGACGAGCTGGGGGACAAGCTCACCCAACGGGAAGGTCGAGGAATTCGCGGGCCCGGGGAACTCGGCCCGGACGACAGCCGTCTGGAGTGGTAGTCCAATCGAGCCTGGAGATCCAGGTTTGGCGAGTGCCGGTACGCCCGTCCACTTTGAGGACCCAGGTGGCTGACGGACGGCCTTACTTGTTCCCGGGCCTGGGCCGATTGCGGTATGGAGGCCACTCGATCCGCTGCGCCTCGTATCGGGGCCACTTCCAGGCGGGCCACACCGGGCTCTCCGCCTGGACCTCGGCGTACATCGACCGCAATCGATCTGAAAGTCTGGCCAGTCGCTGCGGCTCCCGCCCCGCCAAATCCTGGGTTTCACCGATGTCATCGCGAAGGTTGTACAGTTCGAACCGCGCCAGGCTCGCGGTCTTCAGCATCCGCATCTCGTCGGGGACGATGTCGGCCGTGACTCGCAGCTCGGGTTGGTCCAGGTGCGCCAGGATCTTCCAGTCTCCGGCGCGCATGGCGACTTTGGGGTTTCCGCGGGCCCGCAGGAAGTGCCAATAGAGTGGCGTCTTCCGCTCGAGCGCCGCTCCCGCCAACAGCGTTCGAATGCTGACACCGTCGAGGGCGAGGCGACCGTGAACGGCCACGCCGGCGAGGTCGCAGAGCGTCGGCAGCAGATCGACGCCGCTGACGGGAACGTCCGACTCGGAGCCCGCCTTGACATGTCCCGGCCAGCGGATGATGCCCGGGACACGGATGCCGCCCTCGTAGAGAGACCCCTTCTTGTTACGCAAGGGGCCCGCCGATCCGTGCGGGTGAATTCCCGTGATCGCCGGCCCGTTGTCGCTGGTGAAAAAGACGAAGGTGTTGTCGCGCAAACCAAGCTCGTCGATGGTCTGGGCCAGCCTTCCAAAGGAATCGTCGAGTTGCGTGATGTTGCCGTGATGAGCTCGATAGCTGGGATCGCCGGAAGGATAGAGATCGGCGAAACGCTTTTCGCTCGCGATCGGCTCGTGCGGCTCGTGATAGCAGACATACATGAAGAACGGCTTCGTCTGGTCCCGGACCTCTTTCAGCCAGTGAATGGCCTCGTCGGTCACCAGAGGCGCGGCATAGCCCTCCAGTTGTCCGGCCGGTTTGCCGTTGCGGACGAAGTTGTTGGGATTGCGGTGATTCGGCAGGGCATTGTTCTGCGTGGAAAACCAGTAGTTGAAGCCATGATCCGAGGGTTGCGGCTGAGTCGGCAGATTGAAGTCGCCGTTGAGATGCCATTTGCCGACGTGACAAGTGTCGTATCCAGCGTTCCGCAGCAGCGTCGCGACCGTGATCTCTTCCGTCCGGACGTGCATGGGGGAGAACATGGGGATCCAGTTGTGCACGCCGGCCCGGTAGGGCGTCCGCCCCGTCATGAACCCGGTCCGCGCCGGGGAGCAATTCGGCGCCGCCGCGTAGCAACTCGTCAACCGCAGTCCTTCGCGCGCCAACCGGTCCAGGTTGGGCGTCTTGATCCGGGGATGACCGTAACCAGCCAGGTCGCCGTAACCCAGATCATCCGCCAGCACGATCAGGAAGTTCGGCCGCGTATTCTCTTGCGCGACCGCAGGCCTGAAGGCGAGGAGAACCAGTAAAGAGACGATCGTTCGGAGCGTCATGGACTGTTCTCCTCAAGAGGACTGTGGTTCCTGGCCACCTGGAACCTGCAAAGACTAATGGGGACAGTCTACTATCTTCCCGCTGGTCCATTTCTTCCGGGCGGTCGTCGACGCACCCGCGGGCGCGTTTCTGGCGATCGTCCCCGTGAAGGCGTCCGTGAGGTTGTCGGGGAAGGGAGGCTGAAGGGGATGCTCATTTTCGATGGCGACTACCCGATGGCATACAGTGCCCTGGAGCTGAACCGGGATCTGACCCTGCCCGTCGAGGCGGTGCGCCGGGCGGACCCGGGCTCGGACAATCTGGTCCTGGCCACCCTGCCCGAGATGAGACGGGGTGGGATTGCGGGAGCGCTGGTCAAGGTGGTCGCCCGGATCGAAAGGGAAGACAGCCCCCTCCGGGGCTACCGGAGCGGGGACTTGGCCCATGCCGCCGCCCGCGGTCACCTCGCCTTCTATCAGGTCCTGGCGGCCCGGGGCGAAATCCGGATTCTCGAGACCCGTTCCCAATTCAGCCGCCACATGGAGGAATGGGCAGATGCGGCCGAAACGGCCGGACGAGCCGTGGGTGTGGTCCTGGGGATGGAGGGGGCCGATCCCATTCTCTGGCCCGGGCAGTTGTCCCTGTGGTGGGACCGGGGACTCCGAGTCGTAAGCCTGACCCACTACGGACCCAGCAGCTACGCGCACGGGACGGGTTGTCCCGGCGGGTTGTTTCCACCGGCGCGGCCGTTGCTGGCGGAAATGGAGCGGACCGGAATGATCCTGGACCTGACCCACATCTCCGACGAGGGGTTCTGGCAGTCTCTGGAACTGTTCCAAGGGCCGGTCCTGGCCAGCCACCAGAATTGCCGCGCTCTGGTACCGGGGGAACGGCAGTTCTCGGACCGGCAGCTCCGAGCGGTCATCGAGCGGGGAGGAGTGATCGGGGTCTCGCTGGACACCTGGATGCTCCATCGCACCGAGAGGCTGGATTGGGCCACCCCCGGAATGGGCCGCGCTCGCCCCTTTGCAAGGGAGGAGGTGACGCTGGAAGACGCCGCCGACCACATCGAGCACATCTGCGAATTGGCCGGCAGCACCCTCCACGCCGCCATCGGCGGCGACACTGACGGGCAGGGAGGTCTGGCCGGGGCACCCGGCGGGATCGACACCGTAGCCGATTACCCGAAGATCGCCGAGACTCTGGCAAGGCGCAACTGGAATCCCGGGGACATCGCCAACGTAATGTCCGCCAACTGGCAGCGCTTCTTCGAGAGGTATTTGCCTGAGTGAGTTCCCCAGGTCGTCGCTGCGAGTCAGGAATGTCTCCTGGCCCCGGCCGTCTTCCGTCGGCCGGAGAAAGATGAGTTGCAGCGTTCCCTTCCGGTACGGGAAAGAAGTTCCACAGGTGGGATACCCTTGTTGGACGCGGTCGAACAGGACCCGGTCATTCGAGAATCGCAGGACTGTTCTCGTGGGCTCCCCCCTTCCGTAAGGCAGGGCGGCCACGCCCGGAGCCGATTGGGCCACCGTGAACATTGTGCCGAGCAGAAATGTGAGGGTTGCCGGTCTTCCAGCCATTCGCGCTCCTCTCGCAGTCCCTGGTCAGGGCCCGGCGTCGACCGAGACCGGGGCCGCGCCTGCGGAAAGGAAAGCGACGCGAAGGAGCATATTCGACCAGATGTGACCGGGAAGCAACCCGGTCGGCCGGGATCCAGGTCCGGTGGAATGCCGTCACGACTTTCTCCACGGACTGCCGACCCTGCCGCGGGGAAGAAGGCCCGGTCGGGCCAGGAGGAACAGGATGAACCGACTGAACGAGATCGCCTCGCCATCTGACCGCCGAAGTTTCGTCAAGCGGGTGTCCGCTGCCGGCCTTGGATTCGGTCTGACGCCCGCCATCCTGAAGGGTGCCGATGACCGAAAGGTCAGCCTCGGCTTCATTGGCATCGGAGGCCGGGGATCGAAGCTCCTGAGGCTGTGTCTGGGGTTTTCCGACGTGAGCATACCCGCGGTTTGCGACATCGCCTCCGATAACCTGCGTCGAGCTCAGGACCGGGTCGAGGAGTCGGGCCGCTCACGTCCCGAAGGGTACGGCAACGATGAGAGCTCCTACCTCGCGTTGCTGAGCCGCGACGACCTCGACGGTGTCATCATCGCCACTCCTTGGGAACTGCACATCCCCATGGCCATCGATTCCATGAAGGCCGGAATCTATGCGGGAGTTGAAGTCGGCCCGGCCAATTCCATCGAAGAGTGCTGGGAACTGGTGGAGACCTGCGAGGACACCCGGGTTCCCTGCATGTTCTTGGAGAATAATTGCTATGCGCGATACAACATGGCGATCCTCAGAATGGTCCGCGAGGGGGTATTCGGAGAACTGATCCACTGCCAGTGCGGATATGCCCACGATCTGCGCGAACGCCTGGTCCTGGGAAAAGGCACGGGTCCTACTCCCAAGGGGGAAGGGGACTACCGTTCCATGCACAACCAGTATCGCAACGGAGAGCTCTATCCGACCCACAGCATTGGGCCCGTCGCCCACTGGCTGAACATTCAGCGGGGGAACCGGTTCGACTACCTGACTTCCATGGCGACCAAGTCACGAGGCTTGAGAAAATGGTCCGAGGACAATCTTCCGGCCGGTCACCCGCGTCGAGACATCGCCTGGAAGCAGGGGGATCTGGTCACCACGACCATCAAATGTGCGAATGGGGAAACGGTGGTCATCAAGTTCGATACTCGCCTGCCGCGGCCGAATTCCTTTCTGTACGTAGTTCAGGGTACGA
>JAJDTT010000018.1 GCA_022827025.1 Acidobacteriota bacterium
GCGGATGAACGTCAACTTCCTGGGCGAGGCTCTCTTGGGAGAAGCCGAGGCCCAGCGGCGCTTGGAGTCGTACCTCCGGGCGCTGCAGCTCCCGGAGCTGGAGGTCATTTCGGTCAAGATCTCCACCCTCTACTCGCAGATCTCGTCCCTGGCCTTCGAGCACACCGTCTCCGTACTCTGCGATCGGATGGAGCTGCTGTACCGCGCGGCGGCCAGGGAGCGCTTTCGCCGCCGGGACGGCACCGAGATGCCCAAGTTCGTGTACCTCGACATGGAAGAGTACCGCGACCTGGCGGTGACCACGGAGGTCTTTCTGCGGACCCTCGCCCGCCGCGGCCTCGAGCAGGTGGACGCGGGAATCGCTCTTCAGGCTTACCTCCCCGACTCCTACCTGGCCCAGAAGAGAATCAACGCCTGGGCCAGAGACCGCGTGAAACGGGGAGGAGCGCCCGTGACCATCCGGCTCGTGAAGGGCGCCAACCTGGAGATGGAACGGGTGGAGGCATCGCTGCGAGGTTGGGAGCAAGCCCCCTTCCGGTCGAAGCTGGAGACCGACGCCAACTTCAAGCGCATGCTGCACGAAGCCCTGGCACCGAAGAACATCGCGGCGGTGCGCCTGGGGGTAGCGTCCCACAATCTCTTCGACGTCTCGTACGCCCTGCTGCTGGCCGCGGAGGCGGGCGCCCTGGACCGCGTGCAGTTCGAGATGCTGGAGGGGATGGCCAACGCCCAGCGGCGGGCCCTGTTCGAACTGACGCGAAACGTGCTCCTCTATGCGCCGGCGACCCGAAAGGAGGACTTCATCAACGCCATCGGATACCTGTTTCGCCGCCTGGACGAGAACATGGGACCGGACAACTTCCTCCGTCACGCCTTCAGGCTGGTCCCGGACAGCCTGGAGTGGAAGCGGCTGGAAGAGGGTTTCCTCGAATCCTCCCGCCGCCGCGAGCACGTATCGGAAACACCTCGGCGTGTCCAGAACCGCATGGCCGAGACGGGCGATTCGCCGCGGCCGAGTTCGTGGAGCCGATTCGTCAACGAACCCGACACCGACTTCTCGCTGCCGGTCAACCGCGAGTGGGCCCAAGGGATCATCGAGCGGTGGAAACCCCGGCACGGCGACAACAGGGTGGAGATTCCCCTGGTGGTGGACGGGAGGGACATCTTCCGGGGCCGAGAGCTGGAAGACTGCCTCGACCCGTCCCGGCCGGGCCGGATCGTGGGGCGCTACCGGCAGGCCAACGAGGAGGACGTGGAGCGGGCCGTGGCCTGTGCTCGAAACGATCCCGACGGCTGGCGGCGGAAGCCGGCGGAAGAACGCTCCCAGATCCTGGCGGCCGTGGCCCGGGAGCTGCGGCGGCGCCGGGGAGACCTCATGGGCGCCGCGCTGGCGGACGGCGGGAAAACCCTGTCCGAGTCGGACCCGGAAGTTTCCGAGGTCGTGGACTTCGTCGTCTTCTACGACCTGGCCGCCCGTTACTTCCAAAACCTCCCCGGCTTGAGGGCCGAACCGAAGGGCGTCGTGGTGGTGGTCTCCCCCTGGAACTTCCCCATCGCCATACCCGGAGGCGGTATCGCCGCCGCCCTGGCGGCGGGGAACACCGTCATCCTCAAACCCTCCCCCGAAACCGTACTGGTGGCCCATGAGCTGTGCCGGTGTTTCTGGAGGGCCGGGGTCTCGCGGCGGACTCTGCAGATGGCGCCCTGCGCCGTCGCGACGGGAGGGTCCCGTCTGGTTTCTCACCCGGAGGTGGACGCCGTCATTCTGACCGGGGGCACGGAGACCGCCCTGCGGATGCTCCGGCTCAAGCCGGACCTGAATCTCCTGGCGGAAACCGGGGGCAAGAACGCGACCACCTTGACCGCCCTGGGAGATCGGGAGTTGGCCATCAGCCACCTGGTTCACTCCGCCTTCAGTCACAGCGGGCAGAAATGTTCCGCCACCTCCCTGCTCCTGGTCGAGGAGGAGACCTGCCGGGACCCCAAGTTCAAGGAGACGCTCTGCGACGCGGTGCGGAGTCTGGAAGTCGGGTCGGCCTGGGATCTGCACAATCGAATGGGCCCCTTGATTCGTCCCCCCTCAGGCGCCCTGGAAAGGGGCCTCAAGGAACTGGAGCCGGGCGAGTCCTGGGCGGTCATGCCCAGGCGCATGGATGACAACCCCTGCCTCTACTCCCCCGGCGTCAAATGGGATGTCCAACCGGGAAGCTTCACCCACCTGACCGAGCTCTTCGGTCCCGTGCTGGGGGTGATGCGGGTGAGGAACCTGGACCAGGCCCTGAGCCTCATCCGTCAGACCGGCTACGGATTGACCGCCGGATTGGAGAGCCTCGACGATCGCGAGCAGACGTACTGGTGCGACCGCGTCGACGCCGGAAACCTCTACGTCAACCGGGGAACCACCGGGGCGGTCGTGCTTCGTCAACCCTTCGGGGGCATGGCCAAGTCCGCCTTTGGTCCCGGCATCAAGGCGGGAGGCCCCAACTACGTGGCCCAACTCATGGACTTCAGCGACGGCGAGCCTCCAGCCGGCCCCACCCAGATCGCCGACCCCCATCTTGCCGCTTTTCGGTCAGGCCTCAAACGACCGAGTCCCGCCGCTGTTTCCGCGGGAAGGCACGAGCTGGCCCGGATCGTGGCGGCTCTGGAAAGCTACTCTGCCGCCAGCCGTGACGAATTCGGCCGCACCCACGACCATTTCCGCCTCGTGGGCCAGGACAATCTGCGGCGTTATCTCCCCGTCCGCCGGCTTTGCATCCGCGTGGACCCCTCCGATTCACTGTTCGAAATCTTCGCCCGGGCCTGCGCGGCCAAGGCCGCCGGCTGTCGCGCGGCCATGAGCCTTCCCAGGAGCTGGTCGTCTCCGGCCGTCGATTGGCTCCAGGAGCTCACCGAGTCTTGGGCGGAGGCCATCGAATTCCTCCGGGAGACCGACGACGAATTGGCGGACCGGGTCCGCAGCGCCGCGACCCACCGCGTCCGCTTCGCGCTGCCGGAGCGCGTGCCGGAGATCGTGTTCCGGGCGGCGGCCGCGTCCGGAGTCTACCTGGCGCGAGCCCCGGTCCTGGCCCAGGGCCGGGTGGAGTTGCTCTGGTACCTCAGGGAACAGAGCATCAGCATCGATTACCACCGCTACGGCAACCTGGGAATCCGGGAAGGGGAAGAGAGGATGGGGGTCTCGTAGCCCGGGTCAGCCGGGAATCGGCCATTCTTACTGCCGGCAGTTCGTCCAGAGCATCTTGACGGGCATCGCGAAGAGCCTGGACGCCACTTTTTGAACGCGGTCGCCGTCATGGAGGATGATGCCGCAGGAGAAACATTCGCCGACGGCCTGTCGCAGGCGTTTCAGGCCCTTGAAGTCCCTGGGGCGCACCGTTGCGCTCGCTTTGACTTCGATCCCGACGATTGCGCCGGGGGATCGCTCCAGCACGAAATCGACTTCGACCTGGTCCTTGTCGCGATAATGACTGAGGGTCAGTTCGTCGTCGGAAAGAGCGGCCGTCTTGGCGAGCTCGGCGTAGACGAAGCACTCCAGATGCGGCCCCAGTTTCTGCCGGTCCCGGGCCACTGTCGCCGCCGAGACCCGCTGAAGCGCGGCCAGCAGGCCGGAATCCAGAAAGTGCAGTTTCGGCGCTTTGACGAGCCTCTTCAGCCCACTGCGATGCCAGGCGACGACGCGGCGGACCAGGAACATGTGCTCGAACAGGGCGAGCCAGCGGTCGACCGTCTTGCCGTCGACGCCAATCCGCGATCCGAGGGCCGACAGGTTCAGCAACTGGCCCGCCGACACCGCCGCGTGGTCGATCAGGCGCCTCAGGTCATTCAGCTTGGCGATGGAGGCGATATCGGAGACATCGCGTTCGGCAAGCGAGCGAGCATACGCCCGCAACCAGCTCCGGCGCCGTGACGGAGCCGCGCGAGAAAGGGCTTCGGGAAAACCGCCGGAGATGACGCGTTCCGCCAGGTCGCCGGTCGGTCCCGTCAGCGCGAGGCTGGGAAAATCTGCGGCAAAGGCTCGATCCAGGAAGTCCGGCGGGCCCGCACCGGCGATTTCCGCCTGGGAAAACGGCAAGAGCTCGATCGTCTCGACGCGCCCCGCGAGGGAATCAGGAGAGATCGAGCCCCGGAAAAGGTCGACCGACCCCGTGATCAGGAAGCGGCCGGGACGCGGGTCTTCATCCACCGCCTGCTTGAGCGCCAGGATGAGGCTTGGCGCCCGCTGGATCTCGTCGATCGCGGCGACCGGTTGGGCGCGCATGAAGCCAACCGGATCATCTCGCGCAAACCGCCTGAACTGGTGGTCATCCAGAGTAATGAATGGGCGGCCGTCGGTGGCGGCGATGCGGCGGGCGAGCGTCGTCTTGCCGGACTGGCGCGGCCCCACGATCGCCACGATGCGAGTATCTTCCAGCGCCGCGCAAACCCGGCGCTCCGCATGGCGCGCCACAAACTCCCCACGGCGTATCGTCCGATCCGGCATCAGGTATCGTCCAATTCGGAATCCGGTCCCGTCCGATTCGGAATGTAACACCGTCTGATTCGGAATGCACGCCGGAATCATCTTCAAAGCAGATCATTCCCTCCACAATTCGGCGTAGGTGATCCAAAAGCATTTGCTGAGTGGAGGGCCAAGATCGGTCTCCTTGAGATGATCTCCTGCTCATAAGCGTACAGAGCCAGATGGCTTCAAGGTCGCGCTGGGCTTCTGGAGATAATCGATGCTCAGCGAACTTTTCGGACATGGAGGGCGGCCATTTTCTCTTTGAACAGATCGCCGCTGAACGCTTGTGGTTGCCCGCTTTCTTCGCCCTTGATCAACGCTCTCCGGACCGCATCCATTTCGGACTGGCGGGCTTGGTCACGGGCCGCCACGCGGTCTGCGCCAGTGTTGATCTTCCGGCGTGTTGGCATAATTCCAAATAATACTGCTTGGCGGAGGAGGTAGGATTCGAACCCACGGTGCCCTTGCGGACACAGCGATTTTCAAGACCGCCGCCTTAAACCACTCGGCCACTCCTCCGGCTGGGATGTGGCCTCCATTCTCTCACAGCCGGTGGCGGCCGTGTGGAGTTCAGCCGGGCTCCATCTGGTCCTGGATCCGCTGCATGTGAGCCATCTTGGCGTCGTGGGGCAGGAAGGAACACCGAACCGCCTGCAAGGCGATCCGTTGAAGATCCTGGGCCGTCAGCCCGAAGATGCGCGAGGCCTTTAGATACTCCTGGATCAAGCTGGTCCGGAACAGGCCGGGATCGTCCGTGTTCAGGGTCACCGGAACGCCGCGGCGGTACAGGAGGGGAAAGGGGTGCTGCGACAGCGGGGCCCAGGCCCGGGTTCTGAGATTGCTGGTCAGGCAGACGTCCAACCCTACGGCATGCTCCCGCAGATAGTCGATCAGGCGCGGGTCCCGGGCCGCCTGGACGCCGTGGCCGATCCGGTTGGCGCCCAGGTCCTTGAGGGCGCTCCAGACCTGGGCCGGCTCGCCGATCTCGCCGGCGTGGACATGGACGTAGATCTCATGGGCCTTGGCCCAGAGAAAGACCTCGCGATACTCGGTCAGGGGGAGGGACAACTCGTCCCCTCCCATCCCCAACGCCACGACGCCCTCGGTCCGGTGCTCCGCCGCCAGACGGGCCGTCCTCCACGCCGCTTCCACGCCGAACTGGCGCACGCAGTCCAGCACCCAGCGGATGATCAGGCCCTTCTCCTCGAACCGGGCTCCTGTTTTCAACAGATGCCGCAGAATTGCCCGGCCGTCCCGGCCCCAGATCCAGGGTATGGACGGGGAATAGATGATCTCCGCATAGAAGACTCCCTGCCGGAGAAGGCTCTCTGCCAGGTCCTCCAGGATGTCACCGTAGTCCTCCTTGCCGCGCACGTGTTGGCAGACCACCTTGAAGGCGCCCAGGAACTCATGGAGGCTCCCGTACCGGTAGAGCTTCTCCGTCAGCTCGGCGGCGCTCAGGGATGCATATTCCGTGCCATATTTTCGGGCGAGGGCAAGGAGCCGGTCAGACCCCACGCTCCCCTCGAGATGAAGATGCAACTCGGCCTTGGGGAGACTTCGAACATACGACTCGGAGACGGCTGTCCTGGGAGCGTTTCGCCGCGTTCCGCGGCCTTCCCGGCCTATCATGCCTCACCTGACGAGAGAGCTGCCGCGCGGCGCCGGCTTCTACCGCAAGAGCTGGAGCGCCCGGAGCTGGTCGATGGTCTCCTGGGAAATGAACTTGTCGTACGTCTTCAACGTCTTCGTGGGCGGCGTCCGCTTCCGCATCTCGTCCCAGCACATGGGGGAAACGAAAATCAGGTCCGCATCCCGGACGATCTTCTCGATGAGGTCCTGCCGGGAAATGGGGGCGATCCAGAACTTCATCTCGGTCGACGGGTGGTAGATGTTCATGAAGACGTCCCAGGAAGCATGCAGGGTGTCTTCATCCCGGACCACGATGGCCACGTTCTCGTGGCGAGCCGCACTCAAGACCTCGCGGTAGATCTCGTGGCTGGGCTTGATCTCCACCAGCTTCTTGCCGAAACGGCGGGACAGCTCCCTGACCTCCTCCAGGTGATAGCTGGTGGTCAGAAGGAACTCGCTGCCGCTCAGCAGCGCCCGGGCGGCCTCGCTTTCGACCTCGCCCAAGGACACGCTCCGGGCCCGCACCCCCTGCATGCGAAGCTCCAGTTCCCGGGAGAAGACGTACGCTTCCTCTTCGTGGTCGACGACAGCCAGACGCAACTGCCTCAGATCGGTCCCGTTCCAGTAGGCGTCCAGCAGGCCACTGAACCGGTCCGGCGAGAGCCCCAGGCTCCGGGCCTTGGCGGACACTTCGCCCAGCAGCTTGAAGACCGCCTGCCGCCGCATCTGCTCATAGGAGGCCTCGCCGCTCCTTTCCTTCAGGAAGGCCCCGCTTCCCTTCACGATCTCCAGGTAGTTCTCCTCGGCCAACTTCAGATAGATCTTGCGGGTCGTCTTGTAGTTGATCCCCAGGTGATCGGAGACCTCCCGGATGGACGGCAGGCGGTCCCCGGCTCGAATCTTGCCGCAATAGATGGCCGAAAGGAGCTGCCCCTTGATCTGCTCGTAGAAGGTGAGCCGAACCGATTTGTCCAGATTGAAGCCGATCATCTTTTCAGGAACGCCCCCCGGGCGCCAAACGCTCCAAGCCGTGCATATAGGGCCGGAGCGCCTCCGGAATCCGGACGCTTCCGTCCTCCTGCTGGAAATTCTCCACCAGCGCCACCCAGGTCCGTCCGATCGCCAACCCGGACCCGTTCAGAGTGTGGACCAGCCGGTTTCCGGAGCCCTGCGGCCGGCGGTAGCGAATCCTGCAGCGCCGAGCCTGAAAGTCGGTGAAGTTGCTGCAGGAGGAAATCTCCCGATAGGTGTTCTGGCTGGGCACCCACACCTCCAGATCGTACGTCTTGGCCGCGCTGAATCCCATGTCTCCGGTTGAGAGCACCACGACTCGATAGGGGATTTCCAGCGCCTTGAGAACAGCTTCCGCGTGGCCGGTCAATTGCTCCAACTGACGCGCGGAGTCTTCCGGCCGCGTGAACTTGACCAGCTCGACCTTGTTGAACTGGTGCAGGCGAATCAACCCCCGGGTGTCCTTGCCGTAAGATCCGGCCTCGCTCCGGAAGCAGGGCGTGTACGCCGTGAGGTTGATGGGAAGATCTTCCTCCTCCAGGATCTCGCCGGCGAAAATATTGGTCAGCGGGACCTCGGCGGTGGGGACGAGGAAGTAGTCGGAGCCGGCCACCCGGAAGAGGTCTTCCTCGAACTTGGGGAGGTTTCCGGTGCCGAAGAAACTGCGGCGGTTGGCCAGGAAGGGAGGAATCACCTCCCGGTATCCGTGGCGGCGGGTGTGGAGGTCCAGCATCATGTTGATGAGCGCCCGCTCCAGCAGGGCGCCGGCGCCGGAGTAGAGGCTGAAACGGGCGCCGGCGATCTTGCTGGCCCGCTCCAGGTCCAGGATGCCCAGGCGGGCCCCCAACTCGACATGGTCCCGGACCGGAAAGGAGAATTCGGGCGGGTCGCCCACGACGCGGACGACTTCGTTGGCGGCGCTGTCTTTTCCCGCCGGAACTCCCTCGGCCGCCAGATTCGGGATCCAGGAGAGGAACGCCTCCATTCGCGTCCGGAGATCGGTCAGGCTCTCCTCCAGTTCCTTGATCCGGGCGGAGACCCGCTTCATCTCCCGGATCTGGGCGCCGGCGTCGCCGCCCCGCTTGCGGCGCCGGGCGATCTCGGTGCTGGTGCGGTTGCGGGCGGCCCTCAGCTCCTCCGATTCGATCCGGACCGCCCGCTCGCGGGCGTCCAGAGACCGGAACTCGTCGACGGCCAAGGAAAAGCCGCGTTCCTTCAATCTGGTCTCGACCTGTTCCAGATTGCCCCTGATGAAAGCCCGATCCAACATCGCGGGTCAGTATCTCAAAGAGGAGCGGAAAGAGGAATGAGGCGGGAGGGGTGAACGGGGAGCCCGGCTGAGGCGGGACGGCCGCGTATCGTGGCAAAAGGCGGAAGGGGTTGCTATATTCTACGGTTTTTGGAGGGGTTGCTTGCGGGTGCCGCGATGCCGCTTTACGAATACGGTTGCGACGGTTGCGGAAAGATGATCGAAGTGCTTCAGCGGTATTCGGACCCGCCCCTGGAGACGTGCAAAACTTGCGGCGGAAAGCTGGAGAAGCTGATCTCGGCTCCGAGCATCCAGTTCAAGGGGTCGGGGTGGTACGTCACCGACTACGCCCGCAAGGACACCGGCCCGGAAACGAAAACGGAAACCGCCAAGCAGGAACCGGCCAAAGCCGCCGACAGTGCGGCCCCCAAAGCTGAATCCAAGAAGGAAAGCTGACCCGGGCACGGTTGCAGCCTGGCCGCCGCGAAACCAGAGTGAAGATATTAGTCGTCGGCTCAGGCGGAAGAGAACACGCGCTGGTCTGGAAGCTGGGCCTGAGCGACCGGGTCCGGGAGATTTACTGCTCTCCTGGAAACGCCGGAATCGCGGCGGCCGCCAAGACCCGTCTTCTTCCCCAACTCTCTCTCCGGCAACTGTTGGATTTCGCCGTCGATCAGGGCGTGGACCTGACTGTTGTCGGACCGGAAGCCAGCCTGGTGGACGGCGTCGGAGACCTTTTTCGCCAGGCCGGAGTGCCGCTCGTGGGTCCTTCGGCGGAGGCGGCGCGGCTGGAGGGGAGCAAGGCCTTCGCCAAGGATTTCATGGCCCGCCACCAGATCCCGACGGCCGCCTACCGGATCTTCGACGAGCCTGCTGCCGCGGAACGGGCGCTTCGGAGCGGGCGCTTCGACTTTCCCGTGGTGCTGAAGGCCGACGGCCTGGCGGCCGGCAAGGGCGTGCTGATCTGCGCCGACCTGCAGGAGGCCGTCGCGGCCCTCGACCGGATCATGATCGCAAGGCGATTCGGAACCGCCGGCGACCGGCTGGTGATCGAGGAGTTTCTGCAGGGAGAGGAAGCTTCGTTCATGGTCCTGGCCGACGGCGCCGGCAACGTGGTCCCCATGGTCCCCTCCCAGGATCACAAGCAGATCTTCGAAGGGGACCGAGGGCCCAACACGGGCGGAATGGGAGCCTATTCCATGGATGGCCTCCTGTCTCCCGATCTGCGGCAGCGCATCCTCGACGAAATCATTCTCCCCACCGTGGACGGCATGAACCGGGAGGGCCGGCCTTTCGCCGGAATCCTCTACGCCGGATTGATGCTCACTGCGGACGGCCCCCAGGTCCTGGAATACAACGTGCGTTTCGGAGACCCGGAGGCGCAGGTGATTCTTCCTCGGCTCCGGAGCGATCTCGCCACCCTCCTGCTTCAGGCGGCCCGCGGCGACCTGGCCTCCACCCAAGCCGAGTGGACTCCTGAAGCCGCGGTCTGCGTGGTCGCCGCGGCCGAAGGGTACCCGGGGTCCTACCCCAAGGGACAGGACATCTCGGGACTGGCGAATGCGGCCCGGATGGAGAACCTGGTGGTGTTCCATGCCGGAACTTCCCAGGCGGGCGGGCGGTTCGTGACCAGCGGGGGGAGGGTGCTGGGCGTCACGGCGCTCGCTCCCTCTCTCGACGATGCGGTGAGGCGCGCGTATTCGGGGTTGCGGGAGATCCACTTCGACGGCATTTACTATCGGCGAGACATCGCGTACCGGCGGCTTGCCCAATAAGAAAGGAATTCGAAAATGAGCGCACCGAAAGTCGGCATCCTCATGGGAAGCGTTTCCGATCTCGGGGTGATGCAGGAAGCGAGCAAGATCCTGGAAGACTTCGGTGTTCCATACGACATGCGGGTTCTCTCGGCTCACCGGTCACCCTCTCTGACCCAGGACTTTGCACAGGAGGCGGAAGGGCGTGGAATTCAGGTGTTGATCGCAGGAGCCGGAGCGGCCGCCCACTTGGCCGGCGTGCTGGCGGCTCACACCATTCTTCCGGTGATCGGCATTCCCATCGACTCTTCGCCGCTGAAAGGCTTGGACGCCCTGCTGGCTACGGTGCAGATGCCGGGCGGCGTGCCCGTGTCCACCATGGCCATCGGCAAGGCGGGGGCCCGAAACGCGGGCCTGGTGGCGGTCCAGATCCTGAGCCGAAGCGATACGGGGCTTCAGGACAAGCTGCGCGCCTACAAGGCGGCGCAACAGAAGAAAATCGAGAGCATCCAACTCTGACTCCGGGGACCGGCCTGCCTGGTGGTTCGTCCGGACTAGGAGTCTGCGCGGTAGAAATGATCGTAGCGAGAAAGTGGAGAATCGAGGCCAGATTTTCACGATTTAGAGGCGCATAGTTGTTCTATTCGCCGAGAAATCGGGGAAATATGGACCGATTATACGCTTTCGCAGCAGA
>JAJDTT010000226.1 GCA_022827025.1 Acidobacteriota bacterium
TCTGCTGCGAAAGCGTATAATCGGTCCATATTTCCCCGATTTCTCGGCGAATAGAACAACTATGCGCCTCTAAATCGTGAAAATCTGGCCTCGATTCTCCACTTTCTCGCTACGATCATTTCTACCGCGCAGACTCCTAGCAGAAATGGACCGATCGGAGTCTCCGGGATCCCGAGCCGGCAGGCGAAGCCGCCCCGGCGTTCGAAACGCGCGAAGCGGGGACTGTGCCGGCTATGAGTCCAGGGTCTGCGTCCGTCCCGTCTCCGCCGCCCGGTAGAGGCCGAAGATGGTCTTGAGCACGCTCAGGCTCTCGTCGGCGCTCTTTCCCGAGTCTCCCGAACCCCGCGCGCAGTCCACCGCGGCCTGGATGATTCCCAGGTAGAAGTTCGTCCCGCGGTTGTACGAGAAGGTCTGGATCCCCTGAGGCATTCCCTCCAGGGTCGAGTGCCATTCCAGCGGCTGTTGAGCGGTCAGATCGAATCGAAGCCAGCCCTTCTCGCCCCAGATAGCCAGGTGGCTGTGGTATCCGCGGTCCAGGTAGTAGCCCGAGTGCATGGTGCCCACCATGCCGCTCTTGTAGAGGAGGCTCAACACCGCGGCATCTTCGATGTCCACCGGCTGGCCCCCCACGTTGCTGATGAAACCTCCCACCTTGCTCACCCGGTCCCCGGTGATGTACTGGACCAGGTCGAGCCAATGGATCCCCAGCCAGATCAGGTGACCGCCGCCGGAAAGAGCCTTCTTGGAGACCCAGGAGTTCTGGGTCCTGGGCCGGGTCAACCGGGTCTGATCCGCCACCATGTAGACGTCGGTGCTGAAGAGCTTCCCCAGCTTTCCGGCCTGAACCAGCTCCCTGGCCTTCTGGACCGGCGGAGCGAACCGGTTGGCCATGGCCAGCATCAGGCAGAGGTTCTTGGACGTCGCCAGATCCGCCAGCTTCTGGAAGTCCTCGATCCGGACACAGGACGGCTTTTCGCACACCACGTGGGCGCCCGACTCCAAGGCGGCCCGGATCCGCCTCGGCGCCATGTGCGCCTCCATGGTCACCAGCACCAGTTGCGGCTTCTCGGCGGAGAGCATTCTCCGGTAGTTCCGGTAGGTCTTGAGGCCGGGATAGCGTTCCTTCAGGATCTCTCCGGCGTCTTTGAAATGACGCCCGGTGGAGTCGGCGATGGCCACCTGCTTCACTCCCTCGCAAGTGGCGAACGACCTCATGTAGTAGCTCAGGTGGGGTCCCCGGTGCTTGGTGATGATGCCGACGCGGATGTCTTCGGACATGGCGAAATCTCCTCTAGTTCAGTTGGATCGCCCGGCGACTCCGGGACGAAGCATAGACCGACTCCACGACCCGCTGAGCGGCCAGTCCGTCCTGGATGGTGATGGCCGGTTCGCGGCCTTCGGCCAGAGCCGCCGCGAACTCGCTGAGCACCTGGACGTGCGTACTCTCCTCGAACTCGAAACTCTCTTCACCCTGGCGGGTGGCCAACAACAAATTTCCCCGGGAAAACTTCTCATGCAGCGGTGAGGTCCGGAGGATTCCCTCCGTTCCCAGGATCTCGATCATGGACGTGCGGTCCTCGTCCGGGTCCCCGCTGCTCCAGTGCGAGGTGACGACGGCCTGGGCGCCGTTGCTCATTCGCAGCAACGAGCTGGCCGTATCCTCCACGCTGTAGTCGCCGGCCAGGACATCGGTGAAGGCGGCGACCTCGATCACGTCACCCAGGAAAAAGCGCAGCAGGTCGACGGCATGGGTCCCCATGTCCATGTAGGGTCCGCCGCCGCCCAACCCCGGGTCCTGGCGCCACGCCTCGGGGTTGACCAGGCTCCGGCCCGAGAAGTTGACCCGCGCCGAAGTGGCCTGCCCGATGGCGCCCGCCTCCAGCAGCTCCTTCATCTTGCGATGCCGGGCGTTGAAACGCTGGTAGTAGCAGGTCATGAACGTGATCCCGGCCCGCCGGCAGGCTTCCTCCATTTTCTCGCCTTCGGCAACGTTCAATGCCAGCGGCTTCTCGCACAGCACATGCCGCCCCGCCGCGGCGGCGGCCAGCGTATCCGGCAGATGACGGGCCACGGGAGTCGCCACGTAGACGGCTTCGACTTCGGAATCGGCCAGCAGATCCTCCAAGTTGTCGTATGCGCGCCTGGCGCCGTGCATGCGGGCGAATTCCCGGGCCCCCTGGAGAGTCGTCCGGGTCACCGCCACCAACTCGCTGTGAGGACACTCCCGCATGGCCGGCGCCATCACCCGGTGTGCGATATCCCCGGCGCCGATGATGCCCCACCCGACTTTGGGGATCTCCGTCATCGTCCTCTTATCCTAGGAGCCTGCGCCGCAGAAATTAATCTACTGCGAAAGCGTAGAATCGGTCCATATTTCCCCGATTTCTCGGCGAATAGAGCAACTATGCACCTCCAAATCGTGAAAATCTGGCCTCGATTCTCCACTTTCTCGCTACGATCATTTCTACGGCGCAGACTCCTAGCCTTCCTGGTTCGCCGCTATCCGGAAGTGGCCACCGTCCGGCTGGCCTCCTCCCGAGCCGCATCGTAGGCGGCGAAGACCACTCTCAGTGAATTCAAGCTCTCCCGGGTGGTGATGGGAAACGGGGCCAGGCCGCGAGCGGCATTCACCGCCTCTTCCATCATCAGCGTGTAGGTGTTCGGTTCCCGGGAGTAGTAGAAGGATCGGACCTTGCCCGGAGCGTCCGGGTGCGTCGAGTACCAGTTCATGGGAGGACCGGCGGCCAGATCGAAACGGAGCCAGCCCAACGACCCCCAGAACTTGACCAGGGTGCTGTATCCCTTGGGGAGGTAGTACCCCGTGTTCAGGGTTCCCACCGTTCCCTGACTCATCCGGTAGGCCAGGACGGCCGAATCCTCCAACTCGACCGGCTGGTCGCCGACCTTCTCGGCGAAGCCGGCGACCTCGGTGATGGTGTCTCCGGCGATGTAATGGACCAGGTCCAGGTAGTGGATTCCATGGTAGATGAGCTTGCCGCCTCCGGCCCGCTCGCGGGACGCCACCCATCGGGTCCAGTACGAGGGTCTGGTCAGGCGGGTGTGGTCCGCCACCAGGTGAACCGACGTTCCGTAGAGCTTTCCCATCAGCCCCGATTCCACCAGCTCGCGGGCCTTGCGGGCCGCGGGATTGATCCGGTTCGTGAGGCCCAGCATCAACTCCAGGTTCTTGGATTCGGCCAGGCGGGCCACCCTTTCGAAATCGGCCAGGCGCACACAGGCCGGCTTGTCCGTCAGCACGTGGGCTCCCGCCTCAAGAACCGCCTCCACTACGGGCGGAGTATGCACCGGCTCCAGAGCCATCAAAACCAGGTGCGGGCGCACCTCCCCGATCATCCGGCGGTAGTCCTTGAAGGTCTGGAACTTGGAGGCCCGAGGTCCCAGGTATTCCCGACCCTTTTCGAAGAAGCCGCCCGACTCGTCGGCGGCGGCCACCATCTCGACTCCGTCCAGGACACCCAGGGCCCGGGTGAACCAGCTCAGGTGCTGGCCTCCCGGCTCCGTGATGATCCCGACCCGGATGGACTCCCGGGAGGATTCCGCCAGGACCTTTCCTGACTGGAGGCTCCGGGCCGCTTCCAATCCCAGCAACCCACCGCCGGTGGTGAAGGCGGCCTCCTTGAGAAACTGTCTGCGATCCATTCCTCGATTCCTTTCCGTTATCGTCTCCGAACGTTCGGGTTACAGCGTATCAGCCCCTGGCTAAAGTCGCCACGGCTGCAAACCGATCCCGGACGGGTGTCCTTCCGCGCGTAATTCGGGCCAACGGGCAATTGCCGACCGTATCCGGCAGCGACATAATGACGCTCGAAATGACCGGGATTCAGGTCGCGACCTATGACGGACCCGGGACTCCCCCGCGTATCCGCACGGTCCCGAGACCGGCGGCGCCCCGCAAGGCAGCGCTCATCCGGATCGAGGCCTGCGGCGTCTGCGGCACCGACCTGCACATATTGAAGGGACATTGGCCCAAACCACTCCCCTGGCCCCTGACTCTGGGCCACGAATTGGCGGGGGTGATCGAGGAGATCGGTCCGGAGCTCGATTCGGACTTCATGGGAGAACCCTTGGAAACGGGCGCCCGCGTCATGCTCCCGCCGCTGATGCCCTGCGGCGAGTGCTACTACTGCGTCCACTACCCCGCCCAGGCCAACAAGTGCCTCCGGCCCACCTACTACGGCCGTTACATCCCCTTCGAAAAGCCCCCCCATCTCTGGGGCGGCTGGGCCGAGATGGTCTACGTCGACCTGGAGATGTTTCCCGCCACCAAGATCTACCGCCTGCCCGAGCGGTTGTCTTCGTTGCGGGGCACTCTGTCGGAACCTCTCGCCTGTTGCGTCCGGGCCCTGAACCGGGCCGTCTCGGCGGGCGGATTTCGGTCGGGCGATACGGTCGTCATCCAGGGATCGGGCCCCATCGGCCTGCTCTGCCTAGTGGCCGCTCAGGAGATGGGAGCCGGACGGGTGGTGGTGGTCGGCGCGCCCGAGAATCCGCGTCTGGCCCTCTGCCGCCGCTTCGGCGCCGCCGCCACCGTTTCGTTGGAAGACCACCCGGAGCCTCGATCCCGGATCGAAGCCGTTCGCCGGCTGGCGGGAAGATTCGGAGCCGACCTGGTGGTGGAGGCCAGCGGGCACCCGTCGGCGGGCCCGGAAGGGATCGAGATGCTCCGGGACGGGGGCACCTACGTCGAGATGGGCCAGTTCACCGACGCCGGCTCCATCGAGACCAACTGGCACCGCATCTGCTCCAAGGACATCACCATACTGGGCAGCTGGGCCTTCACGGCCAACGACATTCCGCTGGGCATCCGAATGTTGGAGCGGTGCCTGGAGCGGTATCCGTGGGACCAGATGCAGGTCCTCTTCCCGTTCAGCCGGGAGGGGATCATGGCGGCCACCGAAGCCGCGTCCGGGATGCGATGCGTCAAGGCCACCATCGTTCCCGGTCTGGCGGCGGCGTAGATGCATCGCCGGCACCGGCTGTCGCTTGACGCCCTCCCGCTTCCATCCGGCCCGGCTTGCCAGAACGCCCGGCAGCGGCGTAATCTCGGTCTGGTGCCAGTCCCGTGAACCCGCCTTTGGAGGAGACCGACCCATGTTCAACCGGAGATGGTTCTTGACCCTATTGTCGACCTCGCCCTTCCTGGCCAACTTCCGGCCGTTGTTCGGCCGGTTGAACAACCGAGACTATTTTGCCGAACTCGGCGTCCGCCCCATCATCAACGCGGCGGGAACCTCCACGGCCCTTTCGGGCAGCCTGATGCGGCCCGAAGTGATGCGGGCCTGGGAATACGCCACCCGGAAATTCGTCGATCTGGACCAGCTCCACGACGCCGTGGGCAAGCGGATCGCTTCCCTGGTCGGCTCCGAGGCCGCCCTGGTCAGCGCCGGCGCCGCATCGGCCCTGACGCTGGGGACGGCCGCCTGCATGACCGGAAAAAACGAGGAGTTCATAAAACGCCTCCCGGACACTTCCGGAATGCGCGACGAGGTCATCATCCAGAAATCGCATCGTTTCGTCTACGACCACGCCGTACGAAACTGCGGGGTCCGGATGGTGGAGGTGGAGACGGCGGAAGAACTGGAGGCCGCCGCCGGTGCCCGGACCGTCATGATGCTGTTTCTCAACCTGGCCGACGAGAAGGGCCGGATCCAGGCGGCCGAGTTCGCCGGGCTGGGAAAGAAACTCGGGATTCCCACCTTCATCGATTGCGCGGCCGACGTCCCCCCCGTGGAGAACCTCACCAGGTTCATCCGGATGGGGTTCGACCTGGTCACCTTCTCCGGGGGCAAGGCGATGCGCGGTCCCCAGAGCACCGGGCTGTTGCTGGGCCGCAAGGACCTGATCGCAGCCGCCAGGCTCAACGGGTTGCCTCACGCCGACACCATCGGACGGGGCATGAAGGTCAACAAGGAAGAGATGCTGGCCATGATGGTGGCGGTGGAGACCTACCTCGAGCTCGATCACGGGAAAGACTGGAAAGAGTGGGAGCGGCGCGTCGAAACCATCGCCAAGAGAGTCGAGAAGATACCGGGAACCCGGACCCAGAGTTTCGTCCCACCCATCGCCAACCGTTCGCCTCAACTGCACATCGGATGGGACCGGTCCCGGGTCCCGATCCACCGGGACCAGGTCGTCGAGCAGCTCCGCGACGGCGAGCCCTCCATCATTGCCCGTCCCTGGGAGAAGGAGGAACTGGAGGTCCTGGTCTGGACCCTGCAACCGGGAGAGGCGAAGATCGTGGGCCGGCGAATCGCCGAGATCCTGAAAGCGGCGGTCTGAGAGGAGTGGGACCCGGAACCGAGGTCGCTTGGCGGGCTTCCTTGGGAATTCCGGACATCCACGCGGCGATCGATCGATAGTCGACCGAATTCACCGGGGGCGGCTACGACTTCGCGGAGCGGCGTCTCTCGAACACGGCATCGCGTATCCCTTCCAGCAGGCCCTCGAGTTTCGCTTGCCCCCGTTCCACGACCGCCAGGCGAGCGTCCAAACTGTCCACGCGCCCCTCAAGCGAATCGATGCGTGCACCCAAACGGTTTTCAATGCCGCGAAAGCCCGTCAGCAGCAAGCCAGCCAAAGCCACACCGACCCCCAGAATGCCGATCAATTCGCTACTCATCACACCAGATTCCAACCACGCCGATACCATTCGCGGGATCATCGAAATCCTACGCGCGGGAAACCTGACGCGTCCCGAACATGGCGTCGCGAATTCCTTCCATCAGCCCTTCGAGTTTCGCCAGCCCCCGTTCCACCACGGTCATTCGGCTGTCGAGAGCATCCAGCCGTCCTACCAACTTCGATTCGACGGAATCCACTCGCCGCTCCACCGAATCGATGCGTGCACCCACACGGTTTTCAAAGCCGCGAAGGCTGCTCACCAGCAAGCCGGCCAAAGCCACACCGACCCCCAGCAGTGCCGCACCGACTCCCAGGATGCCGATCAACTCGCTACTCATCGCACCCAATCGCAAACACTTCGATTTCACACATGGGAACGCACAATTCTACGAATTGGCGGCACGGCGGGACCCGAACAGCGCGTCACGCATTCCTTCCATCAGCCCTTCGAGCTTTGCCAGTCCCCGTTCCACTGTGCCCAGTCGATTGTCGATCAGATCCAGCCGGTCTCCCATCTTTTTCTCGAGAGCACCTAGCCCGTGTTCCGTCTTGGTTTCGAGGGCATCCACTCGCCGCTCCACCGAATCGATGCGTGCGCTCAATCGCCTTTCAAAGCCGCGAAGGCTGCTCACCAGCAAGCCGGCCAAAGCCACACCGACCCCCAGCAGTGCCGCACCGACTCCCAGGATGCCGATCAATTCGCTACTCATCACACCAAACCGCAACCACTTCGATTCCACTCTTGGGAACGCACGATTCTACGAGTTGGCGGCACGGCGGGTTCCGAACAGTGCGTCACGCATTGCTACCATCAGCCCTTCGAGCTTTGCCAGTCCCCGTTCCACCGCGCCCAGTCGATTGTCGATCGGATGCAGACGGTCTTCGGACTTCTTTTCGAAATCACCGAAAGCGCCTTCCATTCTGGTTTCGAAGGCAGCAAACCTCTCTTCCATCCTGGTTTCGAAGACAGCGAACCTCTCCTCCATTCTGGTTTCGAAGGCAACGAACCTCTTTTCCATTCTGGTTTCGAGGGCATCCACTCGCCGCTCCACCGAATCGATGCGTGCGCCCAAACGCTTTTCGACGCCGCGAAGGCTGCTCACCAGCAAGCCGGCCATCGTCACGCCGACCCCCAGCAGTGCCACACCGACTCCCAGAATGCCGATCAATTCGTTACTCATCACATCGACCCACAATTTCCCATAACGCTTCTCTCAAGAAAACCGCGATGGAAACTGACGAAGCCGTTGTTTCCCGAGAATCGAAGGCTGGAATCCGGCCGTAGAGAACCCGGCGGATCAGATCTCCGTCAGACGCTGGTCCGAGTCGCCGAAGCGCTCCAGGTGGACGTCGAACTTGTCGAGCAACGACAGGTAGAGGCTGCACATCTTCCGGTTGGGCCGTTCCCGGTAGTCCAGGATCCGTCCCCCCTGAATCTGGCCGCCACCGCCGCCCAGGAGCACCACCGGCAACTGCGTGGCGTCGTGCCGGCCCGTGAGCATGCTGGAGCAGTACATGAGTACCGAGTTGTCCAGCGCCGTCCGCTCTCCCTCCTGGATCTGGTCCAGCTTCCGGGCGATGTAGCCGTACTGCTCCAGGAAGAACTGGTTCACCCGCAGCCACTTGTCGTTATCGCGGTGAGACAGCTCGTGGTGGCCCACGTCGACGCCAAGGTGGCGAAACAGGAGGTAGCTGTGGTCGTTGTTGAGCTTGAGGGTGCAGACCCGGGTGGCGTCGGTCTGGAATCCCAGCACCACGATGTCGCACATGAGCCGCATGTGCTCTTCCAGGTCCTGAGGGATGCCGTCGGGCGGGCGCGGGACGTTGGGCTTGTCCAGAGTCGGCCGCCAACCCTGCAACTCGCCCTTATTGCCGGACCGCTCGATGCGCTGCTCCACCTCGCGCACCGAATTGAGGTACTCGTCCAGCTTGTACCGGTCCCGCGAGCTGATGGACCGCCGGAAGGAGTGGGCCTCTTCCAGCACGGCATCCAGCACGCTCCGGTCTCCGCGCTCGACTTCGTCCTTGAACAAGCGGTCGAAGGCCAGGGCCGGATAGAGCTCCAGAGGCGTGGGCGCCGTGGGCGAGCTCCAGGAGATGTGGGAGCTGTAGAGCATGGAGTAGTTCTTGTGGATCCCCGGGTTGGACCGCTCGCAGCCCAGGACCAGGCTCGGTACCTTGGTCGACCGTCCATAGCGCTGGGCGATGACCTGATCCACGCTGGTCCCGGAGCGGATTCCCCCTCCCGATTCCAACGGCGCTCCCGAAAGCAGGTTGCCGGTCTGGGAACTGTGGATGTTCCCCTTGAGGGCTTCTTCGTTGTAGAGGCCCCGGACGAAGGTCAGCTTCTCGCGGAAATCGTTGAGCGGCTCCAGCACCCGGCCCAGCCGCATTTCGGATCCTGCTCCCTCGGCCCAAAAATGCTTGGTGTGAAAACCGTTGCCCGAGAACAGGACGGCGAAGCGCAACGGCGCCTGGTTTCCGCCGTTGACGGCCGCCTTGGTTGCGGCGCCCCAGACGGGCAGCGACTCCATCCAGGGCAAGGCCATGGTGACGCCGACCCCACGCAGGAATGTCCGACGAGAATGTTGCTGAATCTTCATGATGCGCCTCACTGGTCCACGTTCGAGGGTCTTGGCCGTGATTTTAGCACAGGAACCCGCGAAAAATCGCCGCCACGGAATTCGAGCGGCGGCTCATCCCGCCGAGCGGCATCGGCCTTCCAGCCGGTGCTCCAAGGCCCCCTCATTTCACGTTTCCCGCGTCCGCCGACCGGGCCAGCTGCAGCTCCCGGCCCCGGATCTCCCGGAACTGCCGACTCCGGACGATCATGTCGACGGCGACGGAGAAACGGTAGTCGTTTTCCGCCATCCGGTCCTGCATTTCGTTCAGGAGCGGCTGGTCCGAGAGTTGGACCTCGCGGGCGAGAGCGTAACCCAGAAGCTTGCGGTAGAACTGGCCGAAGATGGCGTCGCGCCGCTTCTGGACGAGGTAATCCCGGAGTCCGGACAAGCCGTCGATCTCGGTCCCGTCCGGAAGCGTGGTCCGGGTATCGATGACGCGCCCTCCCAGATCGTGCCGGCGGAGCCTCCCGATGGCGTCATACCCCTCCAGGGCGAATCCGAAGGGATCGATCTTCAGGTGGCAGCCGGAACACTGCGGGTCGCTGCTGTGCCGCGCCACGAGCTCCCGAACCGTCAGGCCGTCGGTGGCGATCTCATCCGGGGGCAACTGGGGCACGTCTCTGGGAGGCCGGGGAAGTTTCTCCCCGAGGAGGACCTCGCTGACCCAGTTGCCGCGCAGAATCGGACTGGTGCGCGAGGCGCCGGACTGCCGGGCCAGGGTCGTGGCAAAGCCCAGGATGCCGCCGCGGCCCAGCGGCCGGACGCCGTCCACCCGGCGCCAGCCGACTCCCTCGACTCCGTCGACTCCATAGAAGCGGGCCAGCCGCTGATTCAGGAAGGTGTGATCCGAATCCAGCAGCGTCAGCAGCGAGGCGTCGCGCTGAAACAGGTCGGCGAAGAATCGGATCGACTCCTCGTACATGTCGGCCCTCAGGCCGGCGAACTCGGGGAAGTGCTTTTCGCTCTTCTCGTCCAGGGTGTCGAACTCGTGGATGTGCAGCCACTGGCAGGCGAACTCGGTGGCCAGCCGCCGCACTCGCGGGTCCCGGAGCAGACGCCGGGCCTGCCGGGACAGCACCTCGGGGTCCCGCAGGCGCCCGGCCGCAGCCAGGGAGCGGAGCTCCTCATCCGGAAGCGACGACCAGAGAAAGTAGCTCAGCCGGTTCGCCAACTCCCAGTCGGAGACCGGGCCGCCGGGACCGGCGGGCGCCTCTTCCAACCGGTACAGGAAGGGCGCCGAGACCAGCATGCGGGCCAGCGTCAACCGAAACGCCTCCTCGTGGTCCATCTCTTCGTCGCGCAGCCGCCGATAGAGTTCCCGCAGCCGGTCCTTCTCGCCGCCGCTCAGGGGACGCCGATAGACCCGGGCGGCAAAATCGACCAGGGCGTCCAACTGGACCGGCTCGTCCCGGAGGAAACGGTTCCGGAAGTCGGCGGCATCCCGGTCGTAGGAACGGCGCAGCGGAAGCACGGCCTCGTACTGGGACCGGTCTTCCAGCCCGTTCCCCTGGAACGCCTCCACCAGCAGGTCCAGCGCCAACACCCGCTGGAACGCGCTCTGGCTGACGTAGTGCAGCTCGTCCCAGAGCCGGTCGAGCCGGGCTTCCTCCTCCGGTTCGAGCATGAGGCGGGCCAGGTGGTCGTCCTCCCGGTAGAAGAGGTTGATGGTGAGAACCTCGTCCACGGGTACGATCTGGTTGTAACAGAGGGTGGCCGGAAACAGCTTCCGGTGCTCGTCGAACGCCGCTTTCATGCTGGCGCGAATGGGACTCTCGGAAGCGATGAGGATGGGCTTCAAGAAGGAGACGGCCCGGCTCTCCGAGAAGACCTGGGTCACCCTCGAGAAGGTGACCATGACCTGGCTGGGCAGGAGGCCGGTATTCGGCGCCGCGGTTCGGGACGCCAGGTCGACCTGGACGCTGCCCTTCTGACCGGTCTGCTCCTCCAGCACCGCGGTGGTGACGAAGTCGTAGCCGGCGGCGAGACGGCCCGGAATACGAATCCGGATCACCGAGGGCGCCTGGACACAGAGCGAGTCGGCGTCGACGGCCCGGCCGTCCGGGTGCCGGCCGAAAAGTCCCGGGTCCAGCCCCCATGCGGAGGCGTCATCCGCGGCTCCTCCATCCAAGGATCGGGCCAGCCTTCTCACGTCCCGCAGGAGAATGTCGGGCCGTCCGTGCGCCACCAGGCGCGGCCGCTGCCAGACCACGTAGTCGTGATCGTTGCCGTCACCAGCATCCCCCACCACCAGCGAAAAGACGAGATCCTCGGGCTTGCGGCCGTCGGCGAACTGCGGCACGGAAAAACAGATCCGCTTTTGCGTGACCAGAGGATCGATCGGCTCCATCCAGCGGGAGGGCCCCCCTTTCCGTCCGATGAGGCCCACGGGGCCGAAGGTCCAGAGGCCTCTCTGCCAGGCCCTGATCCGGCCGGCCAGCGACGGGACGTCCTCCAACCCGGCACTCTGCCAAGCCGCCCGGAGATGGTCCAGCAGCAGAGTGGTCTCTTCTGCCGCAAGATGGGTCCAAAGGAGATCCAGGTACTTGCCGCTCAGACCATGTTCGCGGGCGACGGTCCGGATGCTCTTCCGGCCGCTTCGCAGAGCATCCCGTTCCGAAATAGTGGCGGACAAGTATTTCTCCAGCGGCAACCGGCCGGCCAGTCCGATGCGGGTGTCGCTGTGGACGGCGAGGTTGCCGACGGCCGAACCGACTCCGAAGTCGGCCGTCTCCACGTACTCTCCGTAAAGGCCGCGGATCCGCGCCAGAACCTCGTCGGTCCAGTCGCGCCGTGTACTGTGGGGCGAGAAACGGAACCCGTCCGGCACCAGCACCGCGTGACTGGCGATCTCCTTGCCGGCGTCCAGGTACTTGCGCAGGAGCGCCGGCGACATGACCAGCGCATTTCCGGTGTTGGTGAACCCCTCGCCGGCCGCGCTGTCGGTGGGGAACTCCCGGGCCGGGTCCAGGTCGACACCGGTCAGATCGCGGATGGTGTAGGTGTACTCGGCGTTGTTGAGCCGCCGCAGGACGACGGGACCCGGATCACCCGCGTTGGCCAATGACTCGGCCTGGAGGTAGCGGTCCACCCAGTCCCTGAGCTGCCGCTTCTGTCCGGGCGCCGGCTGCTCGGCGAACCCGGGGGGCATCTCGCCGTTGTCCAGCATCTCGATGACCTTGAGCCAGGACTTGGTGCCGCCCCTCACATCGGACAACGTGGCGAACTGCTCCAGGTCCAATTCGCCCACCTGCTGCTCGGTGGAGTGGCAGGACAAGCAGTACTGCCGGGTCAGAGGCCGGATCCGGTCCCGGTATTCGTCCGCCAGCTCCCGGAACACATCGGCTCCGGTCCCGGCGGCGAGGGCCGCCCCCACGGAGTTCCAGAGGATCAGCAGAGACACCCAAGCGAAGCGTCGAAAAAACGGCATAGCTCCCTTTCCTTACCCTGAACCCGAGGATCTCCGGCGCAACATTCGGACGGCCCGGCTCCATGGCCATCGGACTGTGGTTTAGAAGTCTACTGCAACGACGGCTGGTTGTAACCCGTCCTTCGACGCTGTTTCGGGCCGGGATTTCTCCCTGTGCCGACCCAACTCGTCCAGCATACAATGGCGCCGCACCGATCAATGCTGAGCCGGACGAAAAGAAGCCGTGGCCGCACCAACTGACCATCATGACCACACCGGCGCCAGCCGCACCGCCGAACTCGCGGCGGTGAGCCGCGCCCGGCACCTTCTGCGGCACCCGAAACCCCATATCTTCGAAGACCCGTACGCCATCCATCTGTTGGGAAAGCGGTGGCGAAGAATCGTCACGTCGCGTCTGCTCGACTGGGTGCTCTCGAAGATCGTCATGAACAAACTGGTGCCCATCAGCATCCAGCAGTTGACCCGCGCCCGGTTCGCCGAGGAAACCCTCGAAGCGGCGGCCCGCAACGGCGTGACCCAGTACGTGATCCTGGGAGCCGGCTTCGATTCCTTCGCGTTCCGCCGGCCGGACCTGGACCTGACCGTATTCGAAGTCGACCGCGCGGCGATGATCCGCCTGAAGACGGAACGGCTGGCCGCCGCGAACCTGGAGATTCCCGCCCGTTTGCACCTCGTCCCCTTCGACTTCGAGAGAGGCGATCTCCGAAACGCGCTCACTACCGCCGGGTTCGATCCCGGCGCACGCTCCTTCTTCAACTGGATGGGAGTCACCTACTACCTCACCCGGGCCTCCATCCTCGACAATCTGGATCGGCTGGCGGAGATCGCAAGTTCGGGGTCGGAGATCGTCTTCGACTACCTGATCGCGGCCGAGTGCGTGCCGCCGGAAGACCGCGATCACTTTACCCGGCTGATGGCATTTGTGGAGAAACGGGGCGAGCCCATGATCTCGCGCTTCGACCCGGCCCGCGTAGGCACCATCCTGAATCCCGGCAACCTCTGGGAGATTGTCCAGAACGACTCGCCGGCGGATCATCGCCGGAGATACCTCGAAGGTCGAACCGATCTCCCTCCCCTGGCCCCCATCACCTGGTGCCTCCACCTGAGGAGGAGAACCGCCGGCCCGTAGCCGGTGCGAGAACGAGCGCGCTTTCCCGTGCGCCAGCTATCGCAAGTGGGCGATCTCGATTCCACCCCAATGTTCGCTCAGGTACTCCGCGACCAGCCGGCGATGGCAATGGTGCGGTCGATCCTCGCTGCACAGGAGGCAACCGTCGCTCAGGACATCCTTCGGTGTGGTCACTTCGATTTTCCGATCGTGCATCAGTGCAACGAAACGCCTCTCAAATGCGTCCCAGCGAATGGTCTTTTTTCGATACGCGCTCAACAGCTCCCTGGTGGGAGCAAGGCTGGGAAGATGGACATAGTCCATCCCGCAAATTTCACCGAGGAAGTATGCGAGGTCGTTTTTCTTGGCGAAGCCGGCGAGTTGGGAGGTGTTGTTGATCCGCACGTCTACGATCCGCTTGGCGCCCGACTCGCGCAGCAAGTCGAAGAAACGTCTGGCGGGTTTTTTGGTGAATCCGATGGTGGACAACTTCATTGCATTGACTCCGAGGACGCGGCGGCCAGACTCTTGTCCCTGAAGCCGATGCGCCTCGCTTGGCGTTCAACGGCCTCAGTGATCATCAGATCCCTGGGAGGTTCGGTCTGGCGAATCAGGGGGCCCTCACGTGGAAGTACGAGTTTGATCAGACGACTCATCGCTTGGTCGTGTAACTCCAGGCTGCCGTCAGCATGCACGTGGTTGACCTCGACGCCGCGTCTGTTGAGTTCGCAGGCGACAAGCAGCGTCCGGTGGCATTCGAGCGGCTCTTTCTCCGCGCACATAAGTGCTATGCGGTGCCTGGCGGCTCCGGCAACGACGCGCGCAAGTCCACGTTTGAACGTCTCGGTTGCGGCGACTCGATCGAAAACGATACGCCCGTCCTCGTCGTAACACTCGAAGTTGTCGGACCGTCCGCCCAACTCTCGTCCCAAATATACGTAACGGATACCTTTTTCCTTGAGGGTGGCGGCGAATGGTTCTCGATTGAACTGGGGATTGAATCGGCTGTACGGCGCCGACCGAACGTCAGCCAGGGCATCGACCCGGTGTTGCCGCAAAAGCTCGACGAAGGCCTCGATTTCGTGGTTGGAATGGCCGATGGTGAAGACCTTGTCGTGAATTTTGCGCATCGGACTGCTGTTAATCAACCTCGATGATGGTCGCGATCAGCTTGTAGCAGGAGTCCTGGTACGGCTCGTCCAGACTGATGGTGATGTAGCATTCTCCGAGTTCATAGGTGCCGTCCAATTTCGAAAGATACTTTCTCTCGTACCGGGGATCGGTGACCCAGAGCGCATATCCCGTCTCCGCGTGCCGGAATCGACCCTGAACGCGCCGCTTGTTGTTTCCGAAGGCCTCGCCGGGCTGGCGCACGACAAGCTGCAAGCGGTCAATACGGATCAGTCGTAATGAATCGCTAACTGACGCGATTGCCGCGATCGGGATCTTGTCGTTCCGGCCCTTGTACGTACTGTATCCGTCGATCCAGAGTCGGGCGGCACGATCTTCGAGCGCTGGCAAATCAAACAGCGTAAGGCGGCCCGCTTTCTCCCAGTAGTACTTGGGATCGAGCAGCCAGTTCTCAGTCTGATGGTCTTGCGGCCGATGTTCCAGCACCGGAATATCGATAATGTCCAAAACCTGCGGGTCGCTGCCATCGACGTACTGGCGCTCGTACTCGGAAACCCCCTGAGTCTCGCGATCACTTACAGGTCGAACCCAGTCGCCGGCTCCGCGCCCCGCGATCCACTCCCGGCCGGCTATACACCGCTCCGCCAGCTTCCGGGAGTTCGCCAAGCAGACGATTCGCTTCACAGGCACAGCGGACCCTGCCTTATTGGTCTCTTCTCCTAATCAGCCGCCCAAATCACGAGCCGCAACTCGCTATCGTCGATCAGCAGGTACTCCGGGGAGCGGCCGGACAGTTTCTCACCTTCTTGCAAGATGATCGGTACTCCGTCCCCCCGCCGGTCCATCAGATTCAAACGGCCGAGGCCGGTCGGAGCCGGACAGCGCGCCAGCAGCGACACGATCAACTCGTTGCGGTTGGCTTGGCGCAAGTGCAGGCTGTCGGTAGTAAGGGTGTTAACCAAAGCGCCGGGGACATGGAGTTCAAGGCGATCCCCGAACAGGTGCAATCGCACACGCGCCCCCGCAACCGAGTAATCCCGATGCGCCACCGCGTTCACCAACGCCTCGAACACCGCTCGTTCACTGAACTGCGGACGATCTGCGCGCGCAGTCGCCTTCCTGGCACGCACGAGCATGTTCCGGCGCACGAAGTGCAGTGCCTCGGCGACCTGTTCGTCAAGCGGCCCGCCAAGATCTCGGGCGTCCGTTTGGTATTCAACGTCGGTGCGCTCTCCGGCGTAGCTGACCGCCTGCACGTACGCGTGAGGCAGCCACCGTTGCGGCTCGCGTGTGCACATCAGGACGCCGGCGAGCGTGATCCGAGCCACCCCATCATCATCGTCAATAACGAGCCGAAGCTTTCGCGCCGCGGTCTCCGAGACACCCTCCCGGCTGGGTTCTTCCCGCAGGAACCGGCGCGTGAGAGCATAGTCCAGATCGCCCGTTGCAGTGCCCGGCACGATGGATTCGTCAAACCGGATCATTCGAGTCTGGCTGCGTTCCTGAAAGAGTCGCGCCAAAACCTCTGGAGCCATCTCCCGCTTTGAACTGCCGATCCGGCGGAAATATCCGCCCGGACTCTTGTGTACGAACAGGCTACGGGCAATGTCCAGGCGAAGGACCGGAACCAACTGACCATTCCTGGCCGGCAACTCCAACTTTCGGATGTCGGCATTGAGCGCCGGCTTCACAGAGTCATTGCAGATTTCGCGGGCCCACCGTTCGACGACATCGAGATCACGTAGCGCAATTCCAAGAACCTCACCGCTCTTGTCGTCTACACCGAGGATCACGGCCCCGCCGCGTGCGTTGGCCAAGGCTGCCAACTCGTCCGCCATGTCGTTCCGCTTTGGGTCTGCTACTCGCTCCCCCGCCAACACGACCCGCTTGAACTCCAGAGTCGAGTCTTCGCCGAGCCGAATCCGACGGGAGAGTTCGCGGATATTCATTTCAGCCTCTAATTTATCAGGTCCGTGATCGATGCGATCCCGTGGCCGTTTGCATCGCCATGGCGCCCAATCCTCCTTTTCATGCCTTCAAGGCGATCACAACTTCTTCGCCAACCACCTCACCTCTCCGATCACGACGGAACCTCTGCTTCCGGCCTTGGCTCCGAATGCGGCCCGATCTGCCGGCGCAGCGCCTCGATCTCCGCTTGGCAAGAGGCCAACTGGGCCTTCAATTCCTGCAACCCGGCATGGAGCCGCTCCACCCACTGAGGGTCATCGGCAGGCGCTTCCGGGTTCCCGGCCACGTCCCGGATCGTCTCCTCGCGATGCCCTCTTGGCGGCCCGACGTAGAACTCGAGTTCCAGGACCCGGCAGATTTCAGCCAGACGCTCGCTTCCAGGTTCCCGGCCACGGAGGACCGAACGGATGGCGTTCTGGGGCAGCCCCGCGTCCACTGCTGCCCGGTACGCGTTGGTTCCACGGCGTTCCAATTCCCGGCGAATGACGGCTGCGATCTCCGATATCTGCATTCCGTGATGGTATCGAGAGACGTTGTCACCATCAATAGTAAATTAATTCTCTATTTTTCCTATTTATGGACAATATCCTATACAGGTCACCGGAATGATCTGGCTATTGGAGGTCGTTCGGATTTCCATGAGAACGTTGGCCATCCCATTGTCGCTGTTGCACAGGTTCCCGATATTGACTTAGGGTAGAAAGCTCCAGAATCAATCTACCAGGAGCGAAAGATGGGCCTCAACATCAAGAACGAACAGACCTGCCGACTGGCCCGGGAGCTCGCCCGGTTGACTGGCGAGACCATGACCGGCGCGATCACGGTTGCGCTACGCGAACGACTGGAACGCGAGAAACGCGACCGTAGCGTCGAGACTCGAATCCGACAATTACGCGCGATCGCAGAACGCTGTGCCGATTTGATGGGGCCGGGGCCGTCAGCGACGGAGATGGGCGACCTGCTCTATGACGAGCGAGGATTGCCCAAGTGATCGTCGACAGTTCGGCAGTGGTCGCAATTCTGAATCGGGAGCCGGATGCCGAATACTACGAGACGGCGATCGCCACTGCCACGACGTGCCGCATGTCGATTGCCAATGCCCTGGAGGCATCCGTCGTGGTGGAAAGCCGCGGCGGCGCCGCGGCGGGTCACGAACTCGACTTGTTCCTGGAAACAGCCGGGATCACATTGGCTCCGGTCACTGCCGAACATTTCGAGTCGGCACGCTCGGCGTGGCGGCGATTCGGCAGGGGCAACCACCGGGCGGCCTTGAACTTCGGCGACTGTTTCGCCTACGCACTCGCGAAAACGACGGGTGAACCGCTCCTGTTCAAGGGTGGGGATTTCATACACACCGATATCGAGCCGGCGTGATCGAACCGGGAAAATGCGTGCCGCCGGACACGGCAAACATTCCAGTCCCAAGGCACCGGTGACCAAGACTGGCACTCAGGCCGGGGAGGCTTCCGACAAGGTCTCCTCCATGGCCCGGCGCAGTCGCACCGCCTCCAGGCCGGGATCGATTTCCACGTCGGACCAGCTCAGGGACCGGTCCGCCGGAATATCCCTGAGCAATCGGACGCCGTGGGCGAGGCCGATGGGGAGGCCGTTCGCCTCCACGCTGCCGGCGGCGGTCATGAGCCTTCCCCACACGGTGGTGCCGCCCTCGCCGTCCAGGACCTCGCCGCGCCGGAGGTCCCGTTTGGCCACCGCCACCACGTCCCCCTCGAAACGGGTCGGACAGCCGGTCGGCTCGCCGCGCAGCACGGCGGAAAGAACGGAAATGCCCAGTTCCAGTCCGATCAGGTGAAAGGGCTTGTAGTGAGCGGCAAAACCACCCGCCTGACTGGGACTCAGGCCGTATTGCGCAAAGCAACTGGCCGTGTAGTCGTTGGGCGCCTCGATCACGACGTAGACTCCCCAGCGCAGGTCCCCTTTCACGGCGCTGCCGTCCCGGTGCAGGGACGAGACCACCTCCACCTGCCCCCGGTGGTGCAGCCGGCCGCCGGCTTCCCCGGGGCAGAGCACCTGGGCCAGCTCGTCCACTCCGCAGGGCGGAAAGGTCAGTCCGCCGGGTGCCGGGGTCAGACCCGTGGCGTTGGCCACGGCCGCCATCTCGATGGCCGACTTGGTCCCGTCCAGGAAGGAATTGAACATCCGGGGATTCATCCGGGCGGCCCGGGCCGCCTCGGCGGTGATGCCGTAATGGTCCCAGACCGTCTCCGGAGTCGAGGCGTGGTAGGCGGGGAGATACCGGGTTCCCTTGCCGGCCGCGGCCACCCGGAAACCGCAGGCTCGCGCCCAGTCCACCATTTCACAGATCAGCGCCGGCTGATCGCCGTAAGCCATGGAATAGACGACTCCCGCGGCCGACGCTTCCCGGGCCAGCACCACGCCGGCCAGAACGTCGGCCTCGACGTTGACCATCACCACGTGCTTCCCCGTCCGAATGGCGCTTCGGGCGTGGGCGAGTCCGGCCAGAGGATGTCCGGTGGCTTCCACCACCAGTTCCACGTCATCGGCGGCGGTCAGTTCCAGGCCGTCGCGGACGAAGCGCGTCCGGTCCACCAACTCCCGGTCCCAGCCCACCGCCAGACAGGTCCGGCGGGCCCGGTCCGGGTCCAGGTCCGCGATGACCGGAACCACGAGACCCCGGGTCGACGGTACCTGGGACAGGAACATGGATCCGAACTTGCCGGCGCCGATGAGGCCCACCCGGACCGGTCCCTGACTCTCGA
>JAJDTT010000116.1 GCA_022827025.1 Acidobacteriota bacterium
TAGTCTGTCAGGGCGGCTAGAAACCGCCGTTCCAGTGGGCGTCTGGAAGTCGACCCTCCGGGCCTCCGGCATGATCCCGCGAGAAACTGGGCGGGGGGATTGTCCATCAGCGGCGCCCACCCACCGCGTTGCCGCTGTCGAACGACTCGTAGGGGCGACCCTTGTGGTCGCCCTCCCCCTGAACGGCGCCACCACCGTCCGCCGACCATTGCTCGGGCACTTCCGGACCGGGGGGGTGGAGCGGCGACTTTCTAGTCGCCGACTGGGATCGGCGTCCGGAGCGGCGTCTGGAGCGGCGTCGTCCTCGGCGCCGACTGGGACCGGCGTCCTTCCGGGCGCCGGGCGTGGCGACGTGGAGCGGCGACTCCGCCGGGGAACGATGCGACCCCGCAGGGCACCCACAAGGGGTGCCCCTACGGTCATCGGGGATTGGAAGTTTCAATGAAGCGGGAGATTACAACGTCCAGCCGGAACGGTATTCCTTTCGGAGCAGCGCATTGGCCTCCGCAGAGTTGGCGACCCGCAGGTTTTCCGCGTCCCAGTCGAGCTTGACTCCGGCGCGGTAGGCAACGGCGCCCAGGTTGACCGCCTCCGAAATGGGGCCGGAATAGCCGAAGTGGCAGTTCGTCGGACTCCCGGTCTTGCAAGCGGCAATCCACTCGGCGCGATGGCCGACCTCAGACGTTCGGCGCCAGGCTTCGTGGTGCTTGTAGGCGGCCATCCACTCCGGGCGAAGGCCGAGTTCCGCGCCGATGGACGGGGGGATGCTCGGCTTGGGCGGCACGAAGCCCGCGTACTTCTCCGCAGGCCAAAGCATCCGCTTCGGGTAGTTCACCAGCAGCATTCCTTCGGTTCCCACGAAGACGCCCCAGGGCCAGTCGGGGAAATCGTTTTCCGCGAAAACCGGCGGCGGTTGACTGCCTTGCGTCCAGGTCAGGGTCACCGGCGGCATCTCGCCCCGGGCCGGAAACCGGTAACGGACATGGAGCCGCTCGGGAACCATCTCGGGATGCGGTGGCGGACCCTCCGCCTCCACCGAGATGGGATAGCGGAGTTTCAGAGCCCAGAAGGGCAAGTTGAAGTAATGGGTGGCGGCGTTGCCCAGACTGCCGGTGCCGAAATCCCACCAGCCCTGCCAGTTGCCGCCGCAACCGCGGGAATAGGTGGGGTGATAGGCGCGGTAGGGAGCCGCCCCCAGGAAAAGGTCCCAATGAAGCCCCTTGGGGACGGGTGGAGTCTCCGTCGGACGGTCCATCGGCTTGCGTCCCGAGCGAACCCAGATATGGCAACTCTTCACCGTGCCGATGGCTCCGCCGCGGACCAGCTCGACGATGCGGCGGTAGTTGCCCGAGGCGTGGATCTGCATGCCCAATTGGGTTGCCACCTGTTTCTCGGCGGCCACCTTGGCGAGCATGCGGGCTTCGAAGACCGAGATGGCTCCCGGCTTCTCGCTGTACACGTGCTTGCCGCGCCGCATGGCCGTAACACTGGCCGGAGCATGGGTGTGGTCCGGAGTGCTCACCACCACGGCGTCGATCTCCTGGTCCAACTCGTCGAGCATCTGCCGGTAATCGTGGAATTTCTTCGCTTGCCGATAGCGGGCGAGGGCGTGCCCGGGAGGATTTCGGCGCCTCGGAGCCGAAGCCGCCGCCGACCGTTCGTCCGTGTCACAGAGAGCCACGATGTTCTCCCCGGTCCACTCCGGGTGCGAAGCCGGCTTGACTCTCATGCCCGTCCCATATTCCACGTTCTCCCCCGCCATGTGGGCCAGGTTCCACGCCCCCATGCCACCGACGCCCACAGCGGCGATATTGAGCCTTTCGTTGGCCGGGTAGCCCCAGACCGAACGGCTGTCGCGGAGAATCACGAACCCCGCCGCGGCGCGGCCCGCAGTGCTGAGAAAACGTCGGCGTTTCAACTGTTTGGTCATTCTTCCTCCTCCATCGGCATCCGGCTGTTTGCGAATGCGGACCTGAATCTCGAATCTACGTTCTCTCCCGGGGTTCGGAACAGAATGTCCCCCTTCTTGTCTCGTCTGAGCTCACAACTTCCAACCGGGCCGGTAGTCCCGCTTCAGAAGCGCGTTGGCCGCCGGAGAGTTGGTGACCCGCAGGTTTTCGGCGTCCCAGTCGAGTTTGGCGCCGGTCCGGTAGGCGAGAGTCCCCAGCATGACCGCCTCCGAGATGGGGCCGGAATCGCCGAAGTTTGCGCTCGTCGGGCTGCCGGTCTTGCAGGCGGCGATCCACTCGGCGCGATGGCCGACCTCAGCCGTTCTCCGCCATTCCGGGTGGGCCTTGTAGGCAGCCACCCACGGAGCGTGACGGCCGAGCTCCGCACCGATGGACGGGGGGATGCTCGGCTCCGGCGCCTCGAAGGCCGCGAACTTCTTCTCCGGCCAGAGCATCCGCTGCCCGTAGCTTGCCAGCAGCATTCCCTCGGTGCCCACGAAGACGCCCCAGGGCCACTTGGGGAAGTCGTTTTGCGCGAAAACCGGCGGCGGTTGACTGCCGTGCGTCCAGGTCAGGGTGACCGGCGGCATCCCTCCGCGGGCCGGGAACCGGTAGCGGACGTGAAGCTGTCCCGGAGTCGTCTCAGAATGAGGTTTCGGTCCCTCGGCCTCCACCGAGACCGGATAGCGAAGATTCAGAGCCCGGAAGGCCAGCGTCAGGTAGTGGCAGCCCATGTTGCCGAGACTTCCGGAGCCGAAATCCCACCAACGATGCCAGTTGCCGCCGCACCCGCGGGAATAGACGGGGTGATAGGGACGGTATGGCGCCGGCCCCAGGAATAGATCCCAGTGAAGCCCCTCGGGGACGGGCGGCGTCTCGGTGGGGCGGTCACTGGCGCTGCGTCCCGAGCGGAGCCAGATGTGGCATTCCTCCACCTCGCCGATGGCTCCGGCGCGGATCAGCTCGACGACGCGGCGGTGGTTGTCCGTGGCGTGCATCTGGGTTCCCAATTGGGTGGCCACCTGCATCTCGGCAGCCACCTTGGCCTGCATGCGGGCCTCGAAGACCGAATTGGCTCCCGGCTTTTCGCAGTAGACGTGCTTGCCGCGCCGCATCGCCGCAACACTCGCCGGAGCGTGACTGTGGTTCGGCGTGCTCACCACCACGGCGTCGATCTCCCGGTCCAGCTCGTCGAGCATCCTCCGGTAATCGTTGAATTTCTTCGCTTGTGGATAGCGGGCGAAGGCGGCGCCTGGAGGATTCCGGCGTCCGGGAGTCGAGCCGGCCGCCGACCTCTCGTCCACGTCGCAGAGGGCCACGATGTTCTCCCCGGTCATCTCCGGCCGTGAAGCGGGCTTGACCCTCATGCCCGTGCCGAACTCCACGTTCTCCCCTGCGATGTGAACGAGGTTCCACCCGCCCATTCCGCCTGCGCCGACAACGGCGACATTGAGCTTTTCGTTGGCCGGGTAGCCCCAGACCGAACGGCTGTCGCGGAGAATCACCCACCCCGCCGCGGCGCGGCCCGCAGTGCTGAGAAATTGTCGGCGCTTCCACTGATTGGTCATGGTTCCTGCTCCGCCGTTGTCCGGCCGTCCCTTGAGGATTGGCCGGGATCAAGGAAATCCGTCATGGGAGTGTCTGGGATCTTGGTCAACTCAGCAATATTGCTCCATCGCCCGAACCCGGGTCAATGGGCTTCCGGCGCTTTAACCCGCATTTCACACCAGGGGGCGTGCGCCCAGCGCCGTCTGTGCCGGAGAAACCTTGGAAAAATCCGCGTCAATGCTCAAAAACAGATTATTTTTCACCGTACGTATAGCGACCTGGTGAGAAATGCGGGTTCAGACTCTACTTGACAGAATCGCCGGGTATCTGCCAGTTCTTCCACATGCAGGCCCGGCACCTGATCCTGCTCGTCATGGTGATCGCCGCGTCGGTCTCTGCCTGCACGGTGGAGACCGGCTCCCGGGAGGACCGCCCCAATATCGTCCTGATCCTGGCCGACGACCTGGGCTATGAAACCCTGGGCGCATACGGTGGCCGCTCCTACTCGACACCGATGCTGGACCGCCTGGCACGGCAGGGGATTCGTTTCGATCACGCCTATTCCCAGCCGCTCTGCACCAACACCCGTGTCCAGTTGATGACGGGCCGCTACCAGCACCGCTACTGGCAGGGGTTCGGAATCCTGCCCCAAGGGGAGCGGACCTTCGGCCACCTCATGCAGGAGGCGGGATACGGCACGCTGATCTCCGGGAAATGGCAACTGCACAGCTATGATCCGGTGGACTATCCTGGGGCGGAAGAGAGACGTGGGACCGGAATGCGAGGCGCCGATTCGGGCTTCGACGAGTACCTGCTCTGGCACGCTTGGCACACCGAAGACAAGGGATCACGGTACGCGGACCCCACCTATGACCTCAACGGCGAGCTGGTTCGGGAGCGGACGGGGGCGTATGGGCCGGATCTCTTCGTCGACTACATCAACGATTTCGTCGAGCGGAACCGCGACGTTCCGTTCTTTGTCTACTATCCCATGGCGCTCCCCCACGACCCCTTCGTTCCCACTCCGGACAGCCCCCAATGGCAGGAGGAATCCCGGCGTCACGAAACGGACATGGCCTACTTTGCCGACATGGTCGCCTACATGGACAAGCTGGTGGGAAGGATCGTCGCCAACCTGGACCGGCTGGGCCTGCGCCGGCGGACTCTGGTCCTGTTCTACGCCGACAACGGCACCCACCGGAGGATTTCTTCTCAGCTCGGTGACCGGACGATCCAGGGCGGCAAGGGAAAGACCACCGATGCCGGGACCCGAGTGCCCATGATCGCCAGTTGGCCCGGCACCGTTCCGGCCGGCGTCATCTCACAGGATCTCATCGACTCGGTGGATATCTATCCGACGTTGGCGGAACTGGCGGGCATCCGGCTTCCGGACCGGCCCCTGATCGACGGCGTCAGTTTCGCGGACCGCCTGCTGGGCCGGAACGGCCGTCCCCGCGACTGGATGTTCGTGCACTTCGAGCCGAGGCCGGGATGGGACAAGGACAAGTACTCGCAACTCACGTTCGTCCGGGACCGGAAATACAAGCTGTATGGCAATGGAGAGTTCTACGACGTCGAATCCGATGTCCTGGAAGCCAACCCCATCCCGGTCTCCCGACGCACCGAGGAGCAGCGGCGGACCACCAAGAGGTTTCAGAGCGTCATGGAGAGGCTTGAGGGTCGGAAGGACTGACCGGGGGACGCCGACTGACGAGACCTGTCGGGATACTCCATTCTCGGCTAGGAGCCTGCGCGGCAGAAATTAATCTACTGCGAAAGCACAACCCCCGAAAATATGGACTGTCCCCTTTTCCGTCCCCTTTTCCGCAGTCCACACCTACCCGAAACAGACGGCTCTTCATGACCCCACTCTCTGGACCCTGGCGCCGGCGTGGCCACAGGGTCGCTGCCCCTCTTCGCCATCCAGGGTTGACTTCCCGCGGCGTTCCGATGAAGAGTTGTCAGCAAACCCAGACGGTCCTTCTGTCCCGGTCCATGGGTGGCACGGCGCACCAGACAGTCGCGATGAAGCTGCATTCGTTATTCTCCGCGATTGCATTCCACCTCCAGGCCCTCCTTTGCGCATGCGCCAGGAGGGAGGGGAGATCGACCTGAGTTCGCGGCGCAGCGATGACGGCGACCGGCAAGACGGGATGCCGTTGGGGATTGGGGAAGGAGACTGGGCCGTTACGAAGGAAGCGAGGCGCCCATGTTCGTAAACCTGCAACGACTCTTGGTGGCGACGGCCGTCGTGTTGCCTGCGCTTGCCTCGACGCCTCTGGACCGTCCGCCTCGCCAGGATGAGCAGACCTTACTGCTGCTGCACCTGGACGAGCCGGACGAAGGCGTCGTGGTGGCCGACAAACTGCTGGTGGATCCAGTCTACGTGCGGATGGAGGCTCGGCACCAGCAGGGACGCTTCGGCGGAGCCCTCAAGTTCGTGGGCCGGCCGGGCCTCCGTCAATGCCTGCTGGTTCCCCTCCCCCAGCCGCAATATCAGACCCGCCATAGCCGAACGCGTCCACCCATCCGCTTCGCCGATGTCGAAGTGCCGGTAGTCCTCATGGACAACCGGAGGGGCTACACCATCGAGTTCTGGATGTTCCCCCAGGCCCGGCAGGCGCAGGTCATGCTGGCAGGGGTCAATTCGGCAGCATGGGTCCCCAGATCTCCCTGGAAGGTCGAAATCACCGAGCACGGGCGAGTGCGTTTCACCAGCGGAGCCGGCCTCCACCGGTTCTCCATGGAGAGCGAGAAGGCGGTTGCCTTCGGCCGCTGGACCCACGTGGCGGTGGTCTGCGACCAGGGCAACCTGAGCATTCATCTCAACGGCCGCCGGTCCGGTCCGTTTCGGCGGATGGAACTGGCGGAGCGCCAGGGAGTGGGCGAGCCCGGAAGCGACGGCTCCATTCTGTGTGTCGGTGGTCCCGGGCCGGACGCCCAGACCGGCTTCTTCGACGGCCTGATCGATGAGGTCCGCCTGTCAACGGCGCCGCGCCGTTTCGAGCCCGATCCCGCCATCCTGATCGGCAACGACAAGGAGCTGTTCCTGGATGATTTTCTGCTGGCCCGAATGGAAGGGATCGAACGGGTGGTGAACCAGCCTGAGCGCTACCCGGGCAACCCGCTGCTGACGGCCAAGGGGGACTGGGAAGCCGGTTCCATGCAACAATTCGGAACCCTCTACGATCCCCGCCTGCAATTGTTCCGTACCTGGTACCGGGCCAATAACAGCGGCGACGACCAGATGAGCATGTGCTATGCCGTGAGCCGCGACGGCCTTCGTTGGGAGCAGCCGGAGCTGGGTCTGGCGGAATATCGAGGCTCGATGCGGAACAACATCGTCACGCCGAAGCGGTCCTTCTTCGTGTTCCTGGACCCCCTGGCCCGGCCCGGTGAAGGGAACATCTGCGCCAGCGCGAAGATGCTTTACGGGTCTGACCGGGGGACCTTCAAGCAGATCCTCCTGCGTTCCCCCGACGGACTCCACTGGCCCTGGGGGCCGGTGCGGAACATGAGCGGCTACCAGGGTTGGCCCTACAGCCGCATCCGCCGCCAGGAAGCCGTCATGGCCACCGACCGGCCGCTCATGCAGAATCCGGTCTACTTCGCCCGCCTCGACAAGATGACGGTGATCGCCAACGAGGGCGAGGGGTTGAAGGACCGGGTCTATGCCCGCGTCGGGTGGGATCTGACCCACTGGCAGGACCCTCTCCTGACGGACCTGAAGCGGAGCGAAAAGAACAATCTGGGCTGGTACGGCATCCGGACCAAGGACGAGTCCAGCGTCCTGGTGGGATTCACCGACGCCTATCACAATGAGCAGAATCCGGATCCCCGCTGGAGGAGCCTGGGACCCGAGGCCTACCATGACAAGCCCAGCGCCTGGCTCGACATCCAGCTCATCAGCTCGCGCGACGGCTACCGCTGGGAGCACGTGGCGGACCAGGACGTGTTCCTCCCGGTAGGTCGGGAAGGCGCCTGGGACGAGGGGATGGTGCTGTACGCACAGGCCGTCGAGCCTCCGGGATCGGACCGGATCTACCTCTACTACCAGGGCTCGCCCATCCGCCACGACATGACCGATGCCGGATGGCTCCAGTGGCACGCCCGTTTCCAACGACCCTCAAACAACATGGGCGTCGCGTTTCTCAGGAAGGAGGGCTACGTCAGCCTGGAGGTGAAGCCGGATGCGGCCGAAGGCGTGGTCGAAACCCGGCCGCTCCGATACCGGGGACGGCACCTCTTCGTCAATGCCGACGCCTCGAAGGGCGCGGTCCGGGTGGAGCTCTGCGACGAGACGGGGAGTCCCCTGTCCGGGTTCGGACGGAAGCGGGCCGTGCCGTTGAAGACGGACCAGACGAGCCATCTCGTTCGCTGGGAGCAGGAGAGCGACGTCTCCCGGTTTGCTGGCCAGGCTGTAATCCTCCGTTTCCACCTGACTCCGGGCGCAAGATTGTATGCGTATCGCTTTGGTGGGCCCGACCCCCACGTGGACCTCGAGCGCCGGGAGCCGTAGCATGGTCAGGGTCCCTGGTAACCGCACCAGTGGAGGATGGTCTCCCGTGGCTCCGCGCAGGGCACAAACGCTTCCGCTTCTCCCGCTCTCGGCTTCCCTGGCCGGATTCCCCTCCGGATGCACCCGGAAGCTCGAGCGGCCGAACATCGTGCTGATCCTGGCCGATGACCTGGGCTGGAATCAGTTGGGTTGCTACGAACTCTACGACTTGGCCGACGATCTGGGGGAGTCCCGAAATCTGGCCTCGGTCCTGCCGGAGAAGACCCGGGAGCTGGCAGGCGATTTGGAGAACTGGCGGCGCTCGATGGGAGCCCAGATGCCCAAGCGCAACCTCGACTATCAGCCGGAAGGCCAGTCGCGGGCGCGTGACCGGGAGTAGATCGATGCCGGGAACCGGAAGAGACTCGGGGCGGCTCCGATTTCAGCCATGGGCGGGACCGCGAGGCAAGGTGGCCATCCTGGACCGAGACGGGCGACCGCTGGACGGCTTCGGACTGGAACAGTGCCCCGAGATTTACGGCGACGAGATCGCGCGCACCGTATCCTGGGGAAACGGCGGAGGGGACCTCGCGAAGCTGAAGGTTAAAGCCGTGCGGCTGCACTTCATGATGGAGGATGCCGATCTCTTCTCGATCCAGTTTCGCGCGGCCCAGGCACGCGGCGGCTGACGAGGCCTGTCGGGAAGCTCCAATCCCGGTCCAGGCCCCTTCAACGTGGAGGACAGACGATGAGAATGAGACTTTCGGCTCTCACGGCGGCCTTCCTGGCGCTCCCTCTGGGTGCGGCGCCCGCGGAGCAGGCGGAATCCGGGGAGCCCATTGACATCGGCTCCCGGCTGGAACTTTTCGTCGATCACTACCTGATCGACCGCCTGGACGGAGCGCGCCTGGTGATGGGACGCCCCCGGCCGGCGGGAACGGTCCTGAAGGCGGATCGGCCTTGGGAGGGTCCCTTCAACTTCGCTTACCAGGTGATCCACGACGGCGACGTCTTTCGCATGTTCTACCGGGGATGGTCCGCAGGCGGATCCGTCGCCCTCTGCTACGCCGAGAGCCGCGACGGGGTCCGCTGGGAGAAACCCAGCCTGGGGCTGCTGGAGGTGGATGGCAGCCGGGAGAACAACATGGTGGCCGTATTCGACGAGACCGGTCGCCACCCGGTCCACTACCTTTTTCCCTTCGTCGACGCCCGCCCCGGGGTGCCGGACGCCGAGCGTGTGAAGGCGATCCGCGTCATCCTCCAGTCCAAGGAACCATTCCTCATGCACGTCTACCTGTACGGTTCCAAAGACTGGTTCCGGTGGAGACGTCTACGCGAGGAGCCCATCATCGCGACCGGAATCCGCAACGCCTTCGATGCCTCCAACTACGTCTTCTGGTCGCAGACGGAGGGACTCTACGTCTGCTACTTCCGCTACATGGTCGATGGGCCAACCGGCTCTTCTCGGGCAGGACTCCGATCCATTCAGCGGGCCACCTCCCGGGATCTGATCCACTGGTCCGAGCCGAAGGGGATGACCTACAGCGATACCGGGACCCTGGCGCCCTCCGATCACTTGTACAACAACAACACCGAGCCCTACTTTCGAGCCCCCCATCTCTACGTGGGTCTGGCCGCCCGTTTCATGAGGGGCCGGCGCGTCGTGACCGACGCCCAGTTGGGCCGGATGCAGGTGGCGTCACAAGGGGGCCATGACTACTACGAAGACTGTTCCGACGGGGTCCTCTTGACGACCCGGCCCGGGACCACCCGGTTCGACCGGACCTTCGTGGAGGCCCTGGTGCGGCCTGGACCGGGACCGGAGAACTGGGTCTCCCGGACCAACTATCCTCTCCGGGGAGTGGTGCAGACCGGACCCGCGGAGATGTCGTTCTTCGTCATGCGGCACTACGCCCAACCTTCCTGGCACATCGAGCGCTTGACCCTGCGCCTGGACGGATTCGGCTCGGTCCGGGCTCCCTACCAGGGAGGCGAGATGCTCACCCGGCCCCTGGTCTTCTCCGGAGACAGTCTGGTGATCAACTACGCCACCAGCGCCGCCGGAAGTCTTCGGGTGGAGGTCCAGGACATGGAAGGCCGCCCCGTCCCCGGATTCTCTCTGGCCGATTGCCGGGAGATCATCGGGGACGAAATCGAACGTCCGGTCACGTGGGAAGGACAGCCAGATCTGGGGCAGCTCTCGGGGAAGCCGGTTCGGCTGCGCTTCGTCATGAAGGACGCGGATCTCTACTCCATGAGATTTCGATAGTGGCAGAATCCACGAAAACCTCGGGAGGTGCGTCCTGCCGGGATCGGGCGCGCCGCTGCTTCCGGCTCAGTACGCTTACGTAACCCCGAACAAAGGCGGATTGCTCATCCACTTGCCCTGGGTGAAATCCGGGAAGTCCACCGGTGCGCTCGAGCGCCGGATCGATTGTTCGGAGAGGGGTGAGATCGCCATCCAGGCCGCCATGTCGTAGACGTCGATGGGAGGGTCGATCTTCCGCTTGATGCATTCCTTGAAGGCCCGGAGCTCCAGAAAGTCGGTTCCACCATGTCCTCGGCGGATTCCCTCGGTCAAGTATCTCTTCCACAGCGGATGTTCGTACCGCTCCTGAAATCGATCGAAGGACTGCCATCGGTGCCGTGGCTCCATTCCGTCCAGGTAGATCATGGACTTGTCCTTCGAACTGCTGTCTGCATCCTGCATCCAGAT